>JBNKMC010000019.1:0-12257 GCA_050292865.1 Minisyncoccia bacterium | reverse complement strand
AGCTTTTGTTAAATAATTTCATAAAAATAAATGATTAACTAATTATAGCAAACAATACCCGCATCCTGGGGTGAATGTCGGACTTCGGTAGCCTTTTGTGAAAGAGTGAGTGAAGTGAGTGAAGTGGGTAAAACAAAAAGCCCGCCGCTTGCGCGGGGGCTTTTTGTTTTAATCTAACTTACGTTAAGAAATGTGCATCAGACTAGTTAACGATAACCTCGTAATCAGTCTTGATGTCAGAAACACTTGAAGTGAATACGTAGTCACCAGTAGCTGAATCTGTGTCACCGAAGTTAACACCAGCAAGGATCATACGTACAGCAGCATTATCAAGAGTAGATGTTGCGCTGTTCGCAACTGTTGCCTTGATAGTAAATGTCTCTGTATCACCTTCCTTAACTAGGAATGAGTTTGTTTCCTCAGTCGCAGTAGAAGAGATAACTGGAGTAACAGCTGTTAGGTCAGTGTCAGCAGACTGCAAGTGTACCAATACACCGTCGCCAGTTGTAGGTGTTGCGCCTGTTGCTGTAGTACCCTTAGTTGATGAAGCGAAGTTTGGAACGTAAACGTCTGAACCGTAAGCTGTTACATCGAACTTGATTGTAAGAGTTACGTAGTCGTCATCGTCGTTGCTTCCTGCAGTTGCTACTGCAGAAACATCGTTCTCAACAACTGATACACCATCTGTGTAGAAGACATGAGCTTCTGAAGACTCAGAACCTGTCTTGTTGCCATCAAGTAGATCATCATCATTCTCATCGACGATGTCGAAGATTGACATATCTGTCTCAGTCTCACCGATTTCTGCATACAATGTAGAACCAGCTACAAAGTTGCTGTCAGTGTTGTTAACATCAACCTTAACTACTACTTCTACTGTTTCACCAGCAGCAAGTGTCCAGTCTAGGTTGTCGAACAACTGAGTGCCTGAGGTTGAAGTTGTTGTTGTAGCTTCAGAACCTACGAGCTCACCGTCAATCCAAAGTTCAGCTGTGTTGAAGATGTAACTAAGACCTACGCTACCAGTAAATGTAATAGGTAGAGCGTCAATAGTTAGATCTGAATTACCCTCAGCTGTAACTTCGAATGAAAGGATCTCAACGCCGTTTGTGTCTGTAGTTGAAGAAACAGCAATAGACTGACCGTCGTTGATAGCATTATCACCTGAATTAATCTTGAATTCGATGTTTGCAGATGTAGCAAATGTCTCGAATGAGAATGTTACAGGAGATACTGTTGGATCTTCGCTAACAATTGAACCCTGAGCATCTTCGAAGCGTACGCTTGTGAAGTCTATTATCCAAGTGTCACCAGCATCAGCTGAATCTAGGTTTGAGATACCTGAGATTGCAACTACAACCTCACCAGTATCACCAGCCTTGATAACAGCACCTGAATCTAGAGAAACAGTCTTTGTGTAAGAGTTGTTGCTTGTGAAGTCAGAAGCGTCTAGGCGAGCGAACTCTTCGCCATCAACCCATACTGAAACTTCGTCAGCATACTTAACGAACTTGCTTCCAGCTGTACCCTGTGCGAACACAAGCTTAACAGCGCGGATTTCGATGTCTGAGTCATCTGAGTTTTCAACCTGAAGACCAGCTACCTCTACATCCTCCTCACCCTCACCAACTTCTTCGTTGGAAAGAGATGAAACAACATCCCAAGTATCTACTGAACCAGCGCCACCTTCTAGGTCACCTGAAACTGTTGAACCAGTTCCTGTACCTGTACCTGTTGATGAAACACATAGTGCGTTTGCTTTAGCCATTGTTGATGGACCAAAGAAACCAGTAGCGTTTACTAGACCAACTGGTGAAAGGATGTCTGTTCGGTACTTAACTTGGAAGTTAGATACCGCTGCTGCTGTAGCAGGACCGTAAAATGAAGTCTCAGAACCAGTTGAACCAGCACCTGAAACTGCAACCTTTGTATCAGCAGAACCGTTTAGGAACTTCTGAAGTGCCATTACATCTGCACCTGTGTCACCCTGTGTAAGAGAACGTGTCCATGTGTAAGGACATGCAGATGAGGTTGACATTGAACCTCCGCCTAGAGCTGAGATCTGTGCCATAAGGGCATCGATCTGAGCCTGTAGCTCTTCAACTGTCTGTGCCTGTGCAGGAACAACAGCGAAAGCCATCATTGAGATTGCTACGAAAGCTACTGCTAGCTTAGCAACCACTGTTTTTGTTAAAGTCATAACTTTTGTTTATTTGTAATTGGGAAACTGCCTAAAATCTCACCACGAGAATAATTCTAAAATACTCGTTTCGGGTCGTAAGCAAAAGCTTTCGTCCCTCCTTCAGAGCCTAAATCTAAGCAAGCTTAGATTTACCTCCTCAGTCAGACCGTCGTGACTAAAGGTCTGGCTGCAAATTATGTACTGCTCGTCACCATATCTAGATATGGCTCCTCACAATACAAAATTTTCGCTCAGACTTTTAGTCACTTTGGACTCCGATGAGATTTTAGGCAGCTTCCTGGGCGTTAACACCCAATTATTACTAATGCTTATAATATGAATTAATTCATATTCGCAAACTGGAGTTAAAGCCGGTTTGCGTAATATCACTAACCTCATGTACATGGGGAGAGTGTTTGAACGGAAGCCTGAAAGGCTTCCGTTCAAACTACTCCCCAGTTTCGACATTGCACATGAGGACTAGCTGTAAATTCGGACTGAGTTTCTGTCTTGCTTTCCTTAAGGTAAAAAGTATTTCTGTGACACGCAGATTTATAAAGCGCATGCGAGTAGCGCTGTTGTAGTTGTTTCGTTATGAAAGCTACATGAATTAACAGTAGCCCACCCTGCTCTCTTATACATATATATGTATAAGAAGGATGTTTGTAAACGAACATAACGACCCCTGTGGCTCGCTAGAAAAAAAGCGTGCCAAGTGGACACAACTACAGTATATCAGTAATGCTCCGATAGTCACCCACATTTGATTGTGGATAGTCACGGAGCGTGACTCTGATACTGCAGTAATCCGTAGGAGGATACGTGTTTTGGATGTATAAGTCAACCAAATTTAGCGTATTTTTATACTCCTACAGTCTCCTAATTAAGACGACTGAGTGAGTATTTTCTTACATTTCATCCTTGCATTATAACACATTTTGTATAAAAAATCAATATTAATGATTGTTATTGGGATGAGGCTGGATTGCTTCGTGACTCAGAGTGATGGAGAGGGTATGGTTCTTTTTAAGACTGGATTCCCGATCAAGTCGGGAATGACAAAGTGTGCGTGAATGACAAAGTGTGCGTCGGGAATGACAAAGGATGCAGGGATGGCAGAAGCGGGCGTGAGGATGATCAGGTGCGAGGGGGGGGTGATAGTTATAGTGTCTTTTATAAAGGACTGATATTAGACAACCCAACCACTCCACTTATAAGACAGCACTACGCAGTAGACTGTTCTAGAATATAGAATATTTTGACCAGCGTCTCTCCCCTTGTCTCTTAACTAAGTTTTCGTCAATCATGGTGTTTAACTCACGCTGGATTGTCTTTTCGCTACAGTCCGTGATAATTTCTGAAATGTCTTTGATGGTAGCTTCACCCTTGGCTTCGAGGATTGTCTTAATGCGCTCACGTCTATCACTAGCGGCTGCTTGGGTTGCTGGTGCAACCGCAGACTGTGACTGACTTCTGCTAACTGTCGGTGCTTTGATGGATTGAGTTTTGGTTGGTTGATTTAGTTCGCTTGATGATCTGAAGTCAAAAGTATCAACTCCCATATACGAACTAAGACCACGGATGACTGTATCTATTTCTCCAGACACAACCGATAGTATTTCGGGAGTGATGAGTTGCATAGCTAGAGCAATGCGGAAGGTACTATCGAGACCGATAAGTGCCTGAGTGAACTGCTCGAGAACCTCGCGACCAGATGACTGTTTGGCCTCGAGTGACCGTAATGAGTGCTCATGGACAAGGTGAGCCTTGGAAGCGAGGTTACTGATTTGTGTCTCTGACTTTTTATCAAAGTCAATATTGTTGATGATATAAAAAGTAACAGACACTATTTTCTCTGTCTTTTTGAAAATATACTGATAATAGTTATCGTTATGGAGTAGCTTTTGGAAGCTAGTGTCGTTTATAAGATTGTCCTTTGTTTGCATATTTATGTCTTATATAAGTGTCTCGTTTTTGTATCGGACAGTGTCTTTGTACTATATACCTTTGTCCTTAAATTACAAGGGTCTTTAAGGGTTTTTTGTTGTCCTATTGCAAATATTTTGTCGACAATGAAGTCTGCTCATTAAGTATGTTTACATCTTTTACTGTAGCCTGAATCTGTTCTGATATACTTCTTTTTTAGTTCATATGAAATGGTTCCCCTTTGAGTACAATAATGAAACATACGACTTATCACATCTCCATCCATTCACCCTGGAAATTATTAATGATGCTAAAGATGGTAAAGATGAGCAAAAATATATATTTGACGTGCGTTTCTCCCTACACTGTTTTACAAATGCATGTAAAGAAAGTGATGATAAAAAACTACAGTACAGTGACAACAGAGAAACTAGATCATTTTGTTTCACTCGATATCAACTATCACTGAAACTTCCTGAGATAGTAAAAGTCATACATACAAAGCGTTGTAATCACACAGGTAAGGGGAACTTTTTTATCATTGAGTCAATTACAGAAGATGGTGATTTAATTGAATATGAAGTTTATTTTGATATCAAAAAATCTCCCCGAAATAATGATCCAATGAAGTTATTTATTCAAAGCGCTTATGTTCGTACAGAAGAAAGTAAGAAGTATAGGCACCAAGCAAAAAAGATAAATTTTTTTGTTATTGCACACAACAAAAAACATGGTAAGCCAATACGAGTCCCCAGATAGGAGAAAAGCCTCGGAAAACCGAGGCTTTTTCACTGGGTGCTCTTGGTTATAACCAGACTTGGCTGGAAACCCCGAAGGGCGGCATGAACTCGTGGCAATGCCACACCCGTCCGATGTTCACGACAGTAATATATGTTCATAGTATAGTTTTGTCAACAACATTTATACACTGATTAAATATACTGTGAACAACGCATTCTTAACGTGATATTATTGAGGGTATTGATACTTTTATTTAATTAAGTTTATAAGAAACAGCAATCCATTATGGCCAGCAAGAAGAAAAAGAAAAAAGTCGTCGCTAAACGAAAGCAAGAACAACAAAGGACATTCTTCGACGATTTATCCCCACACACTAAGCAAGCCATCGCGGCCGTCGGCTTCGTATTGCTTGGAGTCTTCATTGCCCTATCCTTGGCGAACTCTGCCGGCATGGTTGGCACCTGGACTCATGTGGCACTGGACGACCTGTTTGGCGCTGGCAAGTACTTGGCTCCGATTGTCTGTGCCTTCTATGTCTACGCTATGATGAACCCTAAAGACAACGACGAGGTGAGCATGTCGAAGATTATCGGCATCGTTATGCTGTTCTTCCCTATGCTTGGGTTCTTGTCTCTATATAGTGAAGGCTACGGTGGTTGGGCTGGTTGGATACTGGAAATGCCTTTGACCTATCTGATGGGCGACCTAGCGGCCGGAGTAGCTCTCTCTGCCCTACTACTGGTAGGACTGTTCCTCACCTTTGATGCTGGCTTGCGTATACCTGCCTTCCTCAAGCGCAAAGAGGAAGAAGAGGAAGATGAACTCAACGAAGAAGAAGTGAAGCATCTTAATGTTCCGAAAGAAGAAGAGAGTGAAGCTCTGGCAGAAGAAGATGAGGCAGAAGATCAAGAAGAAAGAGAATCTAACAAACCACTAAAACTGGTTGGTGACAAACTAGGACTCGGAGGCAAAAAGGGTGACTTCGCTGTTTCCAACTTCGAAGGACCATACGCCCCTCCTCCGCTATCACTGTTACAAAAAGATAAAGGTAAAGCTAAAGTGGGTGACGTGAAGGCTAATGCCAACATCATCAAGCGCACCTTAAAGAACTTCAATATAAATGTAGAGATGGATGAGGTGTCTATCGGTCCGACAGTGACCCGTTATGCTCTCAAACCTGCCGAAGGTGTTCGTATCTCAAAAATCGTTGGTTTGCAGAATAACCTTGAGCTGGCTCTGGCTGCCTCACCCATCCGTATCGAGGCACCGATTCCTGGTAAGTCACTGGTGGGTATCGAGGTGCCAAACACCGCCAAGGCAACTATCGGTCTGGCTTCCCTGCTAAACTCGGCCGAGTACACTGACTCACCAAAACCACTACAAATCGCACTTGGAAAAGACATCACCGGCAAGCCGCACTTTGCCAACGTGGCTAAGATGCCACACTGTCTGATTGCTGGTACTACCGGGTCTGGTAAGTCGGTAACCATCCATGCTTTGGTTACTTCTCTACTGTTCCGCAATTCTCCGGAGCAGCTACGCTTCATCATGGTTGACCCTAAGAGAGTAGAACTTACCCTCTACAATGACATCCCTCACCTACTCACTCCCGTTATCACCGATGCCAAGAAAACCATCATGGCACTGAAGTGGGCCATCAAGGAGATGGAAAGACGCTACGATATCTTGCAGGCTGAAAAGGTGCGCGACATTGGTTCGTACCATGAAAACATCTACCGTCCAGCTAAGGAAGAACATGTGCGTAAAGGTTCTCCAGAAGAAGAGAAAGACGAGCTACCAGAAGCAATGCCATACATTGTGATTGTAATGGACGAGTTGGCTGACTTGATGCAGGCCTACCCACGCGAACTGGAAGCATCTATCGTGCGTTTGGCCCAGATGAGCCGTGCCGTTGGTATTCACTTGGTACTGGCTACTCAGCGCCCATCGGTAAACGTTATTACCGGTACTATTAAGGCCAACATCCCTTCTCGCCTCGCGCTACAGGTAGCTTCGCAGATTGACTCACGCACCATTCTCGACCAGGTGGGTGCAGAGAAGCTGTTGGGACAGGGTGACATGTTGTTCTTGTCTGGCGAATTGGCGAAGCCAATTCGCCTCCAGTCCCCTTTTATCTCTGAAAATGAGCTTAAGAACGTGGTGGACTACCTAAGGAATCAAGCAGAAGCGCACGAACTAGATGCTATTTCCTTCGACAACGATGACGAAAGTAACCCTGATGCCTTCTTTGGCTCTGTGGTAGATGACGATGAAGAAGATGACTTATATGGAGATGCCAAACAAGCAGTAATAGACGCCGGCAAAGCTTCTACTTCATACCTACAGCGTAAACTGCGTGTCGGTTACTCACGAGCCGCTCGACTAATGGATATGCTGGAAGATCACGGTGTGATTGGTCCACAAGAAGGCTCTAAGCCGCGCGAAATATTGCTAACTGGTAACGAGTCACCAGAAGTCGAAGCAATTATGGAAGGTGGCGAGTACGACAGTGACGATGATGATGACGAAGAGCTAACATAATGCGATCATCCATTACATTTCGAACAGTATTCAAATACTCCGTCACCGGAGTATTTGTTCTATGTTTTGTTGCATACACCCTCTTCCAAGCTCGTTTCCTGCTAGCTGGACCACGTCTGTCGCTCAGCAATGAACCCAACTTAATTCAACAAGAACGAGTTATCCTCCTCGAGGGACAAGCCAAGAACATCGTAAAAATAACCCTCAATGGCCGTGAAATCTATACTGATAAAAATGGGTATTTCAAGGAGGAATTGGTTCTGGAAAACGGCTATACTATAACAACCTTAGAAGGTACGGACCGTTTCGGCAGAAGGACTACCCTATCCCGCAACTTCGTTTACCAACCTAAAGACTTAACAGAAGATAATCAACCATAAATATGGCAGCAGCTAAAAAAGCAACCAAAAAAACAACTACAAAGACAGCAGAGAAAGCAACTGAAGATAAAGGAAAGGTGAACATCTCAGAAACCTTGCGCAGCATCAAAACCAAATTTGGTGATGAGGCTATCATGACTCTAGACGAGACCAAACACGTTGATATTGATTCTGTTTCAACTGGTTCAATTGGCCTCGATGACGCGCTCGGCATTGGTGGCTTCCCCCGCGGTCGTATTATTGAAATCTATGGTCCGGAGTCTTCCGGAAAGACTACCCTATCCCTTCACGCTGTAGCTGAAGCACAAAAAGGTGGTGGCATCTGCGCCTTCATCGACGCTGAGCACGCCATGGACCCAGAATACGCTAAGAACATTGGTGTGAAGCTAGACGAATTGCTTATTTCTCAACCAGATACTGGAGAACAGGCGCTCGAGATTGTGGAATCTCTAGTACGCACCGGCAAGATAGACGTGATTGTTATCGACTCTGTGGCTGCCCTAACTCCTAAAGACGAAATTGAAGGTGAAATGGGTGCACACCATGTGGGTAAGCAGGCTCGCCTTATGAGTCAGGCACTTCGCAAACTGACTGGTATTGTAGCCAAGAGCAAGACGGTAGTTATCTTCATCAACCAAATTCGTATGCAGGTCGGTGTGATGTTTGGTAACCCAGAAACAACTCCCGGTGGTAAGGCACTTAAGTTCTACACTTCAGTGCGTCTGGATATTCGCCGCATTGCCCAGATTAAGAAGGGCGACGAAGTGGTTGGTGGTCGCCACCGTGTGAAGGTAGTGAAAAACAAAGTGGCGGCACCTTTCCGCACAACCGAATTCGACCTTATCTATGGTGAGGGTATCAGCCGCGAAGGTGAACTACTTGCTCTCGGTGAAAAATACAAGATGGTAACTAAGAGCGGTGCCAGCTACTCATACACTCCCCCAGGAGCAGACGAGTCGGCGGTGGTTAAACTTGGTCGCGGTTATGATGCAGCCAGAACAACTCTTAAGAATGACAAGAAACTAGCCAGTGAAATTCTTAAGAATATTCGCAAGGCTTTGAAGGAAGAGGCTAAGGGATAGTGTGAATTAGTTGGTAAGAAAGCCGGCGCCCGTAGGGCGCCGGCTTTCTTATGTTATATGTCTCAATATAAACGAGGTCAGGTCTCATAAACTGGATTCCCGATCAAGTCGGGAATGACAGATGGGTGCGGGGATGACGTAAAAGGACGTATTCTTTTTTATACCTAAATACCGTCTACGCTGAAACGGCAACCGGTCGTATCAACTCCCGTACTCGCCACTGGATAGTCAAGGCTGTAAATACCATGATGCCAAGCGAAGCCAGAGTAAGAACTTCCCCACGCATGATAGTGTCCATAATAAAATTAGGTATATGTGAGACAGGCATATTAAGCAAAGACTCAAGTACTCGACGCACAAACACCACTTCCCTAAAGAAAGTTAGAGACACCATAAACATAGCGAAGTAAAGCAGCAATTTACTCGACAGGATGTTGGCTGTGTAGGCTAAGTAAACCTGTCGCATGACATGTCGTCTTATTTTTTCTTTTGCATTAGTAACTGTTTTCATAATTATGACATTTGTTATTACCAAACTAAAACCAAATAAGTTTCATCAATCTGATAAGAGTGAACGTTCCTCCTCGCCCTTAGCTTCTTTGCGGAAGGCGGCCTTAGCCCGATGAATACGTGCCTTGATGGTACCTACCGTCTCCCCTGTCTCCTTTGCGATATCTTGATGGCTCCAACGTTCGATGTAGTGAAGGTTGAGAACTTTCACAAAGTGCTCGGGCATACGTCTCAGAACTCGCTCTATGGCATCGCGCTTTTCCATAAAGCCACTGTGATTGGTCTTTTCCCCCAACAACTGCTCGTACTCTGGGTCGATGTTTTGGAAACGGTCTTTATGCTTAGTGTTTTTCTGGTAGCGGGTGAAGGCTGTATTGGTGAGAATGCGATAAGCCCAAGAGCTAAACTTAGCGTCTTCTTGTGGTTCAAATTTGCCAGCATTGATATATATCTTGGTAAAAGTATCTTGTACCACCTCCTCTGCATCGAGATGGTTATGGAGAATACTCAAAGCCTTACGCATAAAAGCATCTTGGTAGCGCTCAAGCAGCACCGTGAATATCCACGGCTCTTTTTGTGACCGGACCAGTAATTCTTCGTCGCTTAGGTCACGGGCTTTATCGGTGGTAGTTAAACCCAACATCATCTTATAGTATCACTCAAAAACTGTTTAAGAAGTTGTCTTTAGTCTCTCTTTGCGGTATAAATGTGGCCAATAATTATCATATTTAAAGAAAAAACAATGGCAAAAGTCGAATACAACCAAATAACCGCTAAGAAGACCGTAGTAATGGACGGAGACCCTTGGATTGTGTTATCTAACTCCATCGCCAAAAAAGACCGCCAAAAAGCCAGTAACAACGTAAAGATGAAGAATCTTCGCACTGGTGGTGTGGTAGACAAGACCTTTCATCAGTCTGATGTACTAGAAGATGCTGAGCTTGAGAAGCGTGACATTGTCTTTATCTTCCACAATGCTGGCAAGGGTGAGTACATGTTCCATGCGGCTGGCAATCCTGGTGACCGCTTCCCTCTTTCTGATGACATTGTGGGGTCTGAAGGAAAATGGTTGAAGGAAAAAAGCGAGCTTAAAGCACTTGTTTTTGATGACGAGGTTATCGGTATAGATATTCCAGTAAAGGTTGAATTGATGGTAACCGAAGCATCTGAAGCGGTTAAAGGCAATACATCAAGCGGTGCCACCAAGGAAGTGACCGTTGAAACTGGAGCTACTTTGCAGGTACCACAGTTTATCAATCGTGGTGATGTTATTTCTATCAACACTGAGAGTGGTCTATATACTGAGCGAGTGACAAAGGCTTAGAGAAAGAACTAAGTTTAAACATGCCTGGATTCCCGATCAAGTCGGGAATGACAAAGTGTGCAGGGATGATAGATGGGCGCAGTGATGACAGTTCTCAGAAAACACACCTGCACCAAAACAAAGCACGGCGCCCGTAGGGCGCCGTGCTTTGTTTAAATATTAAAATAAAAGACTGACAAACAGTCAGTCCAGTCGAGGCGATCATCCTAGTCCGCCTCGTTCATTCACTCATATAAATTCCACCCACGATTCCGTAGGTAAAGAAGGCCAGTAACCCAAACGTTAAGGAACCGGTCTCCCACCAAACCGCCAGTGGTGTGGTAAAGAGCCAAAAAATATAAGGCCCGATCAGAAATTTTTCTTCCATTTGAGTCCTCCTTTCTCTGCTCTATTTATACCATAAACCAATACATTTGTAAACAAAAACAACCGGCGGCCCGTAGGGCCGCCGGTTGTTTTTATACCTTCGACTAGTATGAGACGAATGGCATAAGAGCCATGAATCGAGCTCGCTTGATTGCTCGAGCGAAGTCGCGCTGCTCCTTGGCTTTGAAGCCAGTGCGACGGCGACCCATCATACGAGCATGAGGATTCACATGTGCCTTAAGGCGAGTGATGTCCTTGTAGTCGATATGGTTGACTGTTTGAGTTTTCTTTTCAGTTTCCATGTTTTAAAGAATTTTTAATTTCTAATTTTGAATTTCGATTGAATGTTTAATTTCGAATTTCGAAATTAATTTCGATACTATATTTTAAGACTGGTTTTTTCTTTCAGGACGCAGTCGTGGACTCACGAAGTTTCAGTACCGTTTTTTAAAGTCAGAGATGACCCAGATGCAAGGCGCGGGAGGAAAATAATTCGAGTGGGGCTTAAGCCCAGTGAGAATTATTTTACCGAACCGCAACGCGGCAGATGGGTTATATTCTGGCTTTAAAAGGGGATGTCTTCAGGATTGATATCTTCTTCAGGATACTCCGGCGCCTTCGGCGCGTCATTCCCTGCTGCTGGACCGGCTGGAGCTTCGTTGTTGAAGCCACCACCTTCTCTAGGACCACCGTCAGCACCAAACTGGAATGTATCAGCGATAATTTCTGTACGGTAGTGTTTTTGTCCGTCCTTCTCCCAACTATTTGTCTGCAAACGACCTTCGATAAATACCGGACGACCCTTCTTGAGATATTGACCCATAATATCGGCCAATTTTCCGAAAGCGACTACGTTGTGGAACTCTGTTTGTTCTTGTTTTTTACCATCACGGTCGTTGTAAGTACGATTGGTGGCAACACCGAATGAACAAACTTGAGTGCCATTAGGTAGTGCGCGCTTTTCCGGATCACGGGTTAGATTTCCGTAGATCATTGCTTTGTTTAGGTACATATAGCTAGGTATTAGATTTGGTTATAGAGACTAGTATACACTAAGCCGTCTCCTCCTTTTCAAGAGCCTCATCAATTTCAGATTCGTCAACTTCTGCTGACTCTTCTACTTCATCTTCTGACTCATCTTCCCCATCGTTCTCGGCTGCTACGGTAGTAACATCGGGTACAACAGCTGACTCATCTACGTCGGT
>JBNKMC010000018.1:0-12649 GCA_050292865.1 Minisyncoccia bacterium | reverse complement strand
TGAGAATGAAAATGTGGCGGGCCGAAGGCCCGCCACATTTTTCCCCCCCACCACCAAAAAATACCTTAAATTTGAGCCAATCGTCTGAGTATAGTAGAATCTAGTCTATATGAAAGCATTGACCAAACATATAGACAGGCTACTTGGTGCTGTCTCAACTGATATCGGAATCGACCTGGGAACAGCCAATACTTTGGTTTATGTGAAAGGCAAAGGAGTGGTATTAAACGAGCCAACTATCGTTGCTGTAAACAAAAAAACCGGACAGTTAGTGGCGGTTGGTAACGAAGCCAAGAACATGCTTGGTCGAACTCCCAACCACATTGAGGTCATCCGCCCCTTGGTAGACGGTGTTATTTCTAACTTTGAAGTAACCGAGGAAATGCTTTCTTACCTAATAAACAAAGTTCGTAGTGATATGCGAACCATAATTGCGCCGCGCGTGTTAGTCGGTGTGCCTTCTGGTATCACCAACGTAGAAATGCGTGCCGCACGCGATGCAGCCAAGAATGCAGGCGCTCGTGATGTCTTCCTCATCGAAGAACCAATGGCCGCCGCCATTGGTGCCAAGATGCCGGTTGATAAGGCTGTTGGCAATATGATTCTCGATATTGGTGGTGGTACTACCGACATCGCTGTTATCTCTCTCAGCGGTATTGTGGTGGCCAAAAACCTTCGTGTGGCTGGCGACCATCTAAACGCTTCAATCGTGGCATATATCAGAGACCAATTTAAGGTCTTGGTAGGAGATAAGACAGCCGAAGACGCAAAAATCATGTTGGCGGCGGTGGATCAAGACGAAGATGGTAAGGAAATGGTAGTGCGCGGTCGCGATGTTGTTACTGGCTTGCCACGCGAGGTTATTGTCACCGACGCCGATATCCGAGCTGCTATTTCTCACAACGTGGATTCGATTGTCGAATCAGTTCGTAACGTTCTCGAAAAAACTCCACCAGAAGTACTGGCTGATGTTATGCAAAGAGGTATCCATGTTTCAGGTGGTGGAGCTCTTATTCCTGGTTTAGCGGTATTGCTTGAGGAAGTTCTCCAGGTGCCGGTTAATGTTGTACCAGACCCATTGCGTGCAGTTGTACGCGGAACTGGTATTGTATTAGAGAATCTGGATCGTTATGAAGAAATACTCATTGACAACGAAGGCGAGCTCTCGCCGTACCTCTCAGAATAAAGCTCTGCTTCGCATAGCGATTAGCGGGCTGGCTGTTTTGTTGTTGGTTGGTTTTGCACCCAAGGTAATGTCTGGCGCGGCCAGCGCCGTACTTTGGCCTATCCATAGAGTTGAATCGTGGCTGGTAAATGCCGAATCCGGTTTGCCGTATTTTTTGCATAGTCACGGTAGACAAGCGGCTGAGATTTTGGACCTCAGGTCTAAGTTAGAAACAAAGACCGACAGTGATATTAAGGTAGAACAGCTCAGCAAAGAAAATCAAGAATTGCGAGCACTCCTCGGTGATGAGGGTGATGTCCGTACAGCAGCTGGTGTGGTTGGTCGTCCCAACATAACCCCTTACGATGTCTTAATTATTGACCGCGGTAGAAATGATGGAATTAAAGTAAATGCTCCAGTCTTTCTAGATAAAGACACCGTCATTGGTGTGGTAGAGCGTGTGTCTGATAATTCTTCTGTCGTCCGCTTAGTAACCGCACCTGGTTTTGAAAGTACTGTTTTTATCTACGGTCCTGATATTTACACCACAGCCGTAGGGCAGGGTGGTGGCGTGTTGCGAGTTGGTGTACCACAAGGTGTCGACCTGGCAGAAGGAAATCTGGTGGTTATGCCGTCAGTCGAAGATGGGATATTTGGTCTTATAGATGTAGTCGAATCTGTACCGGCAAATCCTGAACAGTTTGGTTATGTCACTTTGCCGGTGTCGCTAAGTAAGATAAGGCTGGTGGCGGTGGGTGGTAGACCACTGGTACCAGCTACTTTCGACGAAGCTCGCGAAAGAGTAGTGCGTAAGAAAAATGAATTGTTTGTCGTTCCAGTGCCAGAGGGTTTGTTGGTTGATTTAAATAGCACTTCTTCCGCTTCTTCAACCGAGTCCACAGACGACCAGTCGGCTACTTCAAGCGAACAGGCAGAAGAATAGTTTATGAAAAGATTATCTTTACTTATTGTTATTGTTTTTCTGGCCCTGTACTTTTCTTGGTGGGTTCTTTTTCTTCCAGTTGTAGCCTATATTTTTCTCTATCGAGGTTATGAGCTTTTAGTGCTGGCGGCTTTGATAGATTCTTACTACGGCACAGTTGCTCACTATCCGTACTATACCTTGGCCACACTGGCGATTATGTTGATGATGGAACTGGCACGGCCGTTGATAAATTTTAATTCAAAAGTCTTATCATGATATTCCGTTATCGCCGACATGAAGAAGTTTCTTTTGATGAGATTCTACTAGACTCGTCCAACCTGCCAGCCTTTAATCGGCACCGACTAGAAGGACGTATGGAGTTACCCATTGCTAAGCGAAATGTTTTTGTGGTGGCAGCCCTTTTCTTTCTGATTGCCAGTGCTTTCTTTTACAAGCTTTTTACCCTGCAAGCACTAAACGGTGCTGAATTTTTAGAAATCAGTGAAAACAACAGTATCGACGACACGGTTATTATTGCCGAGCGCGGAGTAGTTTATGACCGCAATGGAGAGTTGCTGGCCTGGAACGAGCTCGATAACACAGAACAGCTAGGCTTTCCGATGCGGGCATACACAGACCGTTCGGGCCTCGGTCAGCTTATTGGTTATGTGAGTTATCCGCAGAAAGACAAGCGGGGTTACTACTATCGTACCGAGTACACTGGCGTTAACGGTGTCGAAGCCTCATACAATGATTTGCTTAGCGGCAAGAACGGACACCAGCTCATTGAAACAGATGCCTTGGGTGACGTGATAGGAGAGAACGTAGTCGAGCTGCCTAGAGCTGGTGACGAATTGCATCTTTCTATTGATTCTGAGTTGTCCGAGGCCATGTATAACATCATCGCCACCAGTACGGCGCAGGCTGGTTTTCGTAGTGGGGCAGCGGTCATCATGGATGTTCATACTGGTGAGATTTTGGCTATGACCAGTTATCCGTCGTATGACCCAGAGGTAATGTCTGATGGAGATGATATAGAACAGATTCAGGCCTACAACAAGGATGAAAGTTTTCCTTTTCTTAACAAAGTGATGGCCGGTGTTTATACTCCCGGATCTATTGTGAAGCCGTTTGTGGCATACGCTGGTCTAAAAGAAGGAATAATCACAGAAAGCACCAGAGTGTACAGTAATGGTCTTTTGACCATCCCTAATCCATACAGTCCAGGTGAGCCAGCTCGTTTTGCAGACTGGCGCTCACAGGGAGAGATGACGGTACGTGAGGCATTGGCATATTCTTCCAACGTATTCTTTTATATTATCGGTGGTGGTCTGCCGGAGATTGCAGTGCCTCAGGCTGGTTTTGACCATCCGGTTAGTGGTCTTGGTATCAGGAAGTTGGACGAGTACTTCGACTTCTTTAACTTCGGACACAAGACCGGAGTGATTCTCGCTAACGAACAAAGCGGTACCGTGCCAACACCAGAATGGAAGGAAGAAGTCTTTGGTGAAGACTGGCGACTTGGAAATACTTACCATACTTCCATCGGACAGTTCGGTTGGCAGGTTACACCTCTGCAGATGGTAGTGGCTTACGGTGCGTTGGCTACCGGTGGGCGGTTCTTTACACCCCACATCATTAAAGGAGAGACACCGGAGTATGAAGATAAGGAGATAGACGATTACATACTGGGAATAGTGCGTGACGGTATGCATATGACCACCTACATAGAAAGAGGAACAGCTTTGTCCTTAGGTAAAAAATACGTGGACGTCGCTGCTAAAAGTGGTACGGCCGAAATCGGTGCCGGCAATGCCTATGTAAACTCCTGGGCGGCTGGTTATTGGCCACTCGATAATCCGAAATACTCCTTTGTGCTGATGATGGATAAAGCGCCGCGCAGCAACCGACTTGGTGCTACTACTATCATGGGGCAGGTTTTGGACTGGATGCATGAGAACCGTCCTGAATACATTGGTGTTGATGAGTAGTTTGTCGCGTATTAAAAATAATTTAAGGGACTAATTTTATCTGTGGAAAAACCGCTTGATTGACCCAAGAGTTTTTCTCTGTATAATTGACCCAATAACAAAACTTTATATGAATGACACACAAGCATTTTTGACCAAAGAAAAATTCGACGAGTTAAAGAAAGAGCTCGAACACCTAAAGACAGTTCGCCGCAAGGAAGTGGCCGAATCACTAGAGTATGCTCGTAGTTTGGGTGACCTTTCTGAAAACGCAGAATATCAAGAAGCTCGTGATATGCAGGCCGCTATCGAAGACCGCATCAATCACTTGGAGAAAATAATCAAAGAAGCCAAGATTGTTTCTGGAAAGAAGAACGACGATGTTGTCGGTCTCGGTACAGAAGTGTGTATTCAAAAAGCTGGCGATAAAGCAAACATCTGCTACACCATCGTTGGTTCAGAGGAAGCTAACATCCACGAACACAAGTTGTCATACCTTTCACCACTCGGTGAGGCTCTTATGGGGAAGGAGAAGGGAGATGAGATTGAGTTTGAGACTCCCAATGGTAAGCAAAAATACAAAGTCCTGAAATTAAAATAGCATTCATCTGCAGCGTTGCACTGCCAAAAAAGACCCTTCGCTGGACCTCGTGTCCCACTTGGGTCTTTTTTGTTGCGCGCCTTGCATCTAAATACTCTTTTAATTCCAGGAAACTTGAAATTAAAATAGCATTCATCTGCTGTGTTGGTTCAGTAAAAGCAAAAGCGGCGAGCCTTCAGCCACTGCTTTTGTCTTCCCAAAATCCTATTTTACCGTTACACTAGCTACATTATGGCAGAAAACCAAGAACTGCGCGCAGACCGCGAACGCAAACTAGAATTATTAAAAGCCGCTGGAAAGAATCCATATCCAGCTGACACAAATCGTACCCACAGCATCAAAGAGGTAGTAGAAGGTTTTGATGCTCTAAAAACCGCCGAAGAAAAACTAGTGGTAACAGGACGGGTTATGTCTATGCGTGAGCATGGTGCTATCGCCTTTGCGGATGTCTTCGACGGTACAGCAACCATCCAGGCTTTCTTCTCAAAAGAAGATATGTCCGAAGCAGATTTTGATTTGTTTGTTTCTGCTATGAACGTTGGTGATTTTATCGAAATCACTGGCGCTCCTTATGTGACCAAGCGCGGCATGAACGCAGTTGGTGTAGCTACTTGGCGTGTCATCACCAAAGCTCTTGCCACTATCCCAACCGAACACTTTGGTATCAAAGATGAGGATGACCGTTTGCGAAAGCGTTACTTAGATATTCTGATCAACCAAGAGACCCGCGAGATGTTTGATAAGAAAGCAGCTTTTTGGAAAGCTTCACGACGCTTCCTGGAGGACAGAGGCTTTGCTGAGGTCCACACTCCAACTCTAGAAACAACTACTGGTGGGGCAGAGGCGAATCCCTTCATTACTCATCATGATGACTTCGATATGGATGTTTATCTCCGTATCTCTGTTGGTGAGTTGTGGCAGAAGCGATTGATGGTGGCTGGGCTACCTCGCACCTTTGAAGTCGGTCGCGTGTACCGCAACGAAGGTTCTAGTCCTGACCACTTGCAAGAATTTACCAACATCGAATTTTACGCTGCTTACATGAACTTCGACGAAGGTCTTGGTTTGTTGGAAGAACATATTCAGTATGTTCTAGACGAAGCTTTTGCTGGACAGAGACAGTTTTCTATTAAAGGTTTTGACGTTGACTTCACTGGACCATTTGGTCGGATTGATTACATACAAACCATCGAGGAAAAAACTGGTATAAATGTGGTAACAGCCACCGATGAAGAAATCAAAGCTAAGGTAGTAGAACTAGGTATAGAACATGAGGGAGAAAACCGTGAGCGTCTAACCGATACACTTTGGAAATACTGTCGCAAGACAGTTGCTGGTCCGGTGTGGCTTACTGGTCATCCAAAACTAGTTTCTCCATTGTCTAAAGAGTCTGACAGGGGTGATGGAACCGTATTGCGTGGTCAGCTTATTATTGCTGGTACAGAGTTTGATAACTGTTTTGCCGAGCTAAATGATCCGATAGAACAGCGTGACCGCTTCGAAATACAAAAGCAGTTACTTGAATCTGGTGACAATGAAGCGATGATGCCAGATTGGGAGTTTGTCGAAGCGCTAGAGTACGGCATGCCGCCTACCTTTGGGGCTGCTACTTTGGGCGAGCGTTTCTTCGCTTACTTGGTAGACAAACCAATCCGCGAGACTCAGTACTTCCCGTTGATGAAACCAAAACAAGAAACAGGGGATAGCGAAGTGTCAGAAGAAGACAACGAAGATAATTAAAACTCGCTTTGCGAGAAAACAAAAAAGCCGGGGGCTTCGCCCCCGGCCGTTTTGTTTTCCAAACCACTCCACAGAGATACCATCATTTCAATTCTTATTATTACCAATGATAATAAGAATTAAAACAAAAATACTCCAATCGATTGGAGTATTTTTTTGCAATCAAACTTTTTGTTGTTACTCTTAGTTATACAAAGAAATGAAAAATAAAACACAAACAACTTCTGCCACAGAAGGAATACACGTTGCCATTATTCTAGACGGTAATGGCAGGTGGGCAACACAACAGGGAAGAGAGCGCACATTTGGACACACAAAAGGCATAGCTAATATTTCATCTATTGTTGCAGCTGCACCATCCTTAAAAATACATACACTTACTCTATTTGCGTTTGCTATCGCCAACTGGAAGCGAGACAAAGATGAGGTCTCGGGTTTGTGGGAAATATTTGAATTATATTTTGAAAATCAGTTACAAGAACACATTAATGAGGGGCTTCGTTTCAAACACATTGGCAACTTCGAAGGTTTGCCTAAAAGAATTCAAGAACTGATTGTCGAGGCAGAAAAACAGTCGGCATCTAATACCAAACTATTGTTGCAGGTAGCTCTCAATTATGACGGTATCGATGAGGTGGCTCGCATGACAAGGCAAGCTGTAGCCAGTGGGGTAGAGGCTGGTCAGATTGATGAAAAATATATCTTATCTCACCTTGATACAGAAGTTGACCGTGATGTTGACGTTGTTATTAGAACTGGAATGCCTAAGCCCCAAGATAACATGTCTATCTGGCGTAGCTCGTCTTTTCTGCCTCTGCAAACAGCTCAATCAGTTTGCGTCGGCACTACCAAACTCTGGCCCGATTTTTCTGTTCAAGACTTGCGTGATGTGATTCTGTATGCGGATCCAGATCAACGTTTGTTTGGCGGTCAGCGCGGATAACTTTTGTAAAAAGATATTGTTAAAAAACACTCCATACTGTTGGACATCCGATGTTCAACAGTATTTTGTTTTGTGGGTGTGTCGGTTTTTGAATTGATTGTAAATTAGTTGTGTATTTATTAAATAATTAATATATAACTGTGTATAAGTGTGGAACGTGGTGGGATGAGGTGGTATATAATGTGCTTGTGGTGGGAGATAGTGGTATACTATTAATTATTAATAGTTCGCCAATAACTGAATCCTCAGAAAATTGATGAGGTGCAAGGCATGGAGAAAGATGACGAGGAGTCGTATCTAGATATACGGTGACAAGGAATCTGTCTCAATAACAAAGCACATCGCAATTTTCTGAGGATTCACAAAAGTCTTATGTTAATCGGTGAGTACAATCACACTTTAGACCCCAAGAAACGGCTATCCATGCCGTCTAAATGGCGGAAGGAGCTTGGGAAAAAGCTAGTACTCACTCGAGGATTAGACAACTGTCTCTTTGTATATCCGCTGCGGGAGTGGCAGAAGATCACTGAAAAAATTGGTCAACTGCCGCTCGGTCAGGCGGACACAAGAAGCTTCAATCGTTTCTTCCTTTCAGGAGCAGTTGAGGTGGAGGTAGATAGCGTTGGACGTATTCTCGTTCCAGATTTCTTAAAGGACTTCGCAAAGCTCGACGCCAAAGTCGTGCTAGCTGGAATCCATGATCGTGTGGAGATTTGGGATGAGAAGAAGTGGACAGAATACAAGCACAAGATAGAAGCTCAAGCTGATCAGCTCGCTGAGAAACTTGGTGACATCGGAGTGCTTTAAAACTCAGATAAGTATTTTCAAATCTAGTTTAGTCCGCGTCTTCTACTGACGTAATACACACAAACGCTATGCAACATATAACCGTTTTGGAGAGCGAGGCTGTTGATGCTCTGGGTCTGAAATCTGACTCAGTGGTCGTTGACTGTACGCTTGGTAGCGGTGGTCACGCAAAGAAGATTCTCAACATACTTGGTCCCAAAGGTCACTACATCGGTATCGATGCCGACCCGACAGCCATCAAGGCCAATGAGAGTCTAAAAGATTCATACGACGCCAAGGTTACTCTGGTGGAAGCGAATTTTCGTAACATAGATCAAGTCTTGGAATCGTTAGAAATAGCAGCTGTTGATGGAGTGTTGGCCGACCTAGGCTGGCGTATCGAACAGTTTGCTGGAACCTCTGGTTTGCCACGTGGGTTTTCTTTCCAAAGTAGTGAGCCACTCTACATGACCTTCGGTGACCCAACCAAACACTCTTTTACCGCCTACGACATAGTGAATGACTGGGAAGCAGAAGACATTGCCAATGTCATCTACGCCTACGGCGAAGAAGGTTTCTCCAGAAGAATAGCGGCTGCGATAGTGGAATGTAGAAAAGATGAGCCGATTGAAAGAGCCGACCAGCTGGCACAAATAGTGTCAGACGCAGTACCGGCCTTCTATCGCCAAAAAAGAACTCATCCCGCTACCAAGACTTTCCAAGCCTTGCGCATTGCGGTAAATGATGAGTTTGATGCCCTCGAAGAACTGATAACGAAAGGGTTCACCGCACTCAAATCCGGTGGACGCATGTCTATCATCACTTTTCACAGTCTGGAAGACAGAATAGTAAAACATCGCTTCCGGGCTCTGGTACACGATCAACAAGCAATATTAGTAACCAAAAAACCAGTTACACCGAGCCAAGAAGAATTGAAAGACAATCCTCGGAGTCGAAGTGCCAAACTGAGAATTATAGAAAAAACTTGATATGAATAGAGCTAAAGTACAAAACATAAATTATGACAAAGTAGTTTTCTTGTCGCTATTTGCGGGCAGTATTTGCCTGATGCTTATGTACATGTATTTTGTAAGTGCTTCAATCGTTCATGTTGTTATACGCAAGGAAATCAGCCAAGACATGGTGAAAATGAATTCTGAAATCAGCCAGCTGGAAAACCAATACATTGCAGCCCAGCACTCAGTCAGCAACAAAATCGCTTCACTAGATGGTTACAAGGAGGTTAAGGACAAGGTTTTCATCGACCGTACACACGACAACCTTGCTATGTCGACAGTTGTTGGCGAATAGTTTTGTAAGTTATAATTGACTTACCATAGGCTGGTTAACAGTGGTGATGTCAGTATAGATACAGAATGAGAAAGCAAGCCATACTAAGAATACGTATCATAACCGGAGCAGTACTTTTTTTGTCTTTGGTTATTCTAACCCGTCTTTATATAGTACAAATTCATCAGCACAATTTTTATGCTGATATGGCAGAGCGACAATATGTTCACACAGTGAATGACCTTTATTCTCGTGGGGCGATTTATTTCACTGCTCGTGATGGCAGCCTGGTTTCGGCAGCTACTGTGCAGGCCGGCTACTTACTCTCTATTGACCCGTCAAGAATCAATGATTCAGAAGCTGTATACCAGTCTATCAATTCTGTAGTGGAGATAGATCATGAATCTTTTATAACCAAAGCAAGCAATCAGAAGCGCACCTACAGCGAAATCTTACCCCAGGTAAGTAGTGATATTGCAGATAAAATAGAGGCTTTAGATTTGACCGGTGTACAACTGTATCGCAACCAGTGGCGTTATTATCCAGGCAATGATTTATCTGCCCGTACCATAGGTTTTGTTGGCTATGGAGCGGGTTCAAACCAACTTACCGGTCGCTATGGATTAGAGCGACAATACGACGACGTTTTGTTGCGTGACGAAGACAGGCTCTCGGTAAACTTCTTTGCCGAAATCTTTAGCAACCTCGGTAGTATTATTTTTGATAACAGCGACTCTCGTCTTGGCGATGTAGTGACCTCACTGGAACCTACCGTGTCTCGTGTTTTAGACCAGCAACTACAAGCTACCCAGGACAAATGGAATAGTGACCTGACCGGAGGCATCGTCATCAATCCGAAGACAGGAGAAATCTACGCCATGAATGCGGTGCCAACTTTTGATCTCAACGACCGTCGCGGAGTTTCTCTTGGTGCTTTTAAAAATCCTTTGTCAGAAAGTATCTATGAGTTTGGTTCCGTGGTGAAAGCGCTCACTATGGCCGCTGGCTTGGATAGTCGCGCGGTGACGGCTGCCACTACCTACTATGACGCTGGCAAGCTCACTTTTGACGGTTTTACCATCGGCAACTACGACGGTCGCGGCCGAGGCACGGTAGACATGCAGGAGGTGCTCAATCAGTCGCTCAACACCGGTGTGTCCTTTGTGGTTAAACAAATGGGAAAGGATAAATTCCGTGAATATTTTAAAGCTCTTAAACTTGGCAAAGAAACTGGCATCGATTTGCCAAACGAAGCCAGTGGTCTGGTATCTAACCTAGAATCACCGCGTGAGATTGAGTACGCCACTGCGTCTTTTGGTCAGGGTATTGCTATGACACCGATTTCTATCGTACGTGCTTTGTCTACCTTAGGTAACGGTGGCAAACTTATCACACCGCATATCGCTACGCGCATTGAGTATGAAGACGGAGAGGTGAGGGAAATTAAATACCCCGAAGGAGAGCAGATTTTCTCTGCCGAGACCAGTGAGGAGATTTCCCGTATGCTAACCGTTGTGGTGGATAAGGCTCTTGCCAATGGTGCTGTCGCTTTACCAAATTACTCTGTAGCGGCCAAGACAGGTACGGCGCAGATAGCCGATCCCGTTAATGGTGGTTATTATTCAGACCGTTATCTGCACTCTTTCTTTGGTTATTTTCCATCATACGACCCACAATTCCTTATCTTTCTTTACACAGTCGAGCCAAAGGGAGTGCAGTACGCGTCACACACCCTCACCGACCCCTTCATGGAAATTACTAAATTCCTTATCAATTATTACGACATACCACCCGATAGGTAGAAGATTTGTCGCATAAAGGGTAATATTTAGGTGTGCGCACTTAAAAAGTGTGATGTGTAAATCATAATACTAACAACGAGCTGTAATAAATATATGAAAAATCTTTTTAGGAGCATTGTAGTGGCCATTCTAAGTATGGAAGCAAGGTTTGTCTTACGTCGTCATAAGCCAACTATTGTAGCTGTCACCGGTAGTGTGGGGAAGACCTCTACCAAGGACGCTATCTACGCTGCTATCAAAGACAAGGTGAAGGCCCGCAAGAATCAAAAGAGTTTTAATTCAGAAATTGGTGTTCCACTCACCGTGCTTGGTTTGCAGACTGCTTGGAGTAGTCCGCTTGGTTGGGTGAAGAATATCTTTGAAGGATTTTTCATTATGCTGTTTGCTCATGATTATCCAGATGTGTTGGTGATAGAGGCGGGAGTTGACCATCCCGGTGATATGGACAGACTCACTGCCTGGCTCAAGCCTGATATCGTGGTACTTACACAGCTGCCAGATGTGCCAGTTCACGTGGAGTTCTTCACTTCTCCTGATGAGGTAACTGATGAAAAGGTAAAACTAGTTCAAGCTCTCAAAGATGATGGAATGCTAGTGTACAACAACGATGATGAGAAAATCGTACGCGTGGTAGAGCAAGTACGACAGCAGTCTTTTGGTTACAGCCGTTATTCTCACAGTCACTTTGGTGCTTCTGGAGATAGAGTTATTTATGATGGCAGCAGTCCGATTGGTCTGGAGTTTGACATCGAATCAGTCAATGAAGCAGCTACCTGTCGCGTACGTGGTTCTATTGGAGTACCGAATGTATACAGCTACAGTGCCGCTATGGCTGTGGCACATATCTTTGGGGTTAGTCTGGGTGAAGCCGCGGCAGCTTTGTCTGAACACCTGCCACCAGCTGGACGCATGCGCCTACTTCCTGGTATCAAGCAGTCGACTATCATCGATGATACATACAATTCTTCTCCAACCGCTTGCGAGAGAGCATTACAGACTCTGAGCGAGGTGAAAAACGCCAACCGTCGCATAGCAGTGTTGGGTGATATGCTGGAGTTGGGCCAGTTCTCAATTCGTGAACATGAGAAGGTAGGGAAGTTGGCAGCAGAGAAAGCCGATATACTTTTAACCATCGGTGTACGGGCACGTAAGATTGCAGAAGTGGCCATGGAGAATGGTCTGGATGAAGAGAATGTCTTTCAGTACGACAGTGTCATACGGGCAGGTGATGAGCTTTATAATATGATTGAGCAGGGCGATGTGGTGCTGGTAAAGGCGTCGCAGAGTGTACGGGCAGAGAAGGTGGTAGCCAAAGTGGTTAATGATTCGGTAGACAAAGGCACTTCTTTGGTAAGACAGGATGAATATTGGTTGAGTAAATAACAAGGGGGATGATGGGGTGAAGATGGGGGCATGCGGCAGAAAGG
>JBNKMC010000017.1:0-12666 GCA_050292865.1 Minisyncoccia bacterium | reverse complement strand
CCCGGCCACTCTCGCTGCCTTCATGCTTCTTTCCATCGTCCTCTTCAACTTCTCCCAAATGCAAGTCCTCTTCCGCGACCTCGCCCTCGCTACCATAGCTCTTGCTCTCACAATAACCCACTGGCCAAGAAAGGGTGAGGTGTAATGCTCAAAGAAAGAGTAAGGTAGGAAAACAAAACAGCAGAGAAAAAGCATAAAATAATAGACAACAGCACGGCGGCCCTACGGGCCGCCGTGCTTTTGCAAATAAGCATGAAAAACTCACTTTTTAGGCAGTCTTTCACGATTATTTGGCTCTTTTTCATAAAAAAATAGTGAAAATCACTCTGTTTTTACCTCATTTTCACTATAATTTGACCAAATATAGTGAATTGCCACTGTCCCGAACCTCAAGAATCCAATGTCAATATTTTGTACATGTATGTTGATAACTTAGACATATTGTTATATGCTTGCGCTACTATATAAGCAGAAGCTTATACCTAACTAATCATCATAACCATGAGCAACAAAAATTTTCACGAGAAAATAAAAGCTGCCCGCACCGCCAAAAACGCAACCCAAGAAGAGGCTGCTAAAGTACTGGGTATCTCTCGTTCCTCATATATTTCTGTTGAACAAGGCAAACGCGAACTGACCGTGTCAGAAAAATCCGCCTTCGAAGAAAAGTTTGGTCGCCTTGCAGAAGACAATGAGCCAAACTACGCAAAATACCGCGAGATGCTCGTTACTTTCTTGCGTGAGTTTGGTGACAAAGAAATTCCCAAAACCAAGCTTGCCAAGTTGCTATATCTTGCAGACTTTGGTTGGTTTTATGAAAACTCCGAGAGTATGAGCAATATGCCATACCGTCGTATTCAGTTTGGTCCGGTGCCGGATGCATATTTTCGTATTGTTGAAGAGCTGGAGAGTGAAGGTGTGATTCGCGTTCGTCCCGAAGAGCGTCCAGACAACGGTTTGGCTTATATGATCAGCGAAGCCCCCACCCATACGAGCGAAAAAATAAAACTCATCTCCAAAGATGAACAAAAACACATCGCCAAAATCGCCAAAAAATGGAAAGACGCACGCACCAACGAGATTGTAGATTTCACTCATAGACAATACCCGTACCTTATTTGTAGCGAGAACGAAGTCATTCCGTACGAACTCATCATAATGGAAGACTACGATAAGATTTATTAAAAGTGTATGTACCAAGTGGTTATTGGAGAACATGCGTATCGGCATTACATAAAAAACTTTTCTAAGAAATACAAACAGTCTTGGGATACAACGCAGAAAGCAATTGAGTTTTCTGTTGCTAGGCTAGAAGCCGCTCTTCAGACCGACAAAGCCGAAACCATCATCGATTCTCATCCATACTTAGTCATAAAATTTTACTTTCCCGTCCACGGCACCAAGAAATCTGCCAAACAATCAGGCTGCCGCGCCATCATTCGCGCCAACACCGAAAACCGCCGCGCCGAAATCCTCCTCATCTACCACAAAAGCGACCTCAAAGCTGGCAACGAAACGGTCGAATGGAAGTCATTAGCAACCAAACTCTACCCAGATTATTCTGGTATTATTAAGTGAAATCATGATTCAAGATCCACTGGATATTATCTGTCTCTTTGTAATCATCGGCTATATCATTGCCGTGTTTCTATGGAGTAAGTGAAAATACAAGACAGAGTTAGTGATGTGTTAACATGCCCGATAAATTGAGCACAACCTCATAAAATGCTACTCTTTAGATAATATATGGCAGATAAACAACTAGATTTAAAACAATCACTCTGGAATTCTTTAGCAAAATCTCTTAATGTTCAACCTGAAGAATTGTTAAAATAAATTTATGTCACTTCCAAAACTAATAGACAATAAACACAGTACACTTACAAATACATTGCGTACTGTTGCGACTGATCATACACATCTTTCCATTGCCACAGGCTATTGGGATATTGAGGGTACTTTACTTATCCTCGATCAGCTCGAGAAGTATGAGAGTGTACGCCTCCTCATTGGCCGTGAACCACTTTTGAAGCGTGACAACAAAGGCAATACCACTGAGCCAGAGCTAGACTACCCTGACAAAGATTTTTTCGAAGACCTCATAAATACCAATCCCACTCCCGAGATTAAGCAGGCAGTCATCACTCTGTATCAGATGATAGAAGCTGGCAAGCTAGAAGTTCGTGTCTATCGCCGAACATTTCTTCATGCAAAATGTTATATTTTTGGAACACAAGATTCAGAAAGTGCCGTTGGCATTGTCGGATCTTCAAACTTCACTCGTGCAGGACTCGAGGGTAATAGTGAATTGAATGCTCTTGAAAGCGATCATCGTATCGTACTATTTAGTCCAAAAAGCGATAGTCAAGATACCGGACATCTCGCTTGGTTTAACGAACTCTGGAGTGATGAAAAAACCGAGAATTGGAATGGAGATTTTACTGAACTTATCCGCACCTCTCCCATTGGTGACAAACTCTACTCCCCAAAAGAATTATATCTCCGTACTCTGTACGAATTATATAACGAAGAAATGCAAGCTGAAAAAGAGGAGATCCTTCACCCCCACTCATACAAGCTTTTTGAATTCCAAGAAAAGAATGTCAAAAATCTCACTCGTATTCTTAATAAGCACGGCGTTGCAATGCTTGCTGACTCTGTGGGGCTTGGAAAGACAATGAGCTGCATCGGCGTTATTAAACAATACAAACAACAGCGTGTGGTGGTAATTGCTCCTGCATCGCTTAAGCACCAGTGGGAACAAGAACTCATGCGTGAAAATCTATTGCATGTGCGTGTTATTTCACTTCAAAATAAAGACGAGATCAAAAACGCACAGTCTCACGATTCGTATGCACCTATAGGACTTTTTGTGATCGACGAATCGCACAACCTTCGCTCAAACAACGCCGCTCGCTACGAGATCCTCGCAGACTGGATCGCGAATGCACACAACGAATCTGCTCATGTACTTCTTGCTACCGCAACACCAATCAATAATTCCCTCGACGACCTAGTTAACCAGGTTTTGCTTGGCGCTCGTGGCGATCAAGATGTTTTTACTATTCCGACCATATCGTCAGAAGGTCAGGTTGTTACTCGTTCATTCTACGAGGCCGTGCAAAACATCAAAAAGCGCATCAATCAACGCATTGCAAATGGCGCAGATGAAGATGAACTTATGC
Organism: Minisyncoccia bacterium; assembly: GCA_050292865.1. Classification (GTDB taxonomy): domain Bacteria; phylum Patescibacteriota; class Minisyncoccia; order Phycocordibacterales; family UBA918; genus OLB19. The sequence continues at coordinate 9,481 of JBNKMC010000017.1, read as the reverse complement.
GGATATATGAAGAGTCCCGTTTTACACTTGAGCCAGTCATTCAAAGCTTTGTCGTTCGCAACACGCGCCAGAGTATTGAAAAAATTGTTCAGGAAGACGGCACTGAAATTATGTTCCCAAACCCTGTCGTACGCTCACGAACATACGAGCATGCTCCACTCACTCGCAAAGCTTCAGAAGAACTTGCTCAGGTACATTCATATTCAGTTGAAAATCTTGCCGACACAATGGATAAGATGCTTCACCCAATGCGTCAGATTGATGAGTGGGTGCAAAATAATACAAAGACAAAACTTGAGACTGAGCACTCAGCTGTATATCGTCTCTACCAGCTCATTCTGTCGCTTTCGTTTGTGCCGTATCGCTGGCGCATGTACGACCCACGTGCATATGACAAGACTCGTGATGAGCTTTTCAAAATTCGTTTTGCAAAGAAAGAAGATAAAGAAGCAATCAATAGACAGATTAGTATCTATGGTATTATCCGTACCACATTCCTTAAGAGGCTTGAGTCTTCTGCATACGCACTAGAAATGTCACTTACACGCTATGAAAAGCGGCTCGCTTTCTTTGAAAGTTTTCTCAAGAGGCAAAATGTTATGATTAACCTTTCTGACATAGATGACATCTTGGATGAATACGGAGCTGGAGACGGCGATGAAATTGAATATACTGATGAACAACTCGCAGAGATTGTCTCAAAGCAAAAAACTCATAGTGCAGACGGATTCCATAAAGATGAGCTTCTTGCGGATATTGAAACTGAAAAGAAACTCATTGCTGAGCTTCGGAGTCTTGTAACCGATTTAAAGAAAGACGATGCTAAGTTTAACGATTTCAGAACGCATCTACTCTCAGAGTACAAAGCAAATCCAGGAAAGAAGATCCTTGTTTTTGCATTTTTCTCAGACACCATCACATACCTTAAGGAGAAATTTACAGCAGACCAAGACTGCGTCAAGCTTCTGACACATGCAGAATTCGTTTCAGGTGCATCTGGCAAAGATAAGCTCGTAGCAGCTGATCGCTTTTCCCCTGTCGCACGCAAGGTGACACTGCCTGAAAACACTACTGAACTTACTCATCTTTTTACTACGGATGTACTTTCAGAGGGTCAAAATCTCCAAGACTCTGGACATCTCATCAACTACGATCTCCATTGGAACCCTGTCCGAATGATTCAGCGCAATGGACGCATCAACCGTATCGGCAGCAAACACACTGAAGTGTTGGTGGAAAACTACATTCCTGGAGATGATCTTGAGACGTTCCTCGGGCTTGTTGAAAGACTTCGCAGAAAGATTGAACTCATCAAGCATATCGTTGGTACTGACTCATCAGTGCTTGGTGAAGATATTGATCCCCGTGCATTCACGGGTATTTATGATGCCGACGAAGCAGTTGCAGGCAAAGCATATGCAGAACTCGAGAATAAAGCAGGTACTTTTGCCGAAGACAGCTTTAAACAAGATCTTATCAATTTTTACAAGACAGCAACTGAGACAGAGCGACGACGTGTAGAGCGTATACCATACGGCACATGGACAAAGAATGTCGCACTTACAGCCCCTAATGATGTGGTAACACTTGCAACCTTCAGCCTGAGCACAAATGGAATGGTCGTCCAGAAACCATTCTTCTTTGCCAACGAAGCGAGCGCTATTGGTCTCGACCTCCTTACTCGTGCCCAGGCACTGCGGCTCATTCGTTCTGAAGATACTGAACGAAAACTACTTCCATTTTTAGTAAATACTGACAGGCACGAGCAAGTATCTATTCAAAGCGGCAGACAAATCATCGCACTCAACGGTGGTGGCGAGGCAGGACTCACACCGACTCAGAAAATTGTCCACGAGCATGCTCGCACACACGGCTGGACATCAGAAGAACAAGATATGCTCCATTCTACAATCAGAACTCGCAATGTTATCCAACAACGAAAAGTAAACCGCCTTGTTCGCTCCATTAACTCTTTGCTTAAGGCGAACGGCGACACTGCAGAAGCATATGCCGAACTCAAAAAGATTCTCAAGGAACCGACGAATCCACCTGAAGTGGTGGACACAACATTCAATTTTGGATTCTCAACCAATTAACACTCGCTTATATGCATTCATTTAACGAACTCAATCAAAAAATATCCGCACTCAATCAGACCAATTCGTCTGATCCTTTTGCACAGCTAGAAAGTGTCGTGTCCCTCGTTCGAGAAGTGTTGGCTATTTTAGGTATCGGGAATGAGTCGCTTGGAACACCACAGCTTCTCACGCTTCCACGCATTCAATCTGAATTGACAAAATTTATGAATGCTCCAGGTTTCCGCAAACAAGCAGCAGCCTATGAATTGCCAAACAAAAGCAATCTCCCACTCGATATCAAACTTTTTTGGATCAAAAAAGCAAGCAAATCAAACCTCTCATGGTCAGTTGGCGTCACTTCAAATTATGAAGACAGCCCAGAAAACTACGCCAACAAAAATATCGGCATTGACTTTGTGATACCCGAAAAGGCCGACCGAGTTTTTGTTATCCTTTCATCAAAGCTCCGTCTTCGTGTCCTTGAACTACATGAGCGTCTTACGCATACCCAGCGTGAAATATTCACTCAATGGGCATCACTCACAAAGTTAGAAAGTCCAGACCCACTTCTGCTCAGAGAAAATCTCCATACAAGACTTTGGAAGAGCTTTGACTACGAACCAGTTAATCGTGAGTTCTACAAAGAGCTCGTGGAGCGATTTGATGTGCTTGTCGAGGCACTGACAAAGCAAGGAACGTCAGATAGCGACGCAAAAATGTTCTCTGTTCGTCTTATCGGACGCCTTCTCTTCCTTTGGTTCCTTCGAAAAAAAGAATTCCTTAATCCCGAGCTGCACTACTTCAACGCCGGTGAAGGAATGGATCAATCTGAATATTACTACAGCAAGCTGGAGCCGCTTTTCTTTGAGGTACTCAATGCAGAAATGAAAGACCGTACCTTTGCCGATAAAATCACCCCGTTCCTCAACGGTGGACTTTTTGAACCAATTGCCGTTGATTTCCACAGTAAAGAAAACAAGAAGTTCGTTTTTCCGAAAGCATTTTTTGCAAACTTCTATGATCGTCTCGATCATTACAACTTCACGGTAGATGAAGGTACTTCAGAATATGAGCAAGTGGCCATTGATCCAGAAATGCTTGGGCGTGTTTTTGAAAACCTCCTTGCCTCACTTCATACAGAGACAGGCGAACAGGCTCGAAAAGCAAAAGGTGCTTTTTATACCCCTCGCGAGATTGTAGACTATATGTGTGCAGAGTCGCTAATTGAGTATCTTAAAGCTAAGCTCCCTGATACTGAAAATCGAGATATACGCATACGAGAACTCGTCACCATGAGTGAATCAGACTTCCGCGGTCAAGACCATAACAAACGACGCGATTTCGAGGCGGCTCTCGGCAGGCAGGCGACAGTTGACGCACTGAACGAACTTCGCATTCTTGATCCAGCGGTAGGGTCGGGAGCCTTTCCAATGGGAATGCTTCAGCTCCTGGTAAAAGTCTACGGGCGCCTCGATGCCAAGTTGGAAAAGAATCTTTCCATACTCAAGCGAGATATCCTCTCTCGTTCACTTTATGGTGTCGATATAGATCAGATGGCAATCCAGATTAGCCGCCTCCGTGCCTGGCTTTCTATTCTTGTAGATATGGAGGAACTCAAAAAAGTTGCTCCACTTCCAAACCTAGATTTTAAATTCGTGTGTGCGAATACACTTATTCCATTACCTGAAGAATCTGATACAAAGGCTGTTGTTGAGTACTCCACCAAAGAACAGCTTATGGAAATACGGGATGCATATTACAGTGCAACTCGTAAAGCCGACAAACTAAAACTTCGCAAGAATTACCTTGATAGTATTCGAAAGTCTGCAAATAATATATTCGCTTCATCTCGCGAGGAAAATCTTTCTAAATACGACCCATTCAACCCACTTGACTCATCACCTTTTTACGACTCAAACCTAATGCACGGAATAGATGCTTTTGACGTAGTAATAGGAAATCCTCCATACGTAAATATCAGAAAGTTAGACAAGAATTTTAAAGGCAAATACAAGGAATCGTTTGTATCCGCCACTGGTCAATATGACCTGTATGTTCTTTTTATAGAGAAGGCACTATCACTGTCCAAGAAACATAGTGGCTTAGTTTCTTACATTACTCCAAACAAGTTCCTTATTTCAGGATATGGGAATGGCATACGAAAGATAATTGCGGAGGAATCTTGCTTGTTGGATTTTATTGACTACTCGAAAGAGCGCGTTTTTGAGACTGCAAGTGTATATCCAGTGGTGTTTTTATTGCAAAACAGAGCATGTAAAAGATTTGACATCAAGCAAGAAGACTATAATTTACTAAGAATATTTGATTTAGAAAATATTGACCCAATAATATCGAAATTAGAGAACATCAACCTTAAGCTAGGTGATATTTGCGTTATCAAAGAGGCTATCCATACAGGCAACATAAGAGAAAAATTAATATCAAAATCACGAGACGGACAAAACTACTACAAGCTCCTTAGAGGAAAAGACTGTGGCAGATATCTTATATCTTGGGATAGCTTGTATATAAATTACAACTATACCCCGAATAAGAGTATTGGCGAATATGCAAATCTAATTGATAAAGATTTCTTTCTTAATGAGAAGCTATTTTTGAGAGAAATCGCTTTAGTGCCAACCGCGGTTTATGACAATGAAGGTTTTTTCTCTTTAAACAAAGCTTATGTTGTCAGTGCAAAAAAACCTGATATTAACCTTAAATTTATAAACGGTGTAATAAATTCAAGGCTAATTGCCTACTTCTATAGTAAGAAATTCGGCGACATTAGAGTCGGAGGTGGATATCTTCAGTTTAAAAAACAGTTCACCACTCAAATACCAGTGGTTGTAAATGACGAGTCTATTCAGAACATATCAAAACTTGTTACTGAAATAATAAAGCTCAAAAAACAGGATCCGCAAGTAAACACTCAAACCCTCGAAACCCAAATCGACCACCTCGTCTACCAACTCTACAACCTCACCCCCGAGGAAATAGAAATAATTGAAAAATCTGTATGAAAAATACAACAAAAAACGAAATAAAATTTTGCAAGGAATTTCTGAAAAGACAAATTCACCTCAAAAACACATCAAATAAAACAGGAACTTATGGCTGGAAACATATTGCTGAAGGATTGTATTCAGGTGGGTATATCTCTATGAGTAGCTTTAATGGAGCAGCGCGAGAGTTAGGTTTTAAATTGAAAGTCAATGACAATATTGATAACTGTTATATTAATTTAGATTCCAGAAAAGTGACTTTTTATAGCGATATCCCTAGCCATACCGCATCGGATGCAGAAAAAAGATATGTTGGTTTAAAATTTATTCCAGAAGTAGACTGGAGAGAGTGTGTTAAAACATCAGGATTCATTACACTTGAGAATTTCTATCTTTCAAAAGATAAAGACCCGAACTTAGTTTTCTATAAGGTTACAATAAAGCAATTTGAAGACATGAAAAAAGACTTTGATAGATGGTTTGATGCACAGACAGAGTACAAAACTAAAGATTTTAATGCTATCGATTATGGCTGGCTAGTTGAGCGTCGAGAGGGATTAAAATCTGTATGAAAAGATAGAAGTCACAATCAGCAAAAATATGATTTCTAATGATTGAGAGTTTCCTAAACCTAGCTCCAACCCCAATCTAATCTTTTTTAATGAAATAAGGCAGGAAATTAAAACTAAAGTTAGAGAAATTTATAATTTATGAAAAACAATCTTATTGATCTAGAAAACGAAAAAAGCTTGATGAGCTTTTTGAAGGAGCCAACGGTAAAAATTGCAGAGACATTGACTGGAGTTTTTGTGTCTGAGAAAAAAGATTGGAAACTATCAGCGGGTAAACTCATTCAGGCGACTATTAAAGGTTCTTTAATCACTCAGTTAGGAAGAGAAATAGAGAAATACCAAGAAGAAGGTAGGATAAAAGTAGATTATTTCGCTACACATAAAAACAGAGCTTCTTTATATGAATTGCTAAAGTTTTTAGATGAAGAAGTGCCTGACGAAGAATTGTTTACAGCGATTAAGTCAGTGTTTTTCTCGGGTATCGGTGTCGATTCTACAGAACATGATGAGGCTCTAGTATATGAATTTTTGCAAACAGCAAAAAAGTTAAGCGGTACAGAGATTCTTATTTTAAAAGCCGCTTACGACATATCAAATGGCAGAAAGCCTAACGACATAGTGCAGGGGGCCCTAGATAATGCAAGAGACCACAGACCTACGTGGAGGAAATGCATTTCTAAACAAATGGGTTATGGTGATTTGGATGCAGTAGTGTTTAAGTATGAAGAAAACCTAGAGTCACTAGGTTTAATCTCGCCAAGGGTGGTAATAGATCGTTTACAAAGCAATTATGAACCAACACAGCATTTTAGGCTTACAGAAATGGGGTATAAGTTTTGTGAGTTTATAACAAATTATGAATAGTAAATACTCAAAAAAACTTAGTGAGAATTTGAATCGCTTACTATATGTGACTCCAGCTGGTGCAGGTTTAGTTGGTTTGTGCTCTAACACCCTGGGTGCAATTATTCTTGCAATATCGTTAACTAGTGGTGATGGTTATCAAGAAAGTATGCGGACAGGCATCGAATATCACTATGCGCTTGTAAGTGACATTGGTGTCAAGGTGGGTATTTATCTTTTTGTATTTGGATCTGTATTGCAGGTAATAGAGAAAATAAATTTTAAGAAATCGCAAAAAGTGTCACTTCCCATGATCGTTTTGGTTACAGTATTTTTGTATTTTGTAAGTATAATCATTTTGCCGCGGTTATTATTTTTATGAATTATAGAATAACTCAATTTATTGTGGGTCTCCTTTTAGGTTCTACAGTTAGTGGTTTATTTGTTAATACCACACAGACTAAAGAAATCCTGGAAGGGATTCAGGCGGTGACTATCACTTTAACAACTTTGTTTACTGCATACTGGACTTCCAAAACATTTGGTCATCAAGCAAGATCAGCAGAAGCAAAGGAAATGATGGAGCTAATCACTCAAATTGAAGGTAGTATAATTAAATTATCGAATGCTGAGCTGCTCTATTCGTTAGCCGGCACTAATCCCTTGTCAGGTGAACATGAAAATTATATAAGTAGTTATAAAAATGATTTTTATAACGCAACCCAAGTTTTTATAAACAAAATGTCTACAAATTCATACTTGGCACCTTCAGCTTTTAAAATGTGTATTATGGTGTCGGTGGAGCTTGGTAATGTTGAAAAATTTGTAGACAGTGAAGAAGAGAGAAAAAAGATTTTAAAAGAGCTATATAAGGTTAAATTTGAGATAAGAAAAACAACATATTTTAATTTTTCTGATGAGGTTCGGCGACTTAGAAAATATTTGAGAATCTAGCTTACTATTTTTAACATAAACATCGATAGACGAGTATTAAAAAATTAAACACGCAATTCATTTATAACTTTTAAATCTTGTGTTGATTTTTCAGCAGAAAATGTTTTCTGTTTATTTATTTTGTTGTTGGGTGGGGTTAGAGTTCAAGGGTTTGGCCGTTGTCGAGGGTGATGGTGCCGACGTTGCAGCCGTAGAGGGCGTTGGCGGTGAGTTTGGTTGATTGGTACCAGATGCCGGTTGGTTTTGTCTCAGACCGTGGGGCGAGGATTTCGTTGAGGCGTACAAGTAAATAGTTGATAGACCTATTTGAAGGAAGATTTAAGTAGTGGTGTACAATGTAAGTAATGGATCAGGAATCTATAAAATTATTTCTCTCGGAATTTTTGCCCCGTAAGGAGCGGACAATTGTGATTGTGGATTTTGCAAATGTTGAGAAATGGAAGCATGGACTAGGATGGAGGGTTGGGTTGCGCGAGCTCGCTTCCCTTGTAAAGAACTTTACTTTTGGGCAAAAGTTTTTAAGACGGTTTTATTATGGTGCTGATTATGGGAAGAATGAAAAATCGACACAGTTAGTTGATTGGTCAAAATTTATATTGCGTACAGCAGATTTGAATGGATTTGATGTGGTAGATAAGCGTGTGAAATACATTCACAGTGCAGATAATGTTCATGGATTCGAGAAGAAATGTGATTTAGATGTAGAAATGGCAGTAGATTTGATTCGTGAGCGCGATAATTACGACACAATAGTTTTATTTTCAGGAGATGGCGACCTAGTAACAGCTTTGAAGTATTTACACGAGGAGTATGGTAAACAAGCTATTGTTATGAGTGCTCGTGGTCATATTGGAAGAGAGGTAATTGATGCACATCGCGGTGGGATAATAGAAAAAATACTGTATGCAGATGATTTTGAGTATAGATTGAATCTTGATAGATTCCGCAACAGATAATTCAAAAGCCCCGCACGAGGCGGGGCTTTGATCAAAATCCGTGCAAGCCGTTGCTTACAAGCTCAATATATCTCAAAATAGGTCAAAACTCAAGTTACTGGACAAAGTGGGGATGGGGACAATTAGAAAGTTGACCGAAAATCATAATTTCTTTGTTTGTTAAAACCACCCATTTAAATTGCAATTTAAATGGGTGGTTCTTTTTGTGTCTTATTTTTTGGTTTTGTTTTTTATTGTTGGAGGGGTTAGATGTTAAAATATACGTATGAAAAATGTATCAATAAAAAGTTTGGCGAGGTGGGCGGGGGTAGTGTATTTGCTCATGATTCCGTTTGGGGTGATGGGAATTTTGTTTGTGCAGAATACTATCTTGGTGCCTGGCGATATGGTCGCCACGATAGACAACGTGATGGCAAATAAAGGATTGTTTCACTTGAGTATTCTGAGCTCGGTGGTGGTGCAGCTCCTGCAGATAGCTTTGGTGTTGCTCTTGTTTAAGCTGTTCAAACCGGTGAGTAAGATGGCGGCTGTGCTTATGTTGGCGTTTATTGTGCCGGGTGTCTCCATCGCGATGCTTAATGAAGCAAGCTTTTTGTCCGTTGGAAACTTGCTCGATACGCCTTCGTATCTCGCGCTCTTTGGCGAGTCGACACTCCAGGGCATGGTCGCACTTCTTTTTGATATGCATCAGGCGGGTGTGATGATTGCGCAGGTCTTCTGGGGGTTATGGCTTTTCCCGCTTGGGTACTTGGTGTATCGCTCTGGCTTTGCGCCGCGGCTCATTGGGGTGCTTTTGATGATCGGGTGCTTTGGCTACCTTACCGATGCAGTGCTCTACATACTCGCGATTGACCCTGGCTTCATGGTGAGTGAGTACACCTTCCTTGGTGAAATACTCTTGCCACTCTGGCTTATTATCTATGCCGGCAAAGTAGAGCGAGAATATCCGGTTGTTAAATAACGACATAATCATTGAAAATGTCAATGTGTTATGTTGCCACTCTCAACCCCCAACTGCACTAATACCTAACACTTTAGCAAATGCTTCTTCTGGTGTCTCCCAGTTAAGGGTC
>JBNKMC010000016.1:0-13782 GCA_050292865.1 Minisyncoccia bacterium | reverse complement strand
CTTGCTGCAGCAAGTACGAATGTCGGACTTCGGTAGCTTGTAGTTGTGCTAGTGCCCTGAGCAGGAGTCGAACCCACATTTCCTCCTTAGGACGGAGTTGTTCTATCCATTGAACTATCAAGGCAAGTTATCTTCTGTTTTTAAAATTCGACTCTACCGTCGAACCCACCCTGAAACTGTTCCCCAAACAGTTTCAGTCCCGCGGACGGAGTTGTTCTATCCATTGAACTATCAAGGTGTGGGTAATACTGTATCATATAGTGATATAATTTGTTATATGGAAAATGAAAATATAGCTATTCATGCTTTAATAGAGCAGAATGCAGAACTTTTAAAAGAAAACAACCGGCTCTTGAAGAAGATTCATCGTAACGGTGTTATGGGTTTTTGGGCCAGGATAATTTGGTATGTAATATTGGTAGGTTTGCCATTTGCTTTGTACTTTTATATCCTCGAGCCATACTTCACTGCTCTGGGTTCAAACTATGATGTCTTTAAAGCAGGTATCAATGAGATTCCTGGTCTTAAAGGGCTAGATTTACTGCTTAATTCTTTCCAACAGAAATAGCTCATCTCAAGCTGTTTAGGACTTAAAAAATCTTTTTAAGTATGCTATGATATCCGGCACTTGCTTGGGTAATAGGAATCTTTCCCAAGCAGCATTCAAAACTAGAATATAAAAGTAAACTTTAATATTCTGTTTTTCATTTGCTTGGGTAGCTCAGTTGGTAGAGCATTCGCCTGAAGAGCGAAGGGTCAGCAGTTCGAGCCTGCTCCCAAGCACAGCATATACAAAAAGCCCCAGACGGGGCTTTTTGTATATGCTGTGCTTGGGAAGTAAAGTGCCTGCGCACTTTACGTGCAGGCTCGAAAGGAGTTTATATATTTTTCTCCCCCTTCCTAGGGAGAAAAATATAAACTCCCGGGCAGGTAACTCTTATGAGCGTAAGTGAATTAGAGTTGGGCGCCGAGCCTGCTCCCAAGCAAGAAACACAAACACCGGGCCCCGCAGGGGCCCGGTGTTTTGTTTTTGGTCTTTACTTAGAATTAATCTTCACCTTCAATTTTGTGCTGCGGTCTTTGTCTACCTTTGGTAGGCGGATTTCTAGTAAGCCGTGTTTTTCTTGAGCATCAGCCTCGTCGATGAGAATCTCTTCTGGTAGTAGGAGTGTGCGTGAGAAAGAACCCCAGAATAATTCACGGTGATAGTAATTGTCGTCGCTGGTCTCTGGAATTTCTTGTCGAGAACCTTTAATGGTCACCATGTCTCGTGTAATAGAAATATCTAAGTCAGAAGGGGAGACGCCAGCCACCAACGCGCGAATCACGATTTCTTCACCAGTGTGATACATGTCTACGGGAAGCTCTCCCTCCTGTTCCGGCTCTGATTCTTCTTCGTCTGGTCCAGCTTGTCCATGCCACTCTGATTCTTCGTCGTCGTAGCTGTGAACTTTCATGTTTTCGGTATCACCGAACTCGTGTTCCTCGTCTAGAACTTCGTCGAAATCATCAATATTTACAGAGCCTGTTAGGCGCTCAAGAAAAGATAGTTTTTTCATCCTTTTATTATATTAACATTATTAGTTGAAAGCTTGAGTGGATAACTGTTGATTGTGAATAACATTACTGCTTGTTCTAAAGGCGGCGATGTCTGGCACCAATCATTTTTACCTTTTCAAATAGTAAGAAGAGAACAATGATGCCCATCCATACTAGTAGGAAGACTCCTAGGATGCCTTGGCCGCTGGCGTCTTTGATGGATAAATTAAACAGCGAATGTAGGGTGATGGCGGTTAAAAGTCCGAGGCTGCCAAAGGCGAGTTTTACACGCTTGGTTTTGTAAAATACCATAGCCATAAAAGCACCAATAGTACCAGAGGCTAGCACGTGTAGCAGGGTAGCACCGAGGAAGCGGAATAGCCCGGTCATGGTGGAATTTGCCAGGTGGCCGTTGACCAAAGGGTTGAATACAAACAATGAATTTTCAAAAGCAGAGAAACCAAGGGCGACAGCAATCATATAAATAATAACGTCTATTGGTTCGTCTACGGCTTTGCGCCAGAGGACCAAGGCAAGGGCAGCGGCGTATTTAAGAGTTTCTTCGATGATGACCCATATGAAGATGAGGTTGTCGCCAGTGAAATTATCCATGGCATATTTCTGCAGTGGCAGAGCAACAGGAACTACCAGAATACCGGCGAAGAAGGCGAGGGCGATGTAACGGAAAGGTTCGGGGCTTTCTTTGTCTTCACGGAGCCAAAACCATAACCAAAACAGAGCAGGTACAAAACCGCTTAAGGCGGCAATGGCGATATAGGTGAATTGCATAGGTGTATTGTAGCAGTAAAAAGTAGCTAGCTTTGCTATCGTTCGGTTTCTTTGTGTAAAACAAACAATATACAATCAAAAAGAGCGCGCCAAATTGCGCGCTCCAACCCCTCATATCAGCATACCTTTTTGATAGTTTGATCGGTCCCTCCACAGCGTACATGTTCGTACCTTAGTGTGAGTTTTTAAGTGAACGGTCAAACTTCGTTTAGAGGGCATGTCCTCGATGTCTGTGTGCCCCTCATATTCTCTGCCGTTGACTTTCAGAGAAAAGAAATGTTTTCCTTCTTCACCGCGCTTCCAAACATGAAGTTCAGTGAAAAGGATTGGAAATTTATTCACAGAGCCCTCTCTTTTATTGTCTGTAATCTCACAGAAGGGTAACAAATATTCTTTACTAAAGCAAAAAGCACGGCGCCCGTAGGGCGCCGTGCTTTTAAATCTTTTCTAATCCGTTGGCCACTCTGCAACCATCAATATCTCTGCGTCCTTCATTTCTTCTGGCAGTTCTTGCCAAATAGTCTCGGTGACAAATGGCATGTATGGGTGGAGTAGCTTGAGTGATGTTACTAGGTACTCTCGCAGTAGTCGCTGACGTGATGTTTTTATCTTTACATCATCAGATTGTAGTAATGGCTTTGACTCCTCAATCAATTCGCTAGCGAAGTAGTCCCAGACGAAGTGATAGAGTCTTTCGGAAGCGATGTCAAAGCGGTCGTCACTCATATCCTTTGTGATTGTCTCGATATGCTTCTTGAGAACGTCTTGGATATTTCCAGCATCATCCACAGTGTACTCCGCGTCTGTAGTTACGTCGCTGGTATTGTCGAGTACAAAGCGTGTGATGTTCCAGAGCTTGTTGGCGAATTTCTTATAAGCATTAACCTTGTCTGGGTCTAAGTTCATATCTGTACCCGGAGCATTGTTCACCATCAGTCCCATGCGAAGTGCATCAGTACCGTATTTTTCTTGAATCTCACTTGGCGCAGTTACGTTACCTTTACTCTTACTCATCTTAAGACCTTTCTTGTCTCTCACCATGCCGTGCAGATAAATCTTGCGGAAAGGTACCTCTCCAGTGCGGTATAGACCAAACATGATCATACGTGCAACCCAGAAAAAGATAATATCCTTTCCAGTTTCCATTACGGAAGTAGGATAGAAAGTATCAAAGTCTTTGCTGTCTGGATAACCAGTGGTGGCCAGTGGCCACTGTCCACTAGAGAACCAAGTATCAAAGGTGTCTGGGTCTGCGACCACATCGCCACCACATTTGGCACACTTTGTTATTTCGTCATGCAGATCCACCATACCGTGGTCGCACTCTGTACAAAGCTTGGCAGGAATATTGATACCCCAAACAATCTGACGGGATATGTTCCAGTCTTCGATGTTGGTAAGCCAGTGACGGAAGACACGTTCGTCACGCTCAGTTACGAAGCTAAACTCTTCTGCATCCAGGGCTGCCAGCGCCTTCTCTGCCAGCGGTTTCATCTTTACAAACCATTGAGCCTTTATTTGAGGTTCAATTTCTTTATCACACTTATAACAACACGGTACGGAGTGCTCGTACGCCTCGTCGATTTTAACCAGGAGACCTTTTTGGTCTAGCTTTTCAACAATCTTGGCACGGGCTTCGGTAATATTCATGCCTTCAAACTCACCAGCGATAGGGAGAAGTTTGCCGCGCCAGTCGATTACTTGTTCATAGTCGAGGTTGTGACGCTTAGCAATTTGGAAGTCAATGTCTGAGTGCCATGGGGTAATGGTCATTACACCAGAGCCCATTTCTGGGTCACCAGCCTCGTCTTTAATAACAGTGGCGGTAATTGGACCATTTATCCATTCAACCTCAATCTTCTGGCCGTGTTCGTACTCTTTGTAGCGTTCGTCGTCTGGATGCATAACGACGTATTTGTCGCCGAATTTGGTCTCTGGACGAGCAGTACCAATAACAAACGGACCATACTGGAAGTAATAGAAAGGATCCTTGCGTTCATGGTATTTCACCTCCAAGTTAGAAAGGGAAGTTTGGTGTTTTGGGCACCAGTTTACCGTGCGAGCACCACGATAGAGTAGGTCGTCTTTTTCTAATTGGGCGAAAGTATCACGCACTGTCTTAACCACGTCATCATCCAGTGTGAATTTTAGACGAGACCAGTCGCAAGAAGCACCAAGTTCCCGGATTTGATTGAGCATGAAGTCTTTGTTCTCCATGGTGAACTGCATGATTTCTTCGTAAAGCTCTTTAGGTTCCATCTGGAAGCGTGAACGACCTTCTTTTTGGAGTTTTTTCTCATATACCACCTGAGTTTCAAAACCGGCATGGTCAGCACCAGGAAACCAGACAGTCTTTTTGCCACGCATACGTTCAAAGCGCACCATGATGTCTTGTACGGTCACAAAGAGGGCGTGTCCAGCATGAAGAGAACCGTTGGCGTTTGGTGGCGGCATCACGATTGAAAACGGCTCGCTGCGCTCGCCGTTCTTAGTATCAGGCAAGTTATCAGGATTGAAATATCCCGAATCCTCCCACAGTTTGTACATCTTAGCCTCGTTGTCACTTGGCTCGTATGGCTTTAAAAATACTTCTGGAATTTTTGGTGCGTCGCTCATGAGAAAATTTATTAATTAAAGTCTGTCTAGAAGTCGATAGTATCATGAAAAATGTTGTATTTGAAGCCTGGAAAATGAGAAAGTTTGCTTTTGTTCGTTTTTTGTTGTCTATCCATGAATGGGAATAGATTGACGTGATACAATTCCAGGCATATTGCGCTCACTTCATTAAATATTCATTTTGATTTGAGTGAGGTTTTAGGAGGTATTAACAATTTTTTTACAGGCTTATGTTATATAACATGATCAATACTTTATCAGCCCGAGCATTGGCAGCTATTGCTTTGCTTACTATCGTCATGAGCGCCTTTCCGGCGTCTGTTTTTTTAGCTGAGGCGGCAACGCAGTCAGTTATTTTCTCTGATAGTTTTGAGAGCGATCCTGCTTTCAACATTCCTGCATGGGAAGCAGATCCACACTGGGGTACGGATAATAGCGGCAGTCGAACTGGTAGTAGTCAGGCGAAGGTGGTTGGCAGTGATTCTGGCTCACAGACTCTCCAGACCAGCATAGATACGACTGGGTATGAAAATCTTACTTTTAGTTTCTGGTACAAGAAACTTGGTATGGATAATGGCGACAATATTGTCGTTGAGTGGTCTGACGGTGCTGACTGGAATCCAGTTACCACTATCTCAGGCGTAAATAATGACTCAGATGATTCAACTGCGTGGGAACCTTGGTCAGGTCAATTGCCAGCTGGTGCTGACAATAATGACACTTTTGCATTACGATTCACTTCTGATATGAATTCTTCCGGTGAGGACAAATTCTTTTTAGAGGATGTAAACATCTCTGGTGATGCTCTACCGTCACTTTGCGACGCCAATGTGACTGGTCATGTAGGTAATGACGGTCCGACAGTCTCTGGTTCTATAACTGGTGATGTTGATGCAACTATTTCAGGAAGTATCAACTTGGGTACTTATGTAGAAGGGCAGCATGCAGATTTTTCTGGCAATATGACTGGAGATATCTCTGGCACCATGACTGGTGGAGTAAACTACAACGGCCAAGACACCATCTCTGCAGTTATTACCGGAACCATAGAAACTTACTACATGATCGGTGAGTTTGATCAGCCTGGTCAGGGTAATTTCAGTGCACATATTACCTGTGATGCACCAGAATTGATTGACGGTTTGGCAATAACAGGTGCGACAAGTGTACAAGTGGGCGATTCTATTCAAATGACTGATGTTCCAACCATAGGAGGCAATCCAGCCGCCTTGTCTGCTGGAGTTGCTTGGAGTGTTTGGTCTAATCCTCTTAGTCCAGCAGCTGGTGAAGCTACCATCGACCAAAATGGCCTTCTCACTGGTGTTGCAACCGGAACAGTGACAGTGATAGCAAGCGCACTCGACGGCTCTCTTATTACTGCCAACTACACTGTTTATGTGACTCCTGTTACGTATCGTGTGGCAAATTCAGTTGTAGTTAAACAGGCTGACTTAGTAGGACTTACTGATTTGATAGCTTCGACGACTTTGTACGCAGACCCACAGTCATGGTTCTTCTATAATGACGAGAACGATACTATAGATAATACTCTCGGTTCATTTGTAAATGGTCCCGATATCGCACCAGTAGGTGATGGTTCGGTGCAGATTTCTGTAACTGGAAGTGAGCGACGTAACCTGGCCACATATCAATTCAGTGGTACCAAGTTAGCTGATATTACTGACTTTAGTTACAACACATACAATCCATCTGCAGGTAATGGTGGAAGTGTAAACCGTTCCGGTTATTTCCAATTCAATGTGGATTTCACTGGTGGTGACACTTGGCAGAAGCGTTTGTTGTTTGAACCAACTGCAAATGGCACTGTTGTACAAGATACATGGCAGGTTTGGGATATGTATCAAGATGGCGATGCTTTGTGGAGTTGGTCTGGTTTAAGTGGTCACGGAGGTGGTGCTTCAGCTTGGCCCGATGGAAATACTAACGAGTATCGAACCTGGAACGAATTGTTGACAGCTTTCCCAAATATTGCCGTACGTACTACTGATTCATGGATGGGTGTTCGTGTAGGTTCTCCGTATGCTGATGGTTATACAGAAAACATTGATGGATTTACTGTCGGTATTAAATCTGGTGCAACAACAACTATTAGTACTTACGACTTCGAACCAACTAACTATTGTGCCGTTACTGTAGTCTCAGACGAAACCAATACCGTTACTGAGAAAGATGGTGCATTTGCTAAGTTGCTCACATATGTTCATTCTGCTTGGACTGCAACTATTGATGGGGCAGACTGGATCTGGGGAGATAATCCAGTAGCAAGCCCAACCCAAACCGAAGTGCAGACCTTTGTGAAGAAATTTGATTGGAGTGGTGGTGTCGAAAAGGCAACACTCGAAATTGCGGTAGACAATTACTACACCGTGCGCCTAAACGGAGTTGAAATGGCTTCAAGTACAGCTTCTGGTCTTTTCCGAAACGAAAACAAAGACAATATCGATGTTTCAAGTTACATCATTGAGGGAGAGAATACGTTGGAAATCGAAGCTACCAACTCAGGAGTAAATGGCAGTAACTACAAAGGCAATCCCGCCGGTCTCAAGTACAAGCTCACCATAGTCTCAACCGACGAAGGTAGTGCATGTATGTACGCACCGGTTGTGGTTGATCCTAGCTTGACCATTACCAGTCCTGCAACTGATGGCGAAGTGCTGTTTGGTGAGCATACCTTCACCGCTGAGTATATTGAGTCTGATGAGACTCGTGACTACATCGACTGGGCTATTCGTGCCGGCACCTGTAATGCAAATACCGGTACGGTAGCAGGTAATGTAGATGGTCATCACGATGCTTGGGATTACTCGAGTACTACATTTTCTACTACCATCGACATGTCTGCCTGGGCAGACGGCGATTACTGTTTGGTAGTGAATCCACGTGAGACTTCAGGTAAAGGATTCCGTGAGGAGCGTTGGTTTAAGATTGAAAATCCGGCACCAGTAGCGTCTTGTGTTGCCAATGTAAACCTACTTGCCAACCCGAGCTTTGAGGAGCCAGCCATTACTGGAACTTGGAGTTTAGTTGATCCTGTAGGTTGGTTGGTAAAAAAGCTAGGGTCTTCAATTCACAGTAAGATGGAAATACAACATGGTTACTCTGGTTGGTTGCCTTCAGACGGCACCCAGTTAGCTGAACTAGACGGAAAAGAATCTGATACGTTTACTCAGGTTATCCCGACGGTTGCTGATAAGAGTTACACTCTGTCTTGGGACTTCTCACCTCGCCCAGGTCGCGGCACTATCGATAACCAGCTTGATGTAATGGTGAATGGAAGTTCTGTCGATCATAATCAGGCCAATGGAGTCGGACTTACAAATACAAGTTGGACAAACCACACATACACCTTCGTTGGTGACGGTTCGGACGTAGAGATTACCTTTGCCGATGGTGGAAATTCTGACAGTTACGGCACCTTCCTGGATAACGTATCACTTACCTGTAATCCAAACACAGGAACTGTCTCATACTGTGGCGATGGTGTGATAGATGACTCATGGGAGCAGTGTGAGCTTGGCGATGAAGGATGTACTGACACCTGTCAGTTGGACAACCAGTGTCACTTTGACCAACTTGTAAAGATTGATTTGAACGATACAGTAGCGCAGTCAGCTAGTTTCAACGGAAAGGTGTATATTGGTGCGAACGATAAACTCGCACCAGTCGGATACTGGTTCAATGTAAACGAGTTTGGTAACAGCTCTGCATACAGCATTGCTC
This sequence comes from Minisyncoccia bacterium, assembly GCA_050292865.1. Classification (GTDB taxonomy): domain Bacteria; phylum Patescibacteriota; class Minisyncoccia; order Phycocordibacterales; family UBA918; genus OLB19. The sequence continues at coordinate 5,097 of JBNKMC010000016.1, read as the reverse complement.
ATCACAGTGGCTTCGACGGTCTCGCAATTGGCTTTGATGGTTCTGATATGCAATTTGCCTGGAATGGTGGCAACAAGTCAAAGCACATTGATTATGTACAGGGAAATCTTTCTTTCCTTGGCTTTAGTGACATAACCAATGATGATATTTCTGGCGAGATTAATGGTACAAGCTACAAGCTTGAGTGGTCAGGTGTTGGATTCAAAGATGTGTTTGAGACAACCAGTTCATCAACCATCGCCTTCGACATGCGGGCTGATACTGGTGATGACGGTGTAACGTTGACGTTGTCTACATCAGAAGTTGGTTATAGCACGTGTTCGACAGCAACTACTACCGCAACAACCACAACTGCTACGACTACCGAAACCACAACAACCACTTCGGGCGGGGGTGGCGGTGGACAATCAGCCACTGAAGGTTATGCAGCGCGTCATGGCGTTGGTGGGTCATCCCCAGTCGGACAGGTTCTCGGTGCTAGCACAGATATGTGTCCACAGTACCTAACCGAGACAATCATGCCAGGCAAGGATAACAATCCTGCCGAAGTGACTCGCTTGCAGAAGTTCTTGCGTGATATCGAAGGATACTTGGGTGTGTCAGAAACTGGTGTTTATGACGCAGCTACACAAAGTGCCGTTGGCGAATTCCAGGACAAGTACATAGATAAAGTGCTTACGCCATGGGGTATCAACACCCGCACACTAAATGTGTATTACACAACTCGTAAGACAATTAACGAAATCTACTGCGGTTGGACACGTGAGTTCCCACTTAGTGATCCAGAACAAGCCGAGGTTGATTGGTATCGCAAGATTGGACACGTTCGCGGACCGGTTGGTGTTACTGAGGAAAATAACCAAGAACTAAAGATTGGTGCCGCTGCTGATGGTGAAGAAAACAATATGATTATCGGTGCACGAGATGAAGCTTCTACCAATGAAGAAGCTGATTCTGCCGACCAAACAGCTGCTGTTGGTAACGCCGGCGATGGTTTCTTTGGAGGAATTGGCAAATTCCTTAAGGGACTATTTGGAGGATAATTAGAGTTGTTAAGATAAAAAACAGAGCGGCCCCCCGTAGGGGCCGCTCTGTTTTTTATCCCTTTCACTCATTACTCAGTGACCGATTGCCATCTGCCTTAACAAACTTGGCAGCAGCGGGTGCCAAGGCACCCGCTGCCCGGGCGTGCCCCGAAAGAGCAATCATTATGGAGTTGTCGGTAGACATGGCTCTGTGTGGAAAGTAGACATCAACGTCTGGATTGCTTTCGAGTAATACAGCGTTAAAGATGTTGCGAAGGTGCTGGTTAGCACTCACACCACCACCAACGATAAACGTCTGAGCACCGTATTGGTCTAGGGCTTTTTGTATTTTCTTGATAAGTACTTCTGTCACTGCGTCTTCGAAGTCGCGCGACAATTCCTTCTTGTCGTCTTCCGATAATTCATTTTCTCCAATAGCATAGCGGACAGCTGTCTTGAGTCCAGAGAAAGACATGTTTAAATCCCCAGAATTTATCATCGGTCGAGGCAGGTCTGCATAAGCTGGTAGTTTTTGTTTGCGAGCTTCGTCGGCCAGTTTGCTTACAGCTGGTCCTCCTGGATATGGAATACCCATCATACGAGCGACTTTATCAAAAGCTTCACCGACGGCGTCGTCTTGTGTCTGACCAACTTTTTCGTACTGACCCCAGTCTTTCATGAGGACAAACTCGGTGTGTCCACCAGAAATGAGAAGAGCTAAAGCAGGGAAGGAGATATCGGTCAGTTGGTCGTCGCGGTCTATATCAAAGATAGATGCTAGAATATGACCTTCCATGTGGTTTACTGGTACTACTGGCACATTCCAGAGCGATGCCAGAGCTTTAGCGAAGTTTACCCCCACCCAAAGAGCTGGCTCAAGACCAGGGCCAGAAGTAACAGCAATAATGTCGAATTCTGGACTGTCGTACTGCTCACACATTTCAAGTAGTGCATCAGCTAGTTCTGGTTCACGAGAGAGAAGGGTACGGATTTCCTCTTTTTTGACGGCAGTCACTCCGTGACTGCCGTCTTCCAACATCTCTGCCTCAGTCAAAGCCTTTTTCAGCATTGGCACTAGCTTCTTAGCATGTTCACGTTTGGCTAGGGCAGGGAAGACACCACCGTACTCAGCGTGGATGTCTATTTGCGAATGTAGAGCATCACCCAGGATGTGATAGTTGGCATCAGGAAAATCACCGTCCACCTGCACAATACTGACAGCGGTTTCATCGCAACTAGTTTCGATAGAAAGTATTCTCATATATAAAATGTGAGAAGGTGAGGATTTGCACCCCACAAATCAAGCGTATGAGCTGGACTAGAGAAAATCTCATTACCGGGTTTTTCGGGGTTACTCCTACTTGATACTACTATTAACCCTTATTCGTGCGTTTACCTATTCCGCCACTTCTCAGTTTCATACTATAGCAATAAATTAAAAAAAGACCACACAAGAAATTAAAAAGTAAAGATGAAAAAATAATATTGTCTACACAGACGTACTGTGTCATCCCTGTGCAGACAGGGATCCAGACAGTGAATACGCCTAGATTCCCGCTTTCGCAGGAATGACAATATGTGGAATAGGGAAATGGAAGTAAATTATGTGGCTATTAAATAAACTCAAATGGCAAATCTTTAAATGAGTCCACTTTTATACCTGCGGCATTTTTATGCCCACCGCCTCCGTATTTTTGTGCGATTGCAGAAACATCCACATCGCCTTTGCTACGCAGTGAGATATTTACCGCACCGTTGCTGTGATAGTAAACAATACCTAGTGCTGTTTTATTTTCAACTTCATTTAGTTCCGCTAAGTAATTGCCTAGTATAGAGCGATATATTCGAGAAGCGTTGATGGCCCAAACCTCATGACCTTCAAATAAAACTTTTTCCTTGTACTCCATTAATTTTGCCACCAGTTTGTCTTCGAATTTGGCTAAAAGAGCACCTTTGGCGATAAAGTTTATTAGATTATTTTCGTCTTTTAGGTCTTCAATTAGTTTGTCCCAACTCTCGAAAGTAACTGGATATTCGCCAAGAGCTACATTGTATTCGCGGTTTTCTGGTAGAGCAAAGCGCCATAAGTCATGGTCTTCTACATATTTAAGTAGCTCAGGCACTTCTGTGTCGGGGTGAAAATATTGCCAAGCCAGAACTGCTCCAGAGTGGTCATTGTCAAAAATATTTTCAGGGAAACTCTCGACATCATCTTTTGCGCTAGCGTGGTGGTCAATTACAACCACGGATTTATTTGTATCTATCAAATGTTGCAAGGTGTCTTTATTGTAGCTGTAGTCAACAATGTATAGTTCTTTGCTAGTCAATCCTTCGGGCAGGTCGGTTTGGGTTTTGCGGGGAATATAGCTCGCAGTATCGCCAAATTTCTTCCACGCTGCATAAGCAGCGCCAAAACCATCACGACAATCTGCGTGATAAATCACTACAATATCTTTAATTTTATCCATAGTGTGACCGGTACAAGACTTGAACTTGTGACCTCAGCAATGTCAATGCTGCGCTCTACCAGCTGAGCTAACCGGTCGTACTTCTACAAAGAAGTGTTAAAATATTATCATAAAAATCTAAACAATTCAGTTTATGGCAAATCCTCATGAAATATATTTTGACCCAGCAAGACAGATGGAAAGAAAAGAAGGTGTTCCAGCAGCATCGGAACAAATAGAAGAGATGAAAAATCAGGTTGACTCATATGCTAAAGGTGTACAGATGGCCGCTGCTTTAGCGGGTGAATCAAATTTTATGAATCGTGTTATAGAAGTTGATAACTATGATGTTAAATTGAGGTTGGCTCGGCAAATTATAGAAACCACACCATTCATAGGAAAATTAATTCCAGACCATATTGCAGATTTTAACAAGCCAGCCTTCATTGTTGCTTTTGTTGAAACTCTTAATGAACAGAAGCAAAGTCTACAATAGTGTTCCTGCTCTTAATTTTTGCCACAAATACATGATATAATTCTGGTGTTTATACGATAACCAGATCCATTATGTTTTTCGGACTTTTTGGTAAGAAAAAGGAAGCGGAGGTAGAAATGCCTATGACTTCTGCAGACATGAGCGATACTATGGCAGCTCCAGCTATGGCAGAGGAGCCAGCTATGGGTGGCGAGTCAGAAGCTCCAGCTGAGACCATGCCAGAGGCAGGTGATGAGGAGACTCCACAGCCAGCAATGTAATTGTGTTGCATAAATACAAAAACGGTTGCCTTTAGCAACCGTTTTTGTATATTGGTATATGTTATGAATATCATTCTCTATCCGACTGAGACTCTGTATGCTTTGGGGGTTAATGCTCTCGACGCAAAAGCTGTTGCCAAGCTTCAGTCTTTGAAGGGTAGAGGAAATGAAAAACCACCTAGCTGGTTGGTGCGAGACGTTGAAGATATCAAGAGATACGCAGAGCTTAGTGAGACAGCGGCAAAAATCACTACGCGATTTTTGCCCGGCCCACTCACTCTTGTCTTAAAGGCCAAGATAGATATTTCAGACGCCATCCTGCCTCCAGACCGAACCATCGCTTTCCGTATTTCTGGAGACGAAAAAGCCAAAGCGTTGGTGGAAAAATTCATGGGAGAATACGATGCTCCTCTTACTTGTACCAGTGCCAATATTAGTGGCTCTCCTACCTTCTCGACTGTGCCAGAAATATTGCAACAGTTCGGTGCTAAGGCCAAGCAAATAACGGAAATCATCGATGACGACTCTCGCAAAAGTCTAGCTTCTACCATAGTGAGAGTGATTGGTGATGATGTTACTATTCTGCGCGAAGGAGAAATAACAGAGTTTGATATTTGGAAAGTGTTAGAGGAGGGTGCTAATAACCTCCACTAATGTTTCTGCAATCTACCTAAGTGTCATTCCTGCGCAGGCAGGAATCCAGTCGTAAAAGTGTGTTGTGCGTAAGAAAAACATGGATCCCTGCCTGCGCAGGTATAACACACTGGGGGTAATTCTACAGACATAAGCTCTTTTGAAAGAAACTACATACTCAACCGTCCACTAATACATAACTATGCTTTTTAACAAAACAAAAAAACAGAATAAAA
>JBNKMC010000015.1:0-14073 GCA_050292865.1 Minisyncoccia bacterium | reverse complement strand
CAAAGCCGCTGCGATTATTACAAATCCAACCAAAAACGCCCCGAATATTTTCTTTTGGGAACCATCCATATATATGTACAGTATATCAGTTGCTAGAGAGCGCTTTTGCAACTGTTGAAAAAGCTGTGGTTAACTTCTGTGTATAAGTGAATAAGTTATTTAATAGTTGTTTAAAAAGTGTGGATTAGTTGTGGTTATAGTGGGTAAAAGGTCGCAAAAACACTTGGCCTTTGGCCAAGTGTTTTTGCGACCTAATCCCCTACTCTCCCTGTAGTTTCATGGCTAACTCAAGCCATTTTTCCATTGGTACGTCTTCAGCTCGTACATCTTCGCGTAATTCCAGCTCAGAAAACAGTTCAATTAAGCGTTGGCGGTCGTAGTTCTTGGCTAAATTACCCAGTAATTGCTTGCGTTTTTGGGCAAATCCTAGATGTAGTGTGGAAAAGAAGAATTTTTCGTCTAATTCTTTGAAATTATCGCGGTTGATGTTGGTTATGGCGATAATACCAGAATCGACCGCTGGCGGGGGCACGAAGTGCCCCCCCCCCACCGCCTTCACAAACCTTCCTTCTCCGTAAGCCTGCACCGAAAGTGACAACAAAGACTCCTTTTCACCCTTGGCTAGACTACCAGAAGCTCGTTTAGCTACTTCCTTTTGGACTAAAAACACCAAATCAGTCGGCTGAACGGTTGATTCCAGAAACATTCTAAACAACATTCCAGACAGGTAATAAGGGATGTTAGCCACTACTTTGTAGCTGTGGTCGCTTATTTCATTCACTTCCTCTAGCTTTAGTTCGCGTACATCAGAGTGGTAAATAACCAAGTTTTTACTAGTTATTTCGGATGGAAAAGTCTTTTGCAGTTCTTCAATTGCTCGCTGATCTGCTTCTAGGGCTACTACTTTTGCCCCGCGAGCTAAGATTTCTTTAGTTAGGATACCGGTTCCTGGCCCCACTTCCAAAACCACCTCGCCAGGTTTTATGGTCGCAGCATCACACATCCACTTCGGCACCACGTCGCTGGTAAGGAAGTGTTGTCCTAGACTTTTCTTATGTTCGAATTTTTCGCTCATGTAGATTTTAAGCCTAGCACTGGTTAGTCCAAAAAGATAGTCCGCTCGTAACCAGAACTCCCCTTGTCAGGATCGTCTTTACTTTCCAAATAGGCACTATCAATATCTGCCAAGAACGATGAAGGTACATTTACTTTCTGACTACCAAAAATAGTTCGCATGTGAGCATAGGTTAAGAAAACTTTCTTTTCGGCTCGAGTGAGAGCTACGTAGAAAAGTCGGCGTTCTTCTTCGTGGTCGACACCTTTGGAGTCCAACCTTTCGTGCGGGAACAGTCCCTCCTCCAATCCAGTGATAAACACATAAGGGAACTCGAGGCCTTTGGCAGCGTGAACTGTCATTAGTCGTACCGCGTCTTTTTCTTCTTTGCTTTGCAATTCGTCTTGGTCGCTTTGGAGAGCAGCGTTATCAAGTAGAGCCTCTACAGCTTCTTCAGGGTCTAGGTCGTTATAACGAGTGGCCATAGTTACCAATTCCTGTAAGTTTTCCAAACGGGTCAAATCATCTTCAGTGCCGCTTTTTTTATATTCGGTTTCGATACCAGTGCGCTTCATGATGAATTTCAATGTTTCCGAAATTGGTTCGGTTTTGGCATGGTCGGCGATATCTGACATTATTTGGTAGAAGCGTTCAACCTTCTCGGCTGTGGCGCCCTTTAATTCCTCTCGCTTCCCTTCCAGTAATTTTAGTAGAGTGACTTTCCCAATACCGCGAGCTGGTGTGTTAACCACTCGAGCCAAGTCTGAGTTGCTGCCCGGATGAAGCGCCAGTCGTAAATAAGAAAGCACATCTTTGATTTCCTTTCGCTCAAAGAACTTGGTGCCGAGCAACTGATATGGTACATCGAAGTTTATAAAGGCCTCTTCCAAAGCCCGGGATTGGAAATTAGTGCGGTAAAGTATGGCTATATCGGAGGGTGATGCTCCATCAGCGAGTAGTGATTTGATAGTCATTACCACGTACTCTGCTTCGTCAGAACCAGTCATAGCTGGAAATAACGTAATAGGCTCACCTTCGGCGTTGTTGGTGAAGACGGTTTTTTCTACTCGATTAACGTTCTTTTTGATAACGTCATTACTAGCGGCAATGATGGTTTGTGTCGAGCGGTAATTCTCTTCCAGGAAAACAGTTTCGGCAGTGGGAAAATTTTTCTCAAACTGCAAAACATTTTTTATATCAGCGCCGCGCCAACTGTAAATATTTTGGTCGACGTCACCCACTACACAAAGATTTTGCTCGTTACCGGCCAGTAACTTCACTGTTTCAAACTGTACTTTGTTAGTGTCTTGATATTCGTCTACATGGATATAACGGTAGCGCTTTTGTAGGGTCGCAAGCACATTTGGATGTGAACGAAGCAGATTGAGGGTTCTTAAGAGTAGGTCGTCAAAATCAAGAGCTCCTTCTTCTCGTAGTGTTTTCTCGTAATGTTCCCAGACTTCAGCCGTTACCTTAGCTGGATAAGTAGACGCCTCTGCCAGATAGTCACTGCGAGACATAGCGTCACCCTTAGCACGTGAAATGTTCGACAAAATATTGCGAGGTTCAAATTGCTTAGGGCTGTAACCGGCTGTTTCTAAGGCTTTTTTGATGGCCTTGTTACTATCGCTACGGTCATAAATGGCAAAGTGTTTTGGTAGACCAAGTTGTTCATGAAACTCTCTAAGTAACCGTACGCCAAGTGAGTGAAACGTTGTAACGGTAGGACTCGATTCAATCCCAGCTCGTGAAGAACCGGCATTTTCTTTTATCAGGTCTAGTACCCGCTCACGCATCTCGGTAGCCGCCTTGTTGGTAAAGGTTACAGCCAGGATATTATGAGGCGCTACTCCTTTCTGGATAAGTTCGACAATGCGGTGGGTAATTACTCTGGTCTTGCCCGATCCTGCTCCGGCCAATACTAATAGAGGCCCTTCAGTTTTCAGGACAGCTTGTTTTTGTGGTTCATTTAATCCGTTGGTGTGTGTCATGGGTAACTTTCAATCTTAATATCAAGTGGCTACATGCTAGCGTATCGACCGGTATATGTATAGTAATAACATCAGACATGATTTTATAAAGTCAGTCAATAGCAAAAATACCCTTTTAACAAGCTCTTAAATTGCTACTTTTTTAGAGCACTGGAAAAGTGCAATACGTCAATTGACCGTGACACCACCTCTAGTAGAATAGTGCTTGATTGAGCTGGATGCTCTTTTTTGTTTAAACGGTCGTTTGTTGTTTAGAACATTCGACTGTTGGAGGAAATACCGTACACGGATGCAAACAGGCGGCGAGTCCATAATAAGAAGCTTATAAAACAGACAAACTCAGATTCTGAACCCTCAAGTACCAAGCGTGAGTTTACTCACGCGCTTGAGAATACAAATCACTTTTTTGGAAGCAAGACTGGCATAATACTGGAAGTCATTGCTCTTTCCCTTACGCTGGTTGTGCCTATTTCGGTACAAGCTGGTTTTTTCTCTAATTTATTTAATCAGACAAACGGCGAGGTTACTGTGGCCACTATTTCAGAGGCAGTTGATCACTCTGCCCCCAATACCCCACTGCTAAGTGCCAAGCTAAACCCAGACCCAATTGCTGTCGGTGGTGGTGAGGTATATGTAGAAGAAGGCGCGTTGGTTTCTACCGGTCCAGTGGGAGAGGATGAAATCGCTACATCTCCTTATCATAATGGAGAAATTAGTATATATGTAGTACAGGAGGGAGATACAATTTCTCAGATTGCCGAGATGTACGGTGTTACCACCAATACAATCCGTTGGGCCAATGATTTGTTTGATACACCGATTCATGCGGGAGACTCTTTGATAATTCTGCCGATTGTTGGCGTGCAACACAAGGTAGAAAAGGGTGAAACCTTAAGTTCTATTGTTAAAAAATATGAAGGTAATCTGGATGAAGTACTATCCTACAACAATCTTGCTTCAGTTGATGATATTCAGGTTGGTGATACAGTCATTGTTCCTGGTGGTGAAATGTCTGCTCCAAAACGTGTTGCCTCAGTTACGCCAACTAAGACTTCTGGCAAAACTTCTTCTAAGTTTGTTAACCCAGCACCAGGTGCTATCAAAACCCAAGGTATCCACGGCTACAATGCGGTTGACCTAGCTAGTCCAGGTGGAGCACATACAAGAATCTTAGCTGCCGCAGCCGGTGAAGTAATTGTTTCTAAAAATAGTGGATGGAATGGTGGTTATGGTCAGTACATCGTTATTCGTCACAGCAATGGTGTGCAAACACTGTATGCTCACCTAAGTCAAAATAATGTTGGTGTTGGAGCTTGGGTATCAGCCGGAGAACAGATTGGTGTGATGGGTAATAGTGGTAAGTCGACGGGGACTCATCTGCACTTCGAGGTCCGCGGCACCAGCAACCCATTTTAAGCGGATAGCTTCGTTGTGCCCAGTGAAATGATTTTCACTGGGCACATGCCCCATTCAAATCATTTCCTTCGCACGCCTTGCTCTCCATCTTAAAATGGCTTGCTGATCCACGCCATTTTAGATGAATAACTTTGTTGGACTGCAAAAAAAGACCCTCCCTGGGCACTTCTCTTACAGAGACTGTTCACTCATTGGATATTTATTTCGACATCCGCCTCATAAATATCTCAATGAGTCTTGCGGAAGTCTCCCGACTTCCTCACCCCAGTCGGGTCTTTTTTCTTGTCCGCCTCGTTCTTCATTCTAAAATGAGTCCGAGGCACCAGTAATCCATCTTAAAATGAGTTGCTGGTTAGGTTGGGTGTTGATACTAAATACAACCATTTGCTTTAAAGTAGTCCGTCATCGACGGAGTAGCACCCGCTTTAATCTCCTCTACCCTACTAGCACCAAGCTTTTCTATGAAGCAGGCTTCTTGTGCTGGTGTGATGCTAGTTGGTACTGTGGCTGGATCAATCCCAAATGTTTCCAGAGCTTTTTCCTGAGCTGCGTTTAATGCAGGATTTTTATCAACTGTTGTTGCTGACCCTGTTGTTTTTGTAGTCTCGTCTGTTTTAGTGACTACTTCGACTGACCAAAGTCCGAGCGGGTCGGTAAAGTAAACAGCAACTCCTCCAATTATTAATAAAAAGAAAATAACACCCAACGTCACAAAAAATATATTAAGAAATTTTTTCATATTAGACCCGACTTTAAAGAAGTTTATATCTTCTAATTGTACCAAACAAAAGCAAAAGCGGTGTGCTTCGCACGCCGCTTTGCAGCCTTGCAACGTTGTAACTTTGCAACCCTGCAACCAATTTACAACTTAACCCGATACTGCAATGCCTCAAAAAGATGATTCGGTTTTATGTCTTCACTAGCATCTAGGTCGGCAATTGTGAGAAAGCCTGGGAGGCTTTCGCAAGAGGTTGCCTAGTATTTTGGGAATACTTGGACCAAAATACTGACAACCTGAACAGCTCCTGTAAGGAAGATTGCCGACTACAATTTAACCCGATACTGCAATGCCTCAAAAAGATGATTCGGTTTTATGTCTTCACTAGCATCTAGGTCGGCAATCGTGCGAGCCACCTTAAGCAGCCGATGATAACTACGGGGTGAAAGATTCAGCTTGGCTGATGATGTCTTTAATATATTTTCTACTTCGTCGGTCAGTTTGATAGTTGCGGAAATATCACGAGCAGACATTTCGGCATTGGTGCGGACGCCGTGGTCCTTAAGGCGAGCGAACATCCTTTCTCGAGCGGCTAAGATTTGTTCGCGAGCCTCTTTGGTTTCCCCCTCCTTCTTTTCTGTGTTGGTGAGAGTTTCGTAATCCACGTGAGGTACTTCTAGCCATAAGTCTATGCGGTCGAGAATCGGTCCAGAGATTTTACCTTTATAAGTTTCCATCATAGCACCGGCGAAGTCAGTGGTACCATCTTCAGCTCCACGATAAGGATTCATGGCTGCTACTAAAATAAAGTCAGCTGGGAAAAGCGCACTACCTTGTACTCTGGAAATAGAGACCACTCGATCCTCAAGAGGTTGGCGCAGTGCATCAATAGAGCGCCTTTCGAATTCTGGAAATTCGTCAACGAAGAGGACTCCCTTGTGGGCTAAGGTTACCTCACCTGGTTTCGGATGAGTTCCACCGCCAACCAAAGATGTGTGTGAGGCAGTATGATGAGGTGAACGAAATGGTGGTTGCGAAGTGACTTCCCCGGCTAGTTCTCCAGCGATAGAATGAATGCCTGTTACCTCAAGAGCCTCTTCGCGAGATAGTGGCGGCAAGATTCCTTGAAAGGCGCGAGCTAACATTGTCTTGCCTGTGCCAGGAGGTCCAACCATAATCACGTTGTGTCTACCGGCAGCGGCAATGAGCATGCCACGCTTAGCGCCCTCTTGCCCTCTTATGTCTTCTAACTTTATATGACTTTCAGCCCAGGTGTCAGCGATGGTGGTTAGAGGTTGTGTCGGTAGTACACGGTGAAAATCAGAAGTGTTATCGATGTGGTCTACTACCTCCCGCAGTGTCTCTGCTGGTTTTATATCTATGCCTTCAACCAACGCCGCTTCTTCTGCGTTCCCTTTTGGTACTACCACCTCCACGAATCCTTCACGCTTGGCCGTTTCGATAATAGGCAATACACCTTTTACGGCACGCAGGGTGCCATCAAGCGAAAGCTCACCAACAAACATTCTTTTAGTATTATCGCTGGAAATTTCCTCAGCTGCCAAGAGATAGGCGATGGCTATAGGTAGGTCAAAGAGCGGACCCTCTTTCTTCACATCCGCCGGCGCCAGTGATATGACGACCTTTTGATTATGACTCTTGGGTGATGGAAACCCAGTGTTCTTGATAGCAGAACTAACCCGGTCCTTGGCTTCCTCCACTGCTTTCCCGGGTAGTCCAACAATAGAAAAAGAATGCAGACCTTTAGTGAGGTCTGCTTCAATAGTCACCGGTATACCACCGGTTACGCTGCCTTGGGCAGTATGTACTAGGGCGACAGACATACTTATACCAGTGGCAACTTATCTTCGTCTGCTAAGTGTTCTTTGCAGGTGCGGGCAGATGGGTTTGCATCTAGTCTGTCGGCTTCGATTTCTTTGTCACAAATTTCACAATGTCCAAATGTGCCACCGGAAATTTTTTCGAGCGCTCGTTTTATGTTGTTGTATCTTGTTTCCAAGAGGTCTAAGACACCTCTCACTTCTTGCCAGTCTTCACTGCGGTCTCCTAGATCGTTTGGGTCAGGCTCACCATCACTAGGTTCGCTCGGAGTTGGAATCCAATCCCCTTCTACTTCTGGATTTTCCACCCCTAGAGATTTTAGTTCGGTTGTAATGGTTTCCAATTCTTGTGTTAGCTGTTTTTTAAGGTTGTCTATTTGCATTGTAATTTGTCTTACTTAATAAGTTTGTCTACTTCGCTAAGTACAGCTTGGTTGGTGGCGACCACAATTACTCCATTATCATTAACTGTGTAAATGATCTGTAGGTTGTTGTCTTTGCTGTATAGGGTGCGGGCACTCCTTATGTTTGGTCCGGAGTAATCAGAGTCAATGAAGTTGCTGGTATTTGTCTGTCCAAATAATGGAGCGAGGTTGCTACTCATACTTTTTTCCCAGGCCAACATACCGGCAAAACCTGTGTCGTACCCTGATGTTATAAGAATGATAAAGGGACTGCCATTTTTTGTGTAACCAAAGGTCGCTTCCTTAAGAGAACGAGACAAAAGCGGCGCATCTGTTGAGCTGATAATTGTCTGGGCGGCGTTAAGGCTAGGTACAACTTGGTCAGCTTGGTTTCTAAAAGTTACTATACTAATCTCATTACCAACTGTTTGATTTGCATCTATAGAAATCAATAGCTCTCTAGGATTGTTTGAAAACGGCACATCATATTCTCCTGCAGCGAGTCTTTCTACCTGTGTATCTATGCTTGTTGTAGTTGTGGTCTGTTGGTTTGGTTTTAGGAAAACCAATAAACTGCTAGAAATACCAATCAAACTAAGAACGATAAAAAATACAACAATTGCATAGATTGGAATTTTGTTGATGAAGTTACCGATGTTTGATATTTGTCTGCTCAAAGCCAAACCTGCTTTGCTCGGCCGTTTTTGTTTTATCGGTAGTTCAGACTCTGCGGTTGTTTCTGCCGGAAGTGGTTCTTTGGCCAGCTCAGGTATCATTGGCTCAGTAGTTACCATTGGTTCTGCAGTAGTTTCTACCGCCGCAACCACAGGAACAATTTTTGGTTCCGGTTCGCGAGAAGGAATTGGTTCTGTTTCCGTGATTTGAGCTGGTAAGTTTTCTTCCGTAGCAATAGTATCTTCAGTTGCTGATTCTTTTGTCTCCTCGTCGATTGTATAACTCCAAGTAGGTTTCGGCACTTCCGTTTTGTCTTTTATTACGACAGTCGGTTGCTCTATTTCATGTTCTGTTTTTTTGAATTTTTCCAAAGCAGTACCATAGTCGGCACCTGGAACAAGTTTGCTATGAGCAGCTGCTGCTCTAATAGTTTCGGCTCTTGTCTCAGGTTTGGCGACAGTGAATTTTGGTTTTTGTGATTCCTCTATTTCCCCCTTAGTTTGTTCGGCCCATTTTTGTGTTGCCTTAAACATAGATGGAAGAAGGTGGTGTCTTTCAATTTTTCGGTCTTGGATAATTGTTCCTTCTCCACTGTCTACATCGTACGTTTCTTCGTCACCAAGTATCTCTGTTCCTGACAGAGTCGAAATTTGTTCAAGCTCTTTTTTAATTGATGAGCTTGGTATGTTAACTTTTTCTTCGGCTGGCGTTTCTTTAGTGGTGGGCTTGTCGTTTGGTGTTATGTCAGACAGGAAGTCAGCAGCTGAGTGGTTGGCCATATCGACATGTGCTCTTAGTTCATTCAGGCTGACAGCTTGTTTTTTTGGTGATTCAGGAGTTATTGTTGTCTCGCCAATGGGTTTTACTGAGTCGTTACTTTCTGGTGTGGCAACAGCTTCTGTTCCGTCTGAAGTTACCCCCTGAGCTTTTTTGGCATCACTGGCAAAAGTGCGAATCATGCCTTTTTGTTTTTTTTCGTTTAGTTCCATTTGTTAAATAGTATGGCATGTTTTTGGTTTGTTTATAAGTTTGTTGCACACATAATGGGCGGGCACCCGAAGGGTGCCCGCCCATTATGTGTGCAACAAACCCCGCGGCTACGCCGCGGGGTTTGTCTTTCGATTCACCTAATTTCTTTCCGGAGGATTCACTCCCTTCTTCTTGGCAAAGTCCGGGTCGGCTTGTTTGATAGACAAACCAATCTTTCCATTCTCTACCTTTGATACTACTGCCGGTACTTCTTCCCCTTCGGTCAGCAGTCCCTCAACCTTATCAAGACGGAACGGAGTAATTTCCGAAATGTGAATCAGACCTTCGTTGTGGTCGTCGATTTTTGCGAAGGCTCCGAAGTCTGCCAAGCGAGTAATGGTAGCAGTTACTCTCTCACCCACTTCATATACTTTAGTCAGAGATTTTATTCTCTCGGCTGCGATGCTGGCTGTGCCATTCTTACCAGTCACGTACACGGTTCCGTCATCCTCGATAGATATTTCATCTACGCCACTGGTGTCCTTAATCTCATTAATAGTCTTTCCGCCAGAACCAATCACCAAACCAATTTGGTCGGGCATAATACTGAAGGTTATTATCTCCGGCGCGCGTGGAGAAATTGTCGCCCTTGGTTCTGCAATCGTCTCCTTCATGGTCTCAAGAATTGTCAGTCTGGCTTGCTTAGCTTTCTCGAGTGCTTCGCGTAAAACTGGTACCGGTATGCCATCTACTTTCACATCCATTTGGATGGCAGTGACACCTTCTGTGGTGCCCGCTACTTTAAAGTCCATGTCACCATGTTCGTCCTCTGGTCCTTGGATGTCAGTTAGTAGTCTGTACTCACTGCCAACCATCATCAGTCCAGAAGCAATACCAGCTACCGGTCGCGTGATTGGTACACCTCCGTCCATCAGAGCAAGTGTGGAACCACAGACCGAAGCCATCGAGCTGGATCCATTAGATGCCATTGTTTCACTCACTAGTCGAATCGTGTATGGAAACTCACTTTGTGGTGGAATAACTGGATAGACCGCCTTCTCTGCCAGTGCACCATGGCCAATCATGCGGCGGTTGAAGCCACCCACTCGTCCTGCTTCACCGACAGAGAACGGCGGGAAGTTGTAGTGATGGATGTAGCGCTTCTTGGTGTCGTGACTTTCAATGGTGTCTATTACCTGTGCTGCTTCTGGACCACCGAGGGTAAGAGCAGTGAAGACGTGGGTGCCACCGCGATAGAAGATTCCCGAGCCGTGTAACATAGGTGATACTTCCCCGGCTTGTGCATATAGTTCGCGCACAGTATCGAAGTCGCGACCATCAGGACGCTTATTGTCTTCGATGGCGCCGCGATGAATTTCTTTATCCACTTCGTCTTCGAAAAACGCACTAGCTGTGGAACCATCCACCTCTTCTAAATCTGCCACTGCAGTGAGAAACTCATCCTTAACTTCATAGAGATGGTCTTTGCCGGCTTTGTCTGAGAACATTGCTGCGCTCAACTTCTGCTTAAAGTTATTTTCAAAGAGTGAAACAATTTCAGCTGGAGTTTCCGGAGCAGTATATGGTCGCTTTTCTTTACCAATCTCTGCCACAATTTCCTTTTGCCAAGTTTCCAACTTGGTGTGAATCTTTGTGCTGGCTTCCAAAATATCACCGATGTCTGATTCACTAATCTCATAAGCGGCAGTTTCAATCATGTTGATGTTTCCATCTTTGCCACAAGAGAGTACTTCAAAGTCTAGCTTGTCTTGGTCTCGCTCCAGGTAGGTTGGGTTTACTAACACCTCACCACTTTCTTTATGGCGACCAATGCGCACTGCTCCAACCGGTCCGTTCCATGGAATGTTAGAGACCGACAAAGCCAGCGATGCTCCAATGACACCAAGCACGTCTGGGTCGTCTTCACCCATAGCCAAGACAGTCACGACTACTTGGATATCGTTGCGCATTGACTGGTCGAACAAGGGTCGGATAGTACGGTCAATGATTCGAGCAGAAAGAATTGCTTCTTCACTCGGGCGACCTTCGCGACGCACAAAACGGCTGCCCAAGATTTCTCCAGCAGCGTAAAACTTTTCTTCAAACTCTACCGATAGTGGGAAGTAGGGTGCGCTGCCCTCACGGCCACTCATTACCGCTGTTACCAAGATGGCAGTGTCACCCATTCGCATGATGACAGATCCGTTGGCTTGATTAGTAAGGTCAGTAAAATCTGCGGCAATGGTCTTGCCGGCAATCTCTACTTCAAAGGTTTTCTTTTGCATTATTAAATTTTATTTTAAAGAGATCTGCGGGTTGCAGATTGTCTCACTAAAAGTTGAGAAACCTGTAGACCCGAAGACCTCAAGGTGAGTAACATGAATACGATAACATAAAAACGCGATGGCCGAAGGCCATCGCGTTTTTATTCTTCTTCTACAAATCGTCAGTGTCGGTGCCGACTACTTTTTGGATTTGAGTTTTGAGAGCAGAAGCTTTGCTGGCGACTGTCTTCTTTCCGGTAGTTTTCTTGCGAGTATTCTTTTTTGGTGGACGATGGCCAATGAGAAACTTGGCCGGGTCTTCGTCTAGGTCGGTGAAGTCATCGACAGCCGTCTTCAGTCCACTTGAAGCACTGCGTCCAAAAGTGATTGCTTCCACCTGACAACCAAGACTTTTTACATATTCCACACAAGGGATGAAGTCGCCATCGCCGGTTGCTAGTACAACTGCATCAACTTTGTGCGCCATCTTGATGGCATCGACTGCCATACCTACGTCCCAGTCAGCCTTCTTTGCTCCGCCGTAGAAAATTTGTAAGTCTTTGGTTTTTATTTCGATACCAACTTTTTCTAATGCTTCGAAGAAAGGTTGTTCTTCCCCGCTCTCCGTGTTTACAACATAAGAGATGGCGCGAATTAATTTTCGGTCGCCTAGTGCTTCTTTTACCACATTGGCAAAGTTTACTTTTGCTTTATATAGATTCTTGGCACTATGATAAAGATTTTGTGTATCAATAATGATAGCTACCCGTTGCTCCGGGTGTTTTATAACAGACATATTACAATTTAAAAATTAAAAATGAAAAGGTAAAAAGTACAATTTAAATATAAAAATGTTTTGTACTTTAAGTTTTATAATGTTATACCTACGCAGATTGTAGCATGAGAAAGGTTTGTGTGGCGGATATAAAGTTGGCCGGCACTCTGCGAGTGCCGGCCAACTTTGAAACTCAGGATGTTTCAAATTCACTGATTACTACAAAGTAGATGAAGTGAATTTAGAGCTTTAAGAATTTATTTCTTTAGCCCCAGCTTCTTGATAAGAGACATGTAAGCCTTCTCATCCTTTCGCTGCAAGTACTTTAGGTGCTTGCGACGGTCAGCTACCATCTGTAGGAGACCACGGCGAGA
The DNA here is from genome assembly GCA_050292865.1 of Minisyncoccia bacterium. Lineage (GTDB taxonomy): Bacteria > Patescibacteriota > Minisyncoccia > Phycocordibacterales > UBA918 > OLB19. The sequence goes on along the minus strand of JBNKMC010000015.1, from coordinate 1,592 downwards.
GTGAAAGTCTTTCTTGTTACTCTTAAGGTGTTTCGCAAGCTCATCAATTTTACGAGTTAGAAGTGCCACCTGAGCTTCCGGAGAACCGGTGTCAGAATCGTGACGCTTCACGTCTTTAATGGCGTTGGCCTTTTTTTGTTTGCTAAGCATATTTTTTGTTGAAAATCTTTCTCGGTCTCTAGATACGTTATACATATATATGTATAAACGAGACTTTGAAAGTAATGTGTAACCTGCGAAGGTTGCTACAACTATAGCACAAATCATTCAATTTTTCAACCCGTCCACCAACTACATATCCATGCTTATCATTTTCGTACCCTTTCGTCATTCCCAACCTGATAGGGAATCCAGCCAATGAAGTCTAATCTAGTTTTTTCAATGGCGAAAAGGTGTGATGTCTGGTGTTGGATAGGTCAGTGTGTGTATTTATCAGGTGATAAAAAGAAAAGCCGTGCCTGGCAGAGTCAGGCACGGCGAGGGCGCTTTAGATACCGAAGTACATGAGCGCCATAGATGTAGCAATGGCGGTATAGAATACCGCGGTTGCAATGTGGTATTCCTTTTCATAAATACCACCAGCAATACCAGCAACAAAAGCAACAAAAGCAGTACTAGCAGCAAAAGTTGGTGTACCAGCAGCAAAAGCAGCAAAAGCAGCAACACCAGAAAAAGCAGCAAAAGCAGTACTAGCATTGATGCATGTTTTGCGGCATAGTATGTTGCTTATAGCCATTAGTATTATGGCTGCCGCTGCCCAAGCAAAGAAGGGATTAAACATCCCGCTCTCCGTAGTGCTGGTGTCCATAGTCACCGTCTTTGTGGCTTTGTCGTACACCACCAACTTGGTGAAAGTGGTGGTGACAAGGTTGAACCTAACACCTTTGATGGTGGTTGTTTGGCTAATCACCGCCGGTTCGCCGGTGGCGATAGCTTCCTTGACTGCGTCAGTGAAGAGGCGAGCCTCTTCACTGACATCTACGGTCACCTGCTCCCATGTTGTTGGGACCGGTACCTCTCGAATTTGGCCGTTTGAGCCAAGTTCGAAAGTTGTTTCCTCTGCTTGAGCAAGGGAAGCTGCTACAATTATCATTGCGGCAACCAAAATGCGAATCACGGTCATAACGACCTCCTTGTTGTGTAAATTTCTGTCTAGTACTACAATAACATTTTTTAGTAACATTGTCAATATTTTGTGGGGCCACTCTCAACCCCCAACTGCACTAATACCTAACACTTTAGCAAATGCTTCTTCTGGTGTCTCCCAGTTAAGGGTCTTGCGGGGACGTTGATTTAAGAGTGTCTGCACTCGCTTGAGTTCTTTGGTGGACACCTCGTTAAAATCAGTACCCTTAGGAAAATACTGTCTAATCAGTCCATTCGTATTCTCATTGGTACCACGCTGCCACGGCGACTGTGGATCAGCAAAGTATATCTGCACCTTCGTATCTTTTGTGAACAGCTCATGTTGCGACATTTCGGTACCACGATCGTGGGTGATTGATTTAAACACTTCTTTAGGGAGTCGCTTCACGGTCCGTGCAAAAGCCTGCCGTACTCCAGCCGCGTCTTTTGTTTTGAGTGGCACTAAG
>JBNKMC010000014.1:0-14293 GCA_050292865.1 Minisyncoccia bacterium | reverse complement strand
AGGTTTAACTCTAGAGTTAAACCTCGGTCGAACATAAGCAAACATATTTAATCAAAAAGAACGGCGGGCCTTCGGCCCGCCGTTCTTTATATTTAGTTTCCCTATCTACCTCCACTTTTACCAAGCTATTTTATTCATCACTTGAGTCGTCTGTACTGGTAGCAGTGTCGTCAGACATACCATCAGAGTCATCGGTAGAATCATCTGTAGAATCGTCATTCGAACTATCGGGAGAAAGTCCCCAAACAGCCTGCAAACGTTCCTGCAAAATAGTTCGCAAACTCTTCAAGTGTTCAAACATGGCAGATATTTTTTCTTCCTTGCTCAAACCTTCCAAGCTGGCACGAAATGCTTCTTGATCTAATTTCTTTTCTTCATGAACAGCTTCCATTTCGGCCTTGCGTGACTCACGCTCAGCTTCTACTTCCGCCTTCCTGGTTTCTAATTCCGCTTTTATCTCCTCAACAAAAGCCATCATAGCTGCACGTCTTTCTTCATCGGTGGCACCTTCTAGACTATTCATAAGCTCTTCACGACGAGCTTGGATGTCTGATTTGTGTTCTTCACGGTTTGTTTCTGCTTCTTGCTTGCGCTCTTCGCGCATTGATTCCATTTTCTGCTTTAGCAACTCTCGCTGGTGTGACAACTGTTCACGCAATTGCTCGAGCATGCCCCGGGCTTCACCCGACACAGAACTTTCTTGTTCATTATTTTCAGAATCTTCTTCAGCCTGCACCAAGAAAGGCGTGGTCATAGCTGCTAGTAAAAATATCGCCGCAGCAAAAAATGCTAATTGCTGTTTTAGATTGTGTACTAATTCCATAATTTATTTTATTTAAAATTATTTTATAAACTTATAACCGTGAGATAGACACGGAAAAGGCCGGCCCGTTGGGGCCGACCTCCTTTACTCGTATTCTACACGTTTTATGAAGAATTATTTTTCCGCCTGTGGATAAACTTTAAGCAGTTTTATCAGTGGGAGTTTCCAGAGCCTTAGTTGGGTCACCCATACGCTCTTCTTGCTCTCGCTCATCGCGATAGGCGTCCTTGATTTCTACCCCCGCCTTCTCTAGCAAATCTTCATACTCTTCCCTCTCCAGAGTTTCTACCTCCACCAATTTCTTTGAGATAGTATCGAGAGCCGGACGATGGGCAGCCAGAATTTCACGAGCTTTATCTTTTCCTTCTTCAATAATCTTGGCCACTTCGTCATCAATCATTTTGGCCACCTGTGGTGAATAGCCGCGGTCTTCACTCATGCCACCGCCGATGAGACGACCGCCGGTACCCTCAAGTGCAATCGGACCAAGCGCACTCATGCCGTACTTAGTAACCATATCACGCGCCAGATTGGCCACCACCTGCAAGTCGTTTTGTGGACCAGTCGTCAAATCTCCAAACACCATTTCTTCTGTCACGTAACCACCAAGAGTCATCGCAATGTCATCCATGAATTCTTTCTTGGTCTGCATCTTGCGGTCTTGATCAGGCAACTTCAGTGTGTAACCAGCCGCGCGTCCGCGAGAGATAATAGAAATCTTCTGCACCGGGTCAGCGTATGGCAAGACAGAGGCCACCAAGGCGTGACCAACTTCGTGATAAGCAGTCACCAATCTTTCCTTCTGTGACAAGACATGACTCTTGCGTTCTGGTCCAAGCATCACCTTCTCGATAGAACGAATGAGGTCAAACTGCCCTACCTTCTTGCGAGTCTCACGAGCAGCCAGGATTGCCGCCTCATTCATCAATGAGTAAAGGTCAGCCCCAGAGAAACCAGGAGTACGCTGTGCAATGATTTCTAGATTCACATCTTCTTGTAGCGGCTTCTTGCGAGCGTGCACTTCTAGAATAGCCTTACGGTCTTCGCGGTCTGGCAGGTCGATGGTAACGCGACGGTCGAAGCGACCCGGACGAAGCAGCGCAGGGTCAAGCACATCAGGACGGTTAGTAGCGGCCATGACAATCACTTTTGCGTTTGGCTCAAAGCCATCCATCTCCACCAAGATTTGGTTGAGTGTCTGTTCGCGCTCGTCATTGCCACCACCTACTCCAGTACCACGTACACGACCAACTGCATCAATCTCATCAACGAAGATAATTGCCGGAGCATTCTTCTTTGCCATCTGGAAGAGGTCACGTACACGACTAGCACCAACACCGACAAACATCTCCACAAACTCAGAACCAGAGATAGAGAAGAACGGCACACCAGCCTCGCCAGCTACCGCTCGAGCCAAGAGTGTCTTTCCGGTACCCGGCGCACCCATCATCATCACACCCTTTGGAATCTCCGCACCAATGTCGAGAAACTTTTTGGGGTTCTTGAGGAAGTCGACAATTTCTTCCAGCTCTTGCTTGGCCTCTTTAGCACCAGCCACGTCTTTAAAGGTCACTTTCTGGTTTTGGTCATTCGGGTCAATCATGCGCGCCTTGCTATTGCCAAAGCTCATTGCCTGCATACCAGCACCCTTCACACTGCGACTAAAGAACCAGACCACCAATCCAAGAAATACCAACGGGAATAGGAACGGAGCCAAGTTGGACAACCAGTAGTTAAAGCCGGTTGGATTCTTTACTTCTATCTTCACATCAGCCAACTGAGCGGTGGTAACACCAAGGTTGGTAAGGGTTTCAGAAATAGCAGCGTCAGTTTCTTTCTTAGCAATGCCGCTATTGCGAGTCTCGTCTTGGTAGTTTACTTCAAGCTCACTACCACGCACGATAATTTCTTTTACTTCCCCACCTTGTACCTCACGCACAATGTCAGAGATAGAAATCTCGTCCGTCTTTTTCTGATTGGCAGCAAAGTATGAATAAGCACCCACCACAAAAATCAGTAGCAAAACAGTAGAAAGCAAATTATTCCAAAAATTGCCCGGACCGACCGGTACTTTCTTCCCTGCTACTTTTACATCTTTTAAATTTAAATTAGGGACTTTTACCCCTTTCTTCTCACCTTTATTTTTTTCCTTTTTTTCGACTTCTTTTGTCATATTTTCCTCATTCTTCATTGTGGCGTATTATACAGTTTTGGACAGTATTCGCCACTAAAACAAACCTAATATCAATAATAAAACATTGCCCTTAACGCCAATGAAGCTTATAGTATTCACAAATGCCAACATACGTCCGCAACAAAAAAGCCACCTTTAATTATGAAATCCTCGAAACCTTCGAAGCCGGGGTGGTTCTTAATGGTTATGAGGTAAAAGCCATTAGAGCCGGCAAGGCTACTCTGGTCGGAGCGTATGTGATTTTGCGTGATGGCGAAGCCTATCTCAAAGGAGCTACCATCTCGTACTACCAAGAAGCCAACACCCCCAAAGAGTACGACCCCGAGCGCGAGCGCAAACTCCTCCTCTCCCGCAAAGAGATAACGAAGCTTGAAAAAGAGCTAAATACCGCTGGATTGACAATAGTGCCTATTTCGTGGTATAGTAAAAAGAACAAAATAAAGCTTGAAATCGCGCTCGTACGTGGTAAAAAGAAGGCAGACAAACGCGAGACCATCAAGAAGCGTGACACAAAACGCATGATTGACCGTCTTCTCAAGCGCGGGTAGTACATTAACAATTTAATATTTGGTTATAGAAAGGTGGTAGAAACCACCCCATGCGGCACGGTGCCGTGTGGTGTATATGAGGGACACATGCCTGACATTCAAACACTTACAAACATTGCCTTGGCAATGGAGAACGGCAAAGACATCATTGAGATGCCAACTGCCTTGGGTGGAATCTTCGTTGATGACGAAACCATCCAGGTGGCGGCCGACATGGAAGTGGTCGCATCTGACCACTTCCATGACTTCAAGGCATTTAACGTAGCTCTTCTGACTGAGATCAATCGAGCCATCAAAAACGAACTGGATCCGTTTGAAGAAATCAAGCTCTGGCTGGACAGCTTCAACGAGATAAAGAACTGACCGAAGAGCGGTCCTAGCTAGACACTCTTGAAACTCTTGCGCAGCCCGACCTCCCATCGGACTGCGCATCACCTTTCTGTAACCAAACCAAGTACACCTTCCCCGAAAATATTTGAAAGGACTTTCAAATATTTTCGGGGATGCCAGGCATCGACGGTTGATGTTCTGTTATTGTGTGCAGTGTCGCAGCTGATCACTGACTGCGTTAAAACAGTGTTCAATCTTACGTGCAAAGAATAGCGTAAAAAGTCCTTTCTTTACTGCAAAGGATTTCGCATTCGTGACTGCGTAGTTTAACTACCTCACCGATGTCGACATCAGTCTAGTTGATTTCTCATAGATTAGAACTGGTGTAATAACATGAGAATATACTTCCCTACTCCGTCTGCGTAGAGAAGAGAAATTCTGCAGACTCGAGTACGTGGTGTCTCGTCATATCTTTAGCCACGCACTTTAAACAGAATTTATTTCTGACAAGAATTGACTACACACTGTAGACCCACTTTAACACCTCAATTCGGACGCGGGTTCAATTCTCGCCATCTCCACAAAAATAAATCACCCACACATAGTGTGGGTGATTTATTTTTGTGTAGATGGAGCAAGTGAACTGCTTCACTTGCGTCGAGAATTGAAAGACGGAGCGATGTTTTCTGCCCCCTTCCTGGGGCAGAAAACGAGTGAGTCGGGGTCGAGAGTACTTACTAGATTTGGAGCGTAGCGAACAAATATAGTTAGTAACTCGTGACCAATTCCCTTTTTTTCCATCTCCACCGATAAACATTAACGCCCCTTAGGGCGTTTTTTGTTTTTTAGTGGAGATGTAGAAAGCAAACTGCTTTGCTTTCGTCGGGAGTTGAAGGACGGAGAGATGTCGTAGACGAGCGAGGCGGGGTTGAGAACACTTAGTAGATTTGAACGCAGTGAAAAATATACTTAGTGATTCGTGACCAACTCCCCTATATCCACCAAATCTGAAGCAAAACGAGCCTTATGAAATAAGGCTCGTTTTGTGTATTTTTTGATAGATGTTTGGAAATTGGAAACTGTATAGACAAATGTATAATTGTGTTGTATCTTTATTCATAGCATATCGCACAACTTGCTCTTTAGCAAAGCCAACAAAGGAGATCTATCGTGCCACGCAAGCCTAGTTACTGGAACTACATACCAAAGGCGGTCTATACTGGCTGCGGAGACATCAGTGCTCTCGAAGTTCTTACCTCCTGGGGTATCGAGGGCTGGGGAAAAGAGGAACCATTTTACGAGTCGGAGTATATCGGCTGGTGCATGGTTCATCTTCCCGACGGCTGGACGATCTCGCTCGAGCAATTCGATTTTTTTCTGCTCGATCGGCATGGACAAGTTCGTGGTGAAATACGCGACGCTTTCGAGTGTCGCAGTGATAACGCCATCATCATCACTGCCGAGGAACTTGAAAGATCTCGCATTGAGTTAGGTGTCAGCGAAGAAGAGTTCGCTGAAACGTTTTCTCAAAACGAGGAGCGGAAAGAACCTGAAAAACCTCGGATGGAACTTCGTACAGCAATCCGCTTTCATACCTCTTTCAGCGGCACTGGCGCCCACACGATGTGGGCTGAAGATTCCATGGGCAACCAACTCTTCGCCATCTACGATGAACCTGTCTCGAATGAGGAATGGAGGGAAAAGATTCCCAGGCTCGAAAAGCGAGTCTCCGACTGGATGGATGAATACTATCCTGATTGGCGGAGTCACACAGCCTACTGGGATACGTTCGTCGAAATGGACAAACGATGGTCTCTTCCCCATGGCGAAATCGAATGGGCGGCCAATAACCTTCTGGCCAGCAAGACCGACGACGAGCTTTGTGATCTTCGGGCAGAGATGGGGGAAGGTGAAAAATACACAGACTATCTCGTCGCATTACAACCGAAGCTCGCTAGGATTCTCGGTAAACCCGATGATGTCCCACCGTTCTACATCGCTTCGAAAGTCGCCTGGGAGATGAAGTTGGAAATCTATCATCGTACCGGCCTCGAGTATCGCTGAGACCTTCGAGCCCCGCAACACTGGAGCACCCCGCTTTCTGTGACTGCGGGGTGTTTTCTTTTTAACCACAGATCAACCACCTTCAAGAAATTCACACACTCCATTTCAGCCAGACCGATTCCAACCGAGAGTAAACTGTTCTACCAAACATGGAAGTATATGGAAGTTTGCTCGGACTGGGTAAGCTTCCTTGTTTTGCTATACTGATTTCAATGCAAATTATTCTTCTTGATTCGGTAGAACAATTTTTGGACTCTTTGAGTAAAAAAATTGCAAAAACGATTAGAACAATCGAGCTCTTGGAAGAATTTGGGAATAACTTAGGAATACCACACAGCAAACACTTATCTGACGGACTGCTTGAACTTCGTGTCCGAGGTACTAGAGAATTAAGAATTTTCTATACATTTCACAAAAATAAAGCTTATTTACTACACGCTTTCATCAAGAAAACACGAAAGACTCCAGAAAAAGAAATTGCTACCGCCAAATCAGCACAAGACAGCTTGCTTTAATATAACTTATAAGTTATATTTGATTTATGACAACTACCTTCAAACAATTTAAAACAAAAGCCCTAAAGGACTCGGCTGTAAAAGCTGAGTATGACGCTTTGGGGCCAGAATATGAAGTAGTTAAAACCATCATTAACCAGCGGATTAAACGTGGTTGGTCACAAACCCAGCTCGCTGAAGCTATTGGTAGCCGACAACCGGTAATCTCCAGACTAGAACGGGGCGAAGGCAACCCTTCCCTACAAACACTCCACAGAATTGCAAAAGCACTTGATTTGTCACTACAAGTATCGATGAAGTAATTACCTCAAGTCAACAATCTTCAGAAAATTCACACACTCCATTTCAATCAAAGAGGTTTTTACAATGTGTATAGATTTACACTTAAATATAAAAAACAAACCGACCCAGATAATTGGGTCGTTTTGTTTTTTATATTTCCCTGTTCTAAGACAGGGTGAGGAGAGGGCTAATTAAAGTTGGATTTCGATTTTGGCAGCGGCACGGAGTTCTTCAACAATTTTGTTAACGAATTCCTGCTGCTTTTGTGAGAGTAGTTGCTGTTTAATCTGGGCACTTACAGTCTCAAAGGCAGGGGTGTCAGTAGCTTGTGCTGCGTAGTCGTCGTATGTCTTCTTCACTTCATCATCACTAACTGAGATATTGACGCCGCCTTTGTTTGTACCTAGGTACTCGCTGATAATCATGCCATCACGTACGTCAGAGTGTAATTCATCTTCAGTCATACCAACTTTATTTAGATCGGCGGTAAAATCAGCTTCAGTCGGGTAAGAAGCTTTGATTTGAGTTACACGATCAGACACTCCTGAGTCGTCTACGCTTACACCAGCAGCAAGAGCTGCCTGCAAGAGCAATGCAGTATTAACGATACTGTCCATTGCCTGTGATTCTACCTTTTGCTTTACCACCACATCATTTGTATCAGCCCCTTGTTGAACAGCTACTTGAAGTACCTGATCCATGCTTCTGGCGTATTTTTTATTTGAAAGTTCTTCTCCGTTTACAACCGCCACCACCGCAGGATAGTCACTAGCAGAAACATTAACAGTTGCTGCCTGTGTGTCACTAGAATCAGCCTTGCTGGAATACATGTACCAACCCGCCACAAGAGCAGCGGCAATTATTGTGACTAAAGCAATTATTAAAGACTTGGATTTCTTTGCTCCGCCAGAGACAATATTTGTGTCTTCTGATGTCATTGTTGTGTTTTGTTCTTCCATATTTTTATATTAGCTATTGCTATACGGTAACATATTACACCGCTCCGTATAAGAGCATCGTGTTTAAAGCTGTATTTTTATGATTATTTTTATTTCGTCGTCTGGGAAAATGCCTTCGACGCGGCGAATAGCTGCTTTGATTGGCAGAAGGTAGCTAGTGGAACGTGAATCCCAAAAGATAGACGTCTTCCACTCACTCTTCCCCACTGTGACCATTACCGGTACGGAACCAAAGCCGCCGGAGAGGCCTTGATAGTCTTGTCTAATAGACTTGGCCACGTTGCCACTAACACCGGCAAAGTGCCAAGCACCTTGGGTGTTTGGCCAAAGGACGACCTTGCTGGTGAATTGATAATTTTTCTTTTTAGGCATTTTAATATTTTGAGCGGGAGGGGTGGGTGAAAGACGCGGCCGGGGCGAAGCCACGGCCGCGTCTTTCCACCCACACCATCTACATAAACAAATTGTATATGAATCGCACTATTGGATCCACATCCGGACCATACACAATGGAAGCACCGAGTCCGCCAGTTATAGTGAGGACAGTAATACCGAGTAACACTATTACCAGACGCAAAGGTGTATCAAGTACCCATTTTGAAATCTTGTGAACCACTCGCCACAGGCGAGCAATCGGGCCAAGGTACGCTAAGATACGACCGAGACGGCCAGAACCCTCCAATAGACGAACGGCATAGGCACCCAGCAGTAGCATGTATACATTAACGGTAGCGCCTGCAAAACCCTCATGTACCTCTATCAAGGCATGCTGTGGCCTTCGAAGTGCTGAATGACTATCGATGTCACCTGTTATTAAGGTTGGGAAAGCAGAGAAAACTCCCATAGCCAAAATAAAAACCTTGGCACCTTGCCACCAAGCAAAGCGTCCAACCAAGCGCGCTGGAGCAAACTCCATTAGAGAGTAGATGGTTAATAAAGCAATCGGAAAATGGACAAACAATGGATGCATAAAATAAGACTAAATTTCTATGTTAAAATTATACAATAAGAAAACAGCTAGTTTTTTGCAACTGTGGTTAGATATCAAAGCGCAGCACAGCTTTACAATTAGCCAGAGAGCGTCCAATAATGGAGCGTTTTATCAGAGTGGTCTTGGCAGTGATGAGCAGGATGCGTTCGGTCGACTTTTCTTTAAGACGATGAACCTCTACCACCTTCACTCCAGCGTCCGTAAATGAAGCGAGAACAAGATCTTCTTGTTTGTCGCTGTTTTTTATTACTACTCGAAAAGTTAGAAACTCATGTAGAGAATCAATCGCACGCTCAACTGGCGGCATCAACCAAAGCACTATGACCATGACGATAGTAACCAAGAGGGATAGGTTATAAAGACCCATCCCCATCCCCATACCAAGGGAAGCCACCAACCAGATGGAAGCAGCGGTGGTAAGACCACGCACACTCATACCATCCTTTATGATGACGCCTGCGCCCAAGAAACCAACACCGCTTACAACTGCTGCTGCAATACGAGCGTTGTCTCGAATTGGTTCACCCAAAATGTCGGATATGATGGTGAAGAAAGCTGAACCGGTAGCAATTAGTACCATGGTGCGGAAGCCGGCGCTTTTGTCGTGATAGGCACGTTCAAGACCAATCACGCCACCACAAAGCGCTGCTAGAAAGATACGGATTACATATTCATCGTACATAAACTAACTATAGTTTAGCATTACTCCTGATACGAAACAGTGAGTGATTCACACCTTCTTATAACAAAGAGTCTCCATGGCTAGCCACAGGCTTTTACCTTTTCACTTTTCATTTTAAATTTCATTTGGGTTATACTACTGCCACTATGGTAATCGAAGCAGAATATCCCACCTACCGTCCGAAGGTAGAAGTGAAAAAATCCAGCGCCGGACTTGGTCTGTTTGCTGGTGAAGACATTAAAAAAGACCAACTGATAATTGAATACACCGGAGACCGTATCAGTGCCGAAGAAGCAGACAAACGAGGTGGCCGATACTTATTTACCGTTACCGAAGACTTGGTGATAGATGGCAAAGGACGAGCCAACACCGCTCGCTACATCAATCACAGTCACGCTCCCAATGCCGAAGCCGAACACGAAGTGACAGAAGACCGCATCTACGTAAGAGCGGCTGATGATATAAATATGGGTGAGGAAATCACTATGGACTACGGCGAGGACTACGTCTCTTCTGAATTTATCCAAGCTGGCGGCTGCAGATGCGCCCACTGCATGAAGGAAACCACCAAGAAGGGCTAGAAAACAACCATATTACGTGCTATAGTGCGCACAAATAATCAGTATTTGAATACCCCATACTTTGATTATTAGTTAAGACCAATAAATCTGAAAAAACCATACACTAACAACTGGAAACCAAAGACCCGTATCAACGACGCCATTCGTGCTAAGGAGCTACGCGTTATCGGCGCCGAAGGTGAAAACCTTGGTGTTTTATCTGTACCTGAAGCCATCAAAGCAGCTGAGGCGGCCAAGCTAGACCTCATCGAAATCTCCCCTAACGCTAAACCTCCCGTAGCTAAAATCATGGACTTCGGTCAGTACCGTTACGAAACCAAGCGTAAAGCGAGTGAGGTAAAGGCCAAGAGCCACGTTACTGAGACTAAGAGCGTGCAGGTGAAGATTGGTACTGGCGAGCACGACCAGAAGCTCAAGGCCAAGCGAGCTGCCGAGTGGCTAAACGAAGGCCACCGCGTGAAGGTAGACCTATTTCTCTGGGGTCGTTATAAATATATGGACCAGGCTTTTCTTAAAGAGCGACTAGAACGTTTCCTTAAAATCATTCCAGCAGAATACAAGCTGGCTGATGAAATCAAAAAAAGCCCTAAAGGCTTCTCTGCCACCATTGAGCGTGTGGGTAAGAGTGTTAAGGGACCAAAGGTAATTGAGGAAACAAAAGAAGAAAAAGCAGTTGCTCCTAAGAAAGAAAAAGCTACTGAGGAAGTAGCCAAGAAAAAGAAGAAGGACTTGGATGACTTGCTAAATATTGAAGGTGGATTGTTTTAAAGTTTCAAAATGGTGTAAAAGACGGCAGGCCCTGCGGGCCCGCCGTCTTTTGCTCTAAACTCGTATTACCCTCCCTATCATTATTGTGGAATTTGGTTATATTGCTGCATAAACTCCTCCAATATCGTTTACGCTACAAGGCAAGCAAAAATGAGGTCAGACCTCACACCTCGAAATCTTATTGTAAGTTTGATAACCAATACTGCCAAAGTACGGGAGGTCAGACCTCGTTTCTGCGAAATAAATGTTAAGAGTGGGCAATGGTTAGAGAGGGTCGATGGCAGGTTGCTAAGTAATTTAACCCCCGGGAAAGAGGGGGTTAAATTACTAAGCAACTGCGAAAGAAAAATATAGTCGCCACTACGTGGCTCGTTATTTTTCTTTACTTTTTTGCTCAAATAAGGTATATTTCTCCCACTTTGCCGCCGCTTCCCTTTGGTGGCAACCCGATCAAACACCTGTAACTGCTTGGTTCAAAAATTGTAGCAGTTCACAAAAAACCTTGACTACATTGATGGCGTGAAATTGGATGTAGTACGAGGCCCGTGAAGAAAATGATGAGAGTGGGACGCAAACGTCCAGCGAAAATCATTTTCTGAAACGGAACGAAGTAATACGCCAATTTCACACCATCAATATGAAAACAAATAAATCTTACACAAAAAGAATCAAGGTAACTAAGAACGGTAAGTTGGTTGCCCGCAAGCCTGGTCAGAACCACTTCAACGCTCGCCAGACTGGACAGCAGCGACTACGCCGCAAGCGTACTCAGCTTCTTTCTATGTCGAAGCGTGTTACTCGACGTTTTTTACCAAAGACTGGCGCCTAGACCTAATCTTCCAAAATCACACCATCTGCTTCGTTGAGCTGCAGTAAAATGTTTTTCACTGGGCACTTGCCCCATTCAAAACATTTTCTTTGCCCGCCTTGCATATGATGCAATTTTGAAACATTAGAAAAACAACAAATTTTCTTAAATCCTACTAACTAAAATAAATTATATGGCACGTGTAAAAGGAGGTGTAATGGCCAACAAGCGCCGCAAATACATCCTCGAACAAACAAAGGGTTACCGTTTCGACCGTTCTAAGAAGAAACGAGCAGCGCGCGAAGCTATCTTCCACGCTAATCTACACGCTTTCGACCACCGTCGCGACAAAAAGGGAGACTTCCGTCGACTATGGATCACTCGCATCAATGCTGCGCTTCGTCCATACGAAATGAAGTACAGCCGCTTCATCAAGGCTCTAGCTGATAAGAACATCAAACTAGACCGCAAAGTATTGGCTACTCTAGCTAAAGACCGACCAGAGGCCTTCAAGGCAGTGGTAGAAGCAGTTAAATAAATTTTTGAAATCAGCGAAATCTTTGAGCTTCAGAAATTTTGTTCCTGCACCGTATACTTATACGGCTTAGTCACAAAATTTCCTCCAGCTCGGCGGATTTCATCCAATTTCAAGAAATTTATTCTGAACCTACATGAGAAAACCGGCATGGTGCCCTACGGGCACCATGCCGGTTTTTTTAACTCTTGGATTTACTCTAGAGTTATTTTTTAAAAAATAATTTCTATTTTCTGATTTTGTGCAGGAGCTATAGCTGGAACGTCGAGGTAATCACGCAGGCGTTGGACTAAGAATAGTGATGATTGTTCCTCCCCCATCGTGACGAATATCTGTTTGGCTTTGTCGCCGCCTTCTGCCACCAGGTTGACCAACTGGTCGCGGTCGGCGTGACCAGAGTAACCTTGGATGCTAGCTACCTTAGCACGAACCTTCACCGCTTTGCCATCTATCTTCACTTTCTTGGCCCCGTCTACCAACAGTCTCCCCAAACTTCCTACAGCTTGATAACCCACTAGAAGCAATGTGGTGTTCTTGTCCTCAAGGTAAATCTGTTCATGACGACGAATCCGTCCACCATGACTCATACCGGAGCCAGCAATGATTATCTTGGCTCCTTTTTCCTTTTCGATGTCATGAGAGTCTTTCATGCTGCGAGTGAAGGATAGACCAGAGAAATCGAAGATGTCGTCGCCGGCGGCTATTTGCTTTTGCACCTCATCCTTCATGTAGCCTGTGTAACGACGATAGACTTCTGTTACCGCAATCGCCAATGGTGAATCTAAGAAAACCGGCAGTGGTTTTATCTTACCTGACTCAACCATGTTGTTAATCTCCAGTAACATTGCCTGAGTGCGCTCGAGTGAGAAGGCCGGAATAATAAGAGTACCACCACGACGCTGTGCGTCTTCGATATAACTCTGGAGCAACTCCGCACGCTCTTCTACCTCTTCGTGCAGGCGGTTACCATAAACACTCTCCATAACCATATAGTCGTAGTCTTTTGGTATTGTAGGCGGATTGAGAAGTGGTTGCGGAACGTTGCCGATGTCTCCGGTAAAGACCACCTCCTTTCCATCACGCTTAAAGTGCACCATACCTGAACCAAGGATATGCCCCGCGTCGGTGAAGTGCGCGGCCACACCATCGCCCAGGTCTTCTTCTGTATCATAAGACAGGGTTTTCCAAAGAGACAAAGCAGCGTCGATGTCACCAGCTTCGTAGAGCGGTTCCTCGCCGTATTTTTCTTTTTCAAATTGCATTACCTTCAGTGCATCGCGCATCATGATATCTGCCAAATCTCTGGTTGGTGGAGTGGAGTAAATAGTACCAGAAAAACCGTCGCGCACTAGCTTCGGGATACGGCCGATGTGGTCGGCATGCGAGTGGGTAACAAAAAGGAAATCTAATTCGGCTGGATTATAGGCAAACGGCTCTGAGTTTACCTTTTGCGCAAAACGGTCGCCTTGGACCAAACCACAGTCAACGGCGATTTTATTTTCGCCGGTACTTAAAACGAAGTTAGCTCCTGTTACACTCCCTACCCCACCGTAAAATCCTATTGATGCAGACATATCACTTTATTCTTATGATAAATTTCTAATCTTGCTAGCCACATAGTAACCAATGAAACCACCAGACAGTCCCATAAATAAATCAGTTGCTGTGTCTAGAATGTAATTGCTGGCATAGACAGTACCGGCCAAGTATTCATAAATTTCCCAAATAACTGCTGCTAACATCACGAACAACATAACCTTAAACAAGGAGATGAAACTGCGCGGAATAATTCGCAAGTCGTAGAGAGTGAAGGCCAAAAGAGCAATCACAACACCACCTAAAAAGTGCATCGGTAGATCAAACCACCACACCTTCCAATAAAGGTATAGCTTAACAGCCAAGGTATGAATGGTAGCCAGAATAGTACCGGCAATTAAGAAAAGAATGGTGGTTAGTTGTAACATACAGGGTAATAATAACATGAAGGAAACATCAGACACTTCACACAGACGGAAATGTTAGATAGTACGAGACCTGGTCTCTAACTTATGACCCCGGCCATAAGTTAGAGACCAGGTCTCGGACTTCACACACTAGCTGAAAAGTATAAGAAAAAATGCCTCTTCGAGGCATTTTTTCAAGGAACCACAAGTCGTATGCTCCTGGAAAATCCAGGTGGGCACCCTTACCGAGTTGTGTCTGAAATCTCAATG
>JBNKMC010000013.1:0-14560 GCA_050292865.1 Minisyncoccia bacterium | reverse complement strand
GGAGGCTACGCCTCCGCCGCTTTTTGCTTTCCTATCATCTAGTTTTCTACAGCTTCTTCGGTCGAAGTAGCAATGTCTTCTGTATCCTCAACTGATGTCTCATCTGTATCAGAAGCTGCGTCACCGGTTACCGTATCTGTTACTTCACTCTCTGGTTCACTTTCAGTCTCAGTCACTTCCTCTGCCGGCACCAAGTCTTCAATCTTTACCGTTGCACGAACATCAATGTCTGACATGAAGCTAATTAACTTACGTGTATCAATCAATGCCTCTCGCAGTAGTTGTTTAGCGTCTTTTTCTACAACCACTGGCTCTGTTACCTTAACATCAACTTCTTCTGTAGTGGTAGCAGTCACAGAAGTTTCATCAGTACTGGTTGCTGCAGCTGTGTCACCCTCGATTGTTACACTGTCTGTACCAGTAGCCACTTCAGCGTCAACCGGAACCAGCTCTTCTTCATTCGCGACAACCTCTGTTGTTTCTTCCACTACTGGAGCGTCATGGAGAGCAATGGCCTTGTTCATTTTTTGCTCAAGGGTTTGCAGGCGAGTCTTAATATTTTCCACTTCCTCAGGTGATGCATAATCAGAAACCGAATCAAATAGTTCGTAAGCCTTGGTAGTTTCTAGCTCTAAACGGGCCAGTAATTTCTCGTAAGATGGATTTGCACCAATCTCCGATGCTTCTGCTTGCTGTTGCACTGCTGCTACGGCACCAGCCAATACTGCTACCGAACGCCCAACTCCCTCAGAGTCAACATCTCCAGTCATGTGACCTTCAAGTACTTCAGACTGCACAGCCAAAGCAGAGGCGAGGGTAATCTCTGCCAGAGCTGCCTCATCCTCATCACTTTCACGTAGTGTGGCAATTTCTTGCTGAGCTTTATCAGAGTGATCCTTTACTGCTTGTGCCACCTCTGCCTCTACTTCGGAAGTTAGCTTACCTTCACTAGCCAAAAGACGAGCTTCGGAAATACGTCGCTCTAGGCGCTCTGTTTCCCACTCCACTTTGGCATATGAAGAAAATGACAATGAAGAACGCACTTCTTCGTTGAACTGTATCTTAACCGGATAAAGTACATCACCAGGCAAAGACTTCTCAGCCACAAACGGAATAATTACCAAAAATAAGGCAAGGGTGCTAACCCCGGCACGAATGAAAGTTGCATTTAAAAACAAACTGGATAAAGGAGACAACACCTTGTCAGTCATGTTGGTTTTAGCAGCTACTGGCTGACGCATATGAGCTGGCAGTGGATGATACTCCATGTACGACAAAAGACGTTCGCGCAGTTCGCGACGTTCATCTGTCTTCAGCTTTATGCTGGTAGACTGCTTATAAAATTTTTCACTAAATTTTTTCATTGCTTTGTTTTTGTAGACGATTTTCCTCTCTCGCCTTCTCCTCTTCCTCAATCAAACTACGCAGTTGCTTAAGGCCTCTGTGTAATCTGACGGAAACTACGTTTTCAGACTCTTCAATCAGCTCACTGATTTCCTTTGGACCAAGTTGGTCAACGAAGCGTAGAGTGATGATTTCCCGATAAACATCAGGGAGTCTCTCTAGCATCGCAAAAGCTTTTTTACCATCGATGGTGGCGGCAAGTGATTCTACATCATCACCCGTCAGATCATCGAAGGTTCCTTCATCAACCCCTTCTTTCTCGAATAAAGCATCCAAGGACGATTCCTTGATACGGCGATATTCATCAATGATGAGGTTGTTGAGTACTTTATATAAAAACGGTCTAAACTGTTCGATTTGGTGACCATTACGCACATATCCCCAAACTTTTGTGTATGTGTCATGGACCAAGTCGATAGCCTTTTCCCGGTCGCTAATGCGAAGTAGCGCATGCCTAAACAAGGCATCACCGTACTTCTCAAAGGCATCTAAAAAGAGCTGTTCATAGCCCCCACTTATGCTGTCTGTTTGATCAAAGCTCTGCATGTAAGGACCATTATAACTAAAGACGGATGAAAACGCTGTTTCTTTCACACTTTTTTCAAATTTGGCAACAAAATGAGAGTTAGGGCAAAAAATGGCGGCGCTCTGCGGGCGCCGCCATTTTTTGTCACAACCTCCCCTCTCCTCTACTTCCCTGCCACTTCTTTAATCATTCCCACCAATTCTGGCAATTCTGGTACCAAAAAGTGGTTTTTATCCGTAAATGTCACCAACTCCGCCTCCGGTAAAGCTTCATGATACTTTAAAACATGTTCATAAGGTACCAAGAAATCGTCTTCTGAGTGTAGCAGAAAAACTTTGTCTGCCTGTTTAGCAATATTACCTACCTTTTCAAGCGGAAAGACAAAATCCCCACAGTCACTGTCATCAAACCCCCCCATCTCTACCGGTGAAGCCATGATAAACACTGCTTTAGAGTGAAAAGGTAATTTATTCTCAATCAAGTACTTTGATAAGAACATTGCACCCAAGGAGCACCCCACCAAAATCACACCTTCTTGCAAATATTCAAAATGCCGCTCAAACCAAATTTTCCACTCTTCATAACTAGCATTCCACTTATTTGGCATTTGCGGCATAAAAACCTCAAAATCCTCACCCAAGTCCTCCTGCAAAGTCTCTGTCCACTTCCCTTTCTGCTCCTTTCCAGGCAGATCCCAGATTCCCTTTGTGCGTAATCTTTCTAAGAACTTCTCCTTATCCAAGAAAGACTCACCGCCATGAATATAAAATACCTGTTGTTTATAACCACTCATTTTTCTTAAAGATTAGAACTGTCGCAGTAACCAGCAACATAATAAATACCGCGATAATCCAGAACGCCAAAGGATTATTCATCATCGGTAGTGGCACATTCATACCAAAGAGTGAAGCTACAATGGTCGGAATAGTCAGCAAAATAGTGAGTACTGTAAGTGTTCTAATAGAGCTATTAAGAGCACTGGTCATAATGGCCTCAGAAGCACCACGCACGTTCTGGATGGTTTTAAGCACCTGCCTAGCCGAATCCACCAGCTGACTGTTGGCAATCATTAAGTCCTCCATCAACTCCACGTCTTCGTTGTATAACTGCATGTAGTTACCGCCGGTCACCTGATTGAGCCAAGTATTGGTAGGGACTACCGCCGCCACCATATTATTAAGCTCGTTTTCGTAGTTAACCAACCTCTGTATGTCACGAGGGCCGATCCTGCGCAATTTGGTACGGTTACGGTGCACAGCCCTGCGCATGCGAGTCAGTTCTAACTCATAAGACTTTGTCATCATATCCATTATCTGGATAAAGAATTTTGCCTTTTGGGTGGTGTTAAAGTCTACCTTCCCTTCTATAAAAGCCTTAAATTGAGGCACTTCACGCAATACAACGGTCAAAACAAACGATTCCCCCATCACTATCAGAATCGGTGCCGTATCGATAACCTCCTCTTTGTCATCGTACGGGTAACGGGTAAAAAAGTATGTCACACCACCAGAACGCTCCATGCGCGGCACTTCGTAGAAATCGCGAGCATCTTCCACAATAGCTTCATCCAAAGCATACTCACCTACCACTTGTTTTATCTCTTCATCACTGGGGTCAACCACATGGGTCCATACACCGGTACGTGGTGATTCAATGGTTTTAATCTCTGAATCCTTAACGGTTTTAAAGTAATGTGTAATCATAAATATTTTTGAGAGGCTTAAGTTTTGAACATTATAACAGAAGTTATTTTGAGTGCTCGCTTTTTAAAATAAATGTGATATTATTTTGCGCGAACTAATATGACATTTTGTCTATTTGTTTCGAACAAATGAGATGAGGAGGTGTATCTTCGCCAAAGGCTCGATACATTCCCTCTTCATTCGGTCATGGCTGTGGTGAAATAAACCAGAAGTCTCTGGTTTATGCAAGCTGAATTTTTCTTAAAAATGAAAGTGAACTTTCATTTTTAAGAAAAATTCAACTTGCCCTCCCCCCACCACCGCCACGACCCTCATATCTTCGGGGTGTAGCATAATGGTAGTGTACGCGGTTTGGGACCGTGTGGCCCGAGTTCGATTCTCGGCATCCCGACAAGTGAGCGAGCGAGCGTCGTAGAAATTAAACAAAACGGAGTGAAGTTTCATTTCTACGACCAAGCGAACGAAATTTGTATGCTTGATTCATACAAGTGAGCGAGTTCTACAACTATAGCAAGTCGACTAAAGGTAAATTTAGTACTATAGGAGTAACTTGTATGTTTTGTGCAGTGCTAATAAAGCAAATCCATACAAGGAGTACGCAAAACCCGTCACGACCTAGGTCGTGACGGGTTTTGCAGTGTCCTTTATAAAAGACAACTGACTTTTATAAAGGACAAAACCAAAATATCCCGTTTAACAGTTGGAGACCAGGTCTCCGATTGTTACAATAAAATAGACGGGTTTCATATGAAACCTACACTTCAGTCACATTCTCAATAAAATTCACGCTCGCGAATGTTTCACGTGGTACCAAGCGCAGCGCAACCACATCTATCTGCCACTCTCCTTCCCATCTATTTTCCAAAACCCAGGCCTGTAAAGCTTTTTCTATCTGGTGAAACTTAAATTTATGTACCAGTTCTTCTGGTCTCCAGGTTTCATGTGTAACAGCCCACTCAAGACCTCGTTTTGTTTCATGTGTAACAGTTTTAACTTCCACAAAATGAATTTTTCCGTCTTTCAATGCCACAATGTCTATTTCTCCAAACTTCTTCCAGAAGTTCCTTTCCAAAATGCTGTAACCAAGACGGATCAAATATTCACAAGCAACCGATTCCCCAAGATTACCGGTTTTTGTTGTATTTTTCTTGTTTTTAAGCTCATTTTGTTCCATATGAAACATTTTTAAACGTTTCACGTGAAACGTTTTCAATTATTTAAAAAGACAGATATTTTGATAAAATATCTACATAATTAGCCATATTTTGATTATTATTGGACAGTGCTAATTTGTCTTTTATCCACCTATCCACTGACTTATCCACGGTTTTCCACAAAAAGACACTGTTCGCAGGAAAACTACGAAATTATATTGGAAATTTTATCTCACTTCATGTTACACGTAGAACAGAGAATTGGGAAGTGAAATTGTTTCATATGAAACACAACAAAGTGTTTCTCACACTGTCTATTGGTAAAAACCAATATTTACCACCTTACATGTTAGAATTATATCAAGTTTAATTAGTTTAATAATATATAAATATGGATTTAAAAACTTGCGCCATGGGTTGCTGTATGTCAAATGACACAGCTAAACTATTGCTTCGTTTATCAGTTGGTATCTTGGTACTGTTACACGGTATTGCCAAGCTTATGCACCCGGAAATGATGGGATTTATCGCTGGAGCATTCCAAAGTGCACATTTACCAGGCTTCTTAGCTTATTTAGTATATGTTGGTGAGATTGTAGCTCCAATCATGGTGATTGTAGGCTACCAAACCCGCTTGGGGGCAAAGCTAATCGCTGCCACACTTGCTATCGCAATTTTGCTAGTACACCTACCACAGCTATTCATGCTGGGTCAAATGGGCGGATCAGCTCTTGAGGTACAGTACATGTTCCTATTTGGAGCGATAGCTATTGCAGGTCTGGGAGCAGGGAAGTACTCACTGGACGCAAAGAAGTCAGCCGCAACAATGATGTAGACCCCACTTACAATAAAACAGCCCGTTCCACATGGAACGGGCTGTTTTTGTTTAAAGTAGATTAAGCGCTCTAGTTACAGATATATCAAAGTCTTTAACATATTTATAGAAGGAAAGTTCTGTTGGTTTTATCCATTTATAATTATCATGTTCCCAGTCGGTTTTAATCTCGGGTTTCACGGGGAACAAAACCAAAGCAATGTTTAATTTGCTATAATTACTCAATGAATGAATCATTTGAATTTCAACCAAATCAGTTTAAATACCCGGACATCGAAAGTGAGAGCGGTGAATTTGAGAGAGTTGCTCAAACATTTGGAATTGATTCCTCTGTTCTAATGTTTCAGGCAAGAAATGGTGAAATGACCACTCTTGACGAAGACTTGTGGCAAAAGTTAGAAAATACGGACTCAAACACATTCGAAGTGGATGACTGGGAACAAACTCAAAGGTTCTCAGAATCAATTGGGCGAAATTGGCAAGATCTCAAAAATAAAATGTCTTCGGGAATACCGCTAGATGCACCAATCATTATGAAGATTGGTGAGAGGTATCATTTAGTATCTGGTAACACTCGCTTAATGGTTGCAAGAGCTGCAGGAGTTACACCAAAAATATTGCTTTTTGAGGTAGATACACCAAACAACCAAAATTTTTTAAGTTAGATCTTTAAATAAGATCAACCTTATAATCAGGGAGAATCGTCCCCGAATAGCGGCTATTTTATTTCGCTGTGCTCATAAATATAGACTCGCTTTCTTGGACGGCGACTCCTCATTTTGTTCGCTTTGAATGCTCACAAAATATCGTCGGTCGCTTCGATTCTCCACGCAAGTGCCTCAATGGCACTTGCTCTGGCCGCACAGACAAAATATGCACCCTGACGGGTGCTATTTTGTATCTGTGCGGCCAGGGAGAATCGAACTCCCGACTGAACATTGGCAATGTCCTGTTATACCACTTAACCATGGCCGCTTTTTATTAAAATATTATTTTAAAGCTCTTTTTGTATCAACTCAATCCAACGATTAAGCTTATGCTTTAAAACAGTGCTGCCGATTATAGTATTACCCACGCCATAATGCAAGACCCTCTTGTTGCTTTTGCCTTGTATAACTTGATTTTTATAAAAATTGTCATTCTTGATACCAACTTTCTTACACCAATAACGAACGCACTTTCCCTCATCTAAATCTGGATACAGCAGTATCCAAAACTTAATAGCGTTTTTATCAATGCCTAAATATTCAACTAAAAACTTAATAAAAATACGATGAACTTCTGTTCTTGCATTAGCCAACCTAATTAACCTTCGGTCTTTATTGTCACCCTCACCTATATACAGCATAAGACCAGCCACGAATAGCGGATTGTTCTTGTAGTGCTTAAACTCTGTCTCTGCCGATCGGACAGCTTCATTATAACGAGTTGTTCTTTCGGCTTGTCTAGCCTTATTTAGAAGCTGCATGCGCTTCTTATTGTCTCTGGCAGCCCTTTCTGCATTCTCCTTAGCAATAGTTTTAGAAAAACGCTTCTTAGATAGCCAGTTGCTAACGGTGCTTTTGGAAACACCGCAAATTTTAGCTATCTCAGAATATGTGAAGCCCCGCTTACGAAATTCGACTGCTTGATTATATTTTTCTTCATTTCTAACCATAGACTATGTATTTAATATACTAACACGAGTGTTCATTTTGTTAAAATTTTAATCAAAAAAAATCCTCCCGCCTAAGCGGGAGGATTTTGTCGCACTCTCACGATTTTGAAAGGGATACAACCACATACAGTACTATCCATAGCAAAATAACAACCGGCCACACCATGGAGGACAGTATCATAGCCCAGATCGTCCACTTAGGGCGCAGAAATATGCCACTGTACTCGGCATAGCGACCATCTCGAATGATATCCTGAAAAGGTTCGTCAACGCCGTATACTGAGACAACACTATGTGGCGACTCCTTTTCTGCATACTTACGTACTATTTTACTAACCTCTTCTCCCCGAAACTCGTCACACTGCCGTCCAGGCATGGATAATCGTAGATCATAAAGAAACCGCTTCCAAAAGGGCACCGGACCAGCGTCAAAGTTATCCCAGCGATAAGTCCATTGAAACCAGCAATAGAAAAAAATGGGGCCTGTTAGTGGTATAAAATAAAGCCAGTTCATGGCCACCTCCGTTGTTTATGTTAGGAACAGAGCCTGAGCCCTCTAGGACAGATAGTATACAAAAAAATAATAAACGCAAGGAAAGCAGGGTCATCTGTATGCACTAAAACAAAAAACGACCAATTGTTCGTTTTTTGTTTTAGTGCGCCCAGAGGGACTCGAACCTTACAGGTTCTGTACAGGCTGTCGCTATTTTTCCTGCGTCAAAATAGCTGGCAGCCCTTTCTCGTCCCACGAAATAGTCCACTGGACTATTTCTTCCGGGCACTTGTAAAGTAAAAACCGGCTCATCGCCGGTTTTTACTAACAAGTGCGCCCAGAGGGACTCGAACCCCCGACGACGGTTCCGAAGACCGTAATGATAATCCACTTCACCATGGGCGCTGGTGTGGTGACAAGTCTACACTATTACTTGTAATATTCAACCAGCATATTTTTCCAAAATTTCATTTTACAAAGCAGTTCTTTGCTTTTGGGTACTTCAATCCTAAAACAACCCATGTAATCAGGTCTTTTCTTGTGATCAAAGTTAGTTGGCTTATATGTTGTTTTGCCAAATTTTGCACCATGCAAGTTCAAATGATCACGCCACCAAAACTCTATATTTTTATCATAATAGGCCTTATGTGCATAAATACGATATTTTAAAAACATACGATCAAAACCAGCAAATCTATCTAACCAAACCAACATAACCTCAATCATAGCTAAATCAGAATTTGAAAATTGCCACTGGTTAAATCTTTTTGATCCTTCAGCCCAGTATAGAGCAATACCCGAATGAAAAAGCGGTTCGTGCTTGTATTTTTCAAAAGAAGTTTTTGCTTCTTGATACCAAACTTTCTCTCGTTCAAGGCGACGCTTCCTTAATTCTGACGCTGAACGAATTCTTCCTTTTGATATGTTGGCGTTTGTTCTTTTTTTTAAAAAATCTTTTTCATTTTTTGTGAGAGGCAGATCTTTAAGCCATAATGACAAAGAGCTTTTAGCCACGGGCACCTGTAGGAGTATTTCGTTGTAGGAGTAACCCTTCTTTCTTAATTTTATAGCCTTTGCTTTTTCTTGAACTAGCTGTTTCATGCATGTATCAATATAACATAGTTCAAATGTTAACAGCCGGGTATATAAACAAAGATAAATAACATATAATGCTAACTAACCATGATAACCAAGACTGACATCCCCAAAGAAGTAATGCGAGTAGCTGAAACCCTGGAAAACGGCGGTTTTGAGGCTTATTTGGTGGGTGGTTGTGTACGAGACTTACTAATTGGCAAAACTCCAAAAGACTGGGACTTAACCACCAATGCTCATCCAGACCAAATCCAGGCGCTTTTTGGTGAAGATGAGACTTTTTGTAACAATGACTTTGGCACAGTTGGGGTAAAGAATGAAGACACCGAGGATGAAAGACTGAAAGTCGTCGAAGTTACGCCATATCGTACCGAAGGTACATATTCCGACGCACGCCGGCCTGACAAGGTTGAATTTGGTGTTTCACTCGAAGAAGACCTCAAGAGACGCGACTTTACCATCAATGCCATCGCTTTTCGACCAAGGGACGAGAAACTGGTAGACCTTTTTGAAGGGGAGGAGGATATCCGCAAAAAACGCCTTAAAACCGTGGGTAACCCAGACGAAAGGTTCTCTGAGGACGCTTTGCGTATGATGCGAGCAATCCGTCTTGCTACCGAGCTCAATTTCGCCATCGAAGCCGAAACCATGGCTGCAATTACCCGAAATAACAAGCTTCTTGGCCGTATTTCGATTGAGCGTATTGCTGACGAATTCACCAAAATAATGAATTCGCCGGTACCAATGCAGGGAATTGTCTTCCTGGAACGGTTAGATATCCTGGATTATGTTATACCAGAGCTAAAATATGGTATTGGTTGCGACCAAAGTGGTATCCATGCCTTCGATGTATACGAACACCTACTGCGAAGTTGTCAGACAGCAGCCGATAAAGGCTATTCCACCGAAATGCGTTACGCGGCTTTGTTGCACGACATTGGAAAGCCAGCTACCAGACGAACTGGTGGAAAGAACAAACTCTATACTTTCTTTGGACACGAGGTGGTAGGGGCAAAAATGACTAAGAAAATCCTTGAACGACTAAAAATGCCGCGAGAATTCGTGCAAAATGTAACAAATCTGGTACGTTGGCACATGTTTTTCTCTGATCCGGATGAAATAACCCTATCCGCCGTCCGTCGTACCATTACCAGAGTAGGGGAGGATCATATTGAAGATTTGCTTAATCTTCGCATCTGCGACCGTGTTGGTACCGGCCGTCCTAAAGAACAACCTTTCCGTTTTCGAAAGTACAAGGCCATGGTTGATGAGGCGCTAAGAGACCCGATATCGGTCAAACTCTTAAAAATAAACGGCGACCGGATTATGGAAATAACTGGGGAAAAGCCGGGGAAAAAGCTAGGATATCTACTGCATGCACTACTGGAAGAGGTGCTGGAAAACCCGGGGAAAAACGACAAAGAGTACCTAGAAACAAGGGTTTTTGAGCTCCTAAAACTTTCTGATGAAGAACTGCAAAAAATGGCCGATGCAGGCAAGGAAAAACAGGCCGAGGAAGAGGCAGCTGCCCTTAAAACTATCGCTAAAGAGCACAAAGTCGTATAGAAATGACTTAGAAAGTGGCTATAAAGACCCAAAATACTGAAAAAGACGCAAAACCTTCGGTTTTGCGTCTTTTTCTGGGGATAACTAAAAAGGTAGGTTTCAACTGGGTTCTAGTCCGCACGGGAACTACGAAGGTTAACGGAAGTACCTTAGTAGACTTATTTCCATGGTTTTAGATGGATAGCGTAGAAAACTGAGCACTGAGCCATGCTGGTATAGTGGATCTTTTGGCAAATTTTGGATGAGAAGCGTAGGAAAATTGGCAACTTGCGCAGGAGCCGTATAAGCATACGATGACTAAGCAAGTTGCTAATTTTACATAGCTTATCGCCAAAATTTGGCAAAAGAAAAGGCCTGGGGGGATTGGAGGCTAATACATGTGGTGTGGTTGTATTCGCCTACCAAGCCCCTCAGGCCTTGATAGTTTTTTGCGAACCTAATTGCGACTGTGCGCTATGACATCTCCTCTTTGAGAATGTCTGTTTTATGTGGTTCGTCTTTTTTGTGTCAGCTCTTAAGATTAACTTATACTTTGATGAGCTGCAGGGAATAAATGATCGTGTCCTTTACTCTCTGCAACCCATCGATTGTATTGGCTGACATGTAGTGGGATGTTATGTTTTTGTTAGTTGTAGGAGGTAGTTACAACTTGAGAAAGTCTTCTTACTTTCTCTTAAATGTGCGATGTGGAACGTACTCTTTGGGGGGACCCTTTGTCCTGCCCGCCCTCTCTGGGCTTGCATATATATTATGTCCTTTATAAAAATATGTAAAGGACATTACCTGTGCATAACTGTGCAAAACTAAAATTACTTGTCCTTTATAAAGGACAAGTAATTTTGCTTGTGACTTTTACGGCTTTAGTTAGCCGTCTATTTAAGATGCAACATCTGCTGTTTGACACTACTGAGAATTGTGTTCTTTTGTTTTATACTATTGCGTGTTTATAAAGTTATATCTACCGATACTGGACAGTGATCACTACCCAAAACCTCTGGATGAATCTTAGCGTTTTTCAGAAGAGGTTTTAGGTCACCTGAAATCATCACGTAGTCGATACGCCAACCAACGTTTCGCTCTCTGGCTCCACCCCAGTGACTCCACCAAGTATAGAGGCCAGCTGTCTCTGGATTGAGAAAGCGCAAGGTGTCGATGAAGCCTGCCTCTAGCATAGCGTCAAAGCCAGCTCGTTCTTCTTTGGTAAAACCTTTATTGCCTTCGTTCTGCTTTGGTCGGGCCAAATCCAGTTCCGTATGTGCCACATTGAAGTCACCACAGAAAATCACCGGTTTCTCACTCTCTAGCTGTTTCATATACTCCAAATAAGCTGGGTCCCAGTGTTGGCGCATGGGAATACGAGACAAATCATCCTTGGCATTGGGGGTATAGACGGTAGAAAGATAGAAATCATCAAATTCTAGGGTGGTTACACGCCCTTCTTTGGTGGTGTCACCGTAGTCGTCATCTAAGTGATATTTATGTTTTACATCTTCTGGGAGACCTAAAAGTACGTTTTTGGGCGGTATTTTGGTAAAAATAGCGGTTCCTGAGTAGCCTTTTCGCTCTGCGCCGTGCCAATATTGTTCATATTCTGGGTATTTGGCAGCAAATTCGTCGGCCACAAGCCCATCGTGCACCTTGGTTTCTTGGATACACAACACATCTGGTTGGTGTTTCTCTAAAAATGGCTTGAGTAGGCCTTTTTTCTCCACGGCTCTTATACCGTTAACGTTCCACGAGTATATCTTCATACATATATAAGTATAACAGTAATAACTCTAATCAGAAGTTAGCAACTTTGCCACATACATATATTAGTCATACAATATATGTATGAAATATTTAATTGCAATTTTAGCCGTACTTATATTAGTCGGCGGTGGAGCTTACTACGTTATTAATAAAAACCAATCAGCTAAGAATACAAACACTATTAATAAAGCTGACGATACAACCTTTGTGCCAAGTGATGGAATTGGTGACGGAAAGGAATTAGTGCCTGCTGTAACAGAGAACACAGAAAGGCCTGACCAGGAAGTTATTGGTAATTCAGTTGCGGGACGTGAGATTGTTGCCTACCACTATGGAACCGGAGAAAAAGAAGTCTTGTTTGTGGGAGGTATCCATAGTGCGTTTGCACCCAATACTGTAACAGTAGCCAAGACATTGATGGAGAAACTTAGCAGTGGTGAGATGACTGTACCGAACAATGTTACCGTAACAGTTATTCCCAATCTAAACCCTGACGCCAATGGCGAGCCAAACACTCTGGCAGCCAGACTTAATACCAATAAAGTAGACGTAAACCGTAACTTTGATTGTGACTGGAATAGTACCGGAGTATGGCGTTCTACTGAAGTGAGAGGCGGGGCTTCGGCTTTCTCTGAACCAGAAGCCTACTCACTTCGTGACTATGTCATGAACAATCCTATTTCTGCAGCAGTTGTTTATTACGCGGCTGACGGTGGAGTATATGCCTCAAGTTGTGATGGGGGATTAAACGCTACAACCGAGTCGTTAACCAACACCTACGCAGTAGCATCTGGTTATACTGCCAACAAAGAATTTGATGCATACAAGGTGAGCGGCGACGCAACAAACTGGTTGGCAAAAGTTGGTGTACCAGCAATCGGTGTATTGCTCGGAGACTACACAAGTACCGAATGGAGTAAAAACGAAGCTGGTATTAAAGCCGTGATAAACGAAGTCTCTAAATAATGCCGGGGAAATTATTTATCGTTGGTGCGCTAGTTACTGCGCTGACTATCGGAACAATCGGTTACTACACATTGACTCACTTGGAGCAATTTAGTACGAGTGAGCAGCCGGTGTCAGAAGCGCCGGCTGCAACCACCGCCAAACCATTTGTAAGTCAAACAACAATCGGCAAATCCGTAGAGGGGAGAGACATCTCAGTAACTACTTTTGGTAACGGTGAACAACATCTATTATTTGTTGGTGGCATGCACGGTGGTTACGAATGGAACAGTTCACTATTGGCCTACCAAATGATTGATTACCTAGAAGCTAATCAGGCTGTGGTTCCAGACAATATTCAGATAAGTATTATTCCTGATATTAATCCAGATGCGACTGCTTCGGTAACTGGCAAAGACGGAAAATTTTCTTTGACTGATATTGCCAACCCCGAGGTGCGGGTGGCGACAGCACGATTCAATGCTCACGAAGTTGACCTCAATCGAAACTTCGCCTGCAAGTGGCAAGCTACTAGCACTTGGCAGGGAAGAGAGGTTGGTGCTGGGACAGCCGCTTTCTCTGAGCCAGAAGCAATGACGCTTAGAGACTATGTCGCGACCTTTGAGCCAGACGCAGTTATGTTCTGGCACTCCAAGGCCAACAATGTCTACGCTAGTGAGTGTCACAATGGAGTACTACCAGAAACAATGACACTTATGAGCACTTACGCCAAAGCAGCTGGTTATGGAGAAGTGGCTAAGTTTGACGCTTACCCAATTACCGGAGACGCGGAAGGTTGGCTGGCTTCTATTGGTATACCGGCAGTTACGGTAGAACTAGGATCAGCCAACTCTACTGAATGGGAGAAAAACCTAGCCGGAACAATGGCGGTGATAAAGAAATACTCAGTAGCTAAATAAACAATGCACGGTTATACATATATATGTATAATTTAGTGACAAGAAAAGGCGGGCCCTACGGGCCCACCTTTTCTTACTCCAAACCCCTTGACTTCAAACCCCAACTGCACGTTTTAGAATAAACGTGTATGTATAAACAGCTGAGTCATTATGAACGCGAGCAAATTGGATTGTTAAAAGCGCAAAGGATTAAGGTGGTCGATATTGCAGAAAAATTAGGCCGTCACCCAACGACCATTAGACGTGAGTTGAAGCGGCTTGGACCACGAACACCATACTCGCCACTGTTGGCGCAAAAGGACGCCAGAAAGAAAAGAAAAATACCACGAACAGCGAAGAAACTGGCCGATGAGACGTTATGGCAGCTGGTACAAGCAAAACTCCGTCTGCAATGGTCACCAGAACAAATAGCTCACTTCCTCAAGAAAGAGTATGCTGGTGATATGCAGAAACAGGTATCACACGAGACCATTTATACATACTTGTATACGCTGCCCCGTGGTGAACTGA
>JBNKMC010000012.1:0-14763 GCA_050292865.1 Minisyncoccia bacterium | reverse complement strand
AGAAACATTAGAAGAAAGTAATGTGTATTTATATGATAATATTAATGGTATTAAATATATAGGAGAACAAAAATATAAACACAAAGATAAGATTATTTGTGCTTTTATATATAGATTTAAAAAGAATGATATTGATAATTACAATAAAATCAATTTAAAATGTAATAGTATTATTTCTATGAAAAATGAAAATGGTAAAATTAATAAAAGAGGTGGATTACCAGAAAATGATATAGTTAAATTTGTAGAATTGAAAAAAGCAATTAGATTATTACATGAAGCACAACAAAAAATATTGATTAATTATTTACTAATTAATTGGACATAAAACCCTTAGATATTCAGATTTAATGTTTGTTGTAGCTAATGTACAGTGTTAGTATTTGGTGCAGGTATACTCATGCTGAAACAGAATATCAATATTAAAAAACTACTGAAAGCAGTCTCATTCTTTGTATTTACGCTTTTTGCAAGTAGTTTTTTTCCTACTCACGTTGCCGAAGCCACCTTTGCGAGTACGGTCGCGGCAGACGGTGCTGTGTCACACTGGAATTTCGAGGAGGCGAGTGGTAACTTGCTCGATCAGATTGGTTCTGACAACGGTACACTCGTCGGTACTCCAACTGTTGGGCAGGCAGCGCAAGTAGGTAACTCATACCACTTTACTACCAACCAAGGTATTGATTTGCCGGACGATACTTTTGATGCTCAAACTGAGGGGGCTATTGAGGCTATGATTCGGATTGATTCGTCGCCAGTGACATCCAGTATCTTTTCTATTGGAGATTCCACTTCTGATTCAACCAATAATATTTTTTTTGGTATTTCGGCATCTGGTAATCAGGCTCGATTGGTGTTTGTGAGCAAGACACCAGCAGTGAACAATCAGATATACGGAAGTACGTATCTAACGCCAGATACTTGGTACCATGTTGCTGCGCAAGTGAGTAGTACAACTGGTATAAAGTTGTTTGTTAATGGTGTGGAAGAAACATATATTGTTAGCAAGGGTGCCACAAGCTCAGCCATATGGTTGGCGGACATTAATAATGGTGCTGGCCTTACTCATTATTCAATGGGGTACATTAAACGTGCCTCATCTTTTTATTACTACAAAGGAAACATAGATGAGCTCGCTATATATGATGCTCCTCAGAATGCATCCATTTGGAGGAGTCATTATCTGACTGCCTTTAATCTTGCAGATACAATCGCTATTACAAATCCAGCACCTTATCAGGTATATCAGCGTAATGATAGCAATCAGGCCGACATAGTGGTGAGTGGTACGTTGACGGGTTCTGTTACGACTGTTGAATACCAACTCGATAGTGGTGCATGGAGCACACTTGATGCTTCACCAACCAGCAGCACCTTCAGTGGAACAATCCCGGCGGTTGCGGTTGGTAGTCATACTATTTCGGTGCGCTTCTCCAACAACACTTCTGTATCAACCACCAGCACAAATGTACGTGTCGGTGATGTCTTTGGTTGGATAGGTCAGTCAAATCAAACTGGCGATTTTACCAATGGACAACCATATACTGGTACGGCAGCAGCAGTCTTTGATACTTCGGGAAGCTGGGCAAACCTGCAGAGTAACTACTCAGACCCGTCAACTTCTGCTTACTCGGTGTTGCCACGACTCGCTTCGTTTATTGAATCTCATACCGGTTATCCTGTTGGATTCGTGTCTGCTCCTGTTTCTGGTACCGCTTTGGTGATACCAACTCCGGAATGGTCAAGGGGTGGGTCAAGATATGATGCATTTACGAGCTTGGTAACGAGTAGCAAGGTTAACGATATAAAATCAATTTTGTGGTATCAGGGTGAGCGCGATGCCAACTATGGCATTTCATCTTCTACGTACGCAGCTGCTGAGTCGCAAATGATAAACGATTTGCAGGCAGATACGGGCTTTGCAACAACGACACTTATTTCTGCCAATATCGCAAACTATATCGGAGGTGATGCAGACGGTGTTGCTGCAGTGCACGATGCAAAGATATATAACTGGACCAACGATAGCGATATCTACCCGGGCCCCACTGGGCATGATCAAACCTTCTCACTCCACTGGACAACCGATGCTGAAGCAACTACCCTTGCTGGCCGCTGGTGGCGCGCTATTTATGCCGCTTTGTACGGTGGTACAGAATCTGCTCGCGGCCCACAATTTAGCAGTGCGCAGTATTTAGATAATACTGTCACGGTAACTTTCACGGGTGGGGAAGGGGCCTTGCAAAATACTACCGACACAACAGGTTGGGTTGTGACTGACAACAACGGTACTCGGACAGTGTCTGGTGCTACTGGTACAAGCAATACGGTAACACTGACGGTAGATCAAACATTGAGTGCACCGGTGTATGTGTCATTTGCATATGGTAACAATGGTGCAGGTGCTACACTGAGAGACTCAGGTACTTACACGATGCCACCAGAACCTTTTGGTGATAAGCTTGCAACTGTGTCTGATATCACTCCTCCCACTGTCTCAGACAATGATTCTTCCTCGGGAGAATTGGCGGCAGGCACAACCCAGGCAACGTTGGCTGTATCTACTGATGAAAATGCCCAGTGTCGCTATAGCATAACCTCAGGCACTGCCTTCGCCAGCATGACTGATATTTTCTCAACTACCGGAACAAGTTCTTCGGTGACCAGTCATACAACCACCATTACTGGACTTACTGACAGTACAAACTATACATATTACGTTCGCTGTATTGACGTTAACGGCAACGCCAATTTATCTGATCTCACCATCTCTTTCTCGGTAGCAAGTGGTGTTTCTACTGGCGGATCTCCATTACGACGGTCAGTCACTGCTCCGAGTGGAGGATTTGGTGTTTCTTTTCTGCCTGGATCTTCTGCAGCAGAAAGTAGTGTTCTGCGCTTTGACTATGACACAAACATCTCAAAAATGCAGTTTGCTTCCGATGTTGGCTTTGCCGAGGTGCTGAAAACCATTCGCCCCGTTACCAATCTTGCAGCAGACAAACTAGCTGAGGGCGTTCGGTTTATGCGTTTTTGTGACGGTCGAGGTCGTTGTTCTGATCCAGTCGCACTGCCTGGGACTACGCCAGTTACTCCACCGGTGTCTGCACCAAGCACAAACACAAGTGGAGAAGCAGGTGTGTCTCGCTCATTTACCCGCAACCTCGACACTGGCGCAGAAGGTGATGATGTAACGGCTCTTCAGAGGTTCCTTATTGCGGGCGGATATACTATTCCTGCTGGAGCAACAGGATACTTTGGACAGCAGACTGTATCGGCCTTACGGCAATTCCAATCTGACAATAATATTTACCCTGCTGTTGGATACTTCGGCCCGCTCACCAGAGAATTTATCACTGACGCGTCCTCTTCCGTGACTCAACAGAGCGTCAATCCTTCAACAATATCAACTGAGTCCATTACACCAACCTCCACACGCTTTTCGAAAGATCTCGAATTTAATGATATCGATGACGAGGTCCGTCAGCTACAAGCATATCTCAACACTCATGGGTATATTGTGGCCGAGAGTGGTCCTGGTTCTGTGGGTAATGAGACCAATATATTTGGTGCAAAAACACGTGAAGCTCTGATTCGCTTCCAAGAAGCATTTGCTTCCGAAATACTCACTTCAGTTGGATTGGCTCGCGGTACTGGTTACTTCGGACCAAGTACACGTGCATACATAAATACGAACTCGAATTAGGAGTAAAAATATTTTATTTTAAGTGCGCGCTTACGGAAGTAATGCCTATATGGAAGAAGGGAGGTGGTTGTAAATGTTGGTCCAATTACCTTTGATCAACAACAGGCTCAAGATGGAGTTTCATTTGTAGAAAATAATCAGAAGCCGACTGAATCGGACAGTAGTACCGAGGCCGGAGCACCACCACTGGATCAAGTTTTAAGCGAGTAGGGATTTGTTGAATGTAAAAAGAAAGGGTTGGCGCTACGTGCCGGCCCTTTCTTTTTAGGTTGATTTCTTCATTTTGTTGGTCGTTGTATGGTTTAGAATAGAAGAATGGAATACAACCCAAATCAATCACCAATGAATCGTGCCCCAGAAGGCAAGAGAACGGCTCACCATCGGGTAGCTGCTCGGCTGAAGTCTGTTGTGCGAAAGATTGATATCAAACCAAGGAAGAAGTAATTGCGTTAATAATAAAACAAAACACCTGCCCCCTGGGCAGGTGTTTTGTCTTTTGTGAGAAAACGTCTATGATTATTTAGTTTTGAGGTGTACGTAGATATCCTCAAGGGCTTTGACAGCGTCGCCGGCAGAGATGTTGTTCTGGTGGTAGCGTACATTGGTGCAGTCACCAGCGGCCCAGATACCAGGGGTTGAAGTCTTTTGTGTCCAAGGGTCAATGACTACGCGTTTGTATTCATCCAGCTCAACCACACTGCCAAATGCATCTGTGTTTGGAATCATACCAATTTCTACAAAGATACCAGTGACATCTAGGTGATGCTCGTTACCTTCGTTGTCTTGGTAGTCCAAGCCGTTGACAAATTTGTCACCCGTTACTCGTACGGTGTTGGCATTTAATATGCCGGTCATGTTTTCGTGAGATAAAACTTTCTCCACTGTTACTGGGTCGGCTTTGTATTTGTCACCATGTTGCAGTAGAGTAACACTCTTGGCGTAAGCGAGTAGTTGAGCGGCTGTTTCAAAAGCTGCGTTGCCGCCACCGATAACAGCCACGTCTTGTCCAGAGAATAGTGGTCCGTCACAAGAAGCACAGTAGGTCACGCCTTTGTTTTCAAATTCTTCAGCTCCTTCGGCTGGCAGGTGACGACGCTTAGAACCGGTTGCGATTAGGATGGTTTTGCTCATGATTACCTCACCAGAATCTAGGGTTGTAGAAAAAGTGCCGTCTTCATTCTTTTGCACATCTGACACTAGATAGTTTTCTTTTATTTCTACAAAACCGTCTGCGTATGTGCGCAGGTGTTCTTCTAAACTCTTGGCTAGGTCAGCACCAGAAATAGAAGGTGTACCAATCCAGTTTTGAATATCATCTGATACAGTACTTTGACCACCCCATTCCTTGGTGATGAATAACGTTTTTAATTGTTTTCGAGAGGCGTACACACCGGCTGATATTCCAGCTGGTCCGCCGCCAATAATAACTAGGTCGTACACAGTGTTAAGTGAATTTAGAAATAATACGATCTTAAATTAAGACTGGTCTATTTTAACACAGATTCGAGTGGAAATTGGATAAATAAAAACCTTTCGTATAAACGAAAGGTTTTTATTTTTTATTTAGTTAGGGGTGTGGGAATGCGGGAACTGACGCAGGTTACTAAGCGCTCTCACCAGCAAAGCTGGTTGCGAGCACTAAGTACCTGCTGTCCCGGCGCACTTGTTTTTCTTCTGGGAAATGAAGAAAAACATCGTTTACGCCTCTGAAAGCTAAAGAACAGTGCGAAGGCACTGTTCTTCTTTACGCTTTCAGCCCCACTCCTACGGATTGGGCTGCGGTCCAAGTCTGCATTTTGGCGGACTAAAACAATTAGTGTTATCGTTTACTTTAGTTTGCTTCTGCGTAGGAAAGCTGGGACCGCACCCCAATCCTCATCGTCTTCTTCGTCTAGAGGGTCGACTGGTCGTGGGTCTGTTTTGAATTCTGATTTTTGTGCAGTAGCTGGTTTTGGAGCTGCAGTGGCTTCTTCCTCTTCAGTTTCTGTCTTGCGGGGAGTACTTAGAGAGTTGAAGATTCGGCCTCGGGTAGGCACTTCTTCGTCTTCTGTCTCGTCGTGTCTAGCCTGACTTGGTGTGCGTACTATACTTGACGAGCCGCCACCGTTTTCATTTTCTGGGAAGCCAGTTGCAATAACGGTGACTTTCACTTCATTCTTCTTTAGTTTTTCGTCTTTGATTGCTCCGAAGATTACCTTAGCGTGTGGGTCGATTGATTCTGTAATGACGCGTGCGGCATCTTGAATCTCAAGCATACCGAGGTCGTCGCCGCCGGCGATGGCAAATAGCACACCTTTAGCACCAATGATTGATACTTCAAGAAGAGGGGAGTTGATAGCAGCTCGTGCTGCTTCTTCAGACCGCTTCTCGCCGGTAGATGTGCCGATACCCATAAGAGCTGAACCGGCGTTCTCCATAACGCTGCGGATGTCGGCGAAGTCGACGTTGATGATACCTGGCATTGTGATAAGGTCGGAGATTCCTTCGACTGCTTGCTTCAGTATATCGTCACACATGCCGAAGGCACTTTTAACGGTAGTTTCCTTATCTACAATAGCCAGTAGGCGGTCGTTAGGGATGGTGATGAGAGCGTCAACTTCTTTTTTGAGTTCTTCAATACCCTGAAGAGCAAGTCGCATACGTTCTTGTCCCTCGAAGAGGAAAGGTTTAGTTACAACACCGACAGTTAGTGCGCCACTTTCGCGAGCGATTTTGGCCACTACCGGAGCAGCACCTGTACCGGTACCACCACCCATACCACCAGTGATGAAGATCATGTCAGAACCCTTTAGAGAGTTAGCAATTTCTTCACGAGTTTCCTCAGCGGCACGACGTCCCATGTCGGGGTTTCCACCAGCACCTAGTCCACGAGTCAGATTCTTTCCGATATGAATCTTCTTCTTGGCTAGTGAGTGATGAAGGTCTTGAGCATCACTGTTGATAGAAATAAATTCCACTCCTTTAATTTTGTTTGAGACCATGTGGTTGACGGCATTGTTGCCTGAACCACCAACACCGATAACTCGGATTCGTGCGAAGCTCTCTACATCTGTCTTGATTTGTTCCATGATAAAGTATTCTCTCTTAACACCACCTTGCAGACCAGGAGACTTTTAATAAACACAACCGCCGGTCATGAGACATTGCTGCCACCACTACAGCTGATTGCTGGTTACCTCCCAGCAAAACAAGGAACTTAATAAGTACGCACATCATACACGTCTTATTTGGTACTGTCACTATATTGACATAGCTGAGTTTCGTGTGTTTGACATGGTAAGTGATTTTCTGATGTTGTTAGCTTTTTTAAAAGTACATCGATGGTGGTGAATGTATAATACTTATAACTATGAAGGGAAAAGTAACAGTTGTTGTAGGTGGTCAGTATGGCTCTGAAGCAAAAGGGAAGGTTATTTCCTTTTTAGCAAATGAATTTGATGTAGCTGTTAGGACCGGGTCGCCAAATGCAGGACATACAGTCTTTGATGGTGATGAAATATATAGATTGCAACAGATTCCTGCTACGTTTGTGAATCCCGGCTGTGTCTTATGTATAGGTGCGGGTGCTCTAATAGATCCAGAGATTTTAAGAAATGAGGTAAGAGTGACTGGAACCGCTGGTCGTGTTTTGATTGATATGCAGGCGGGAATAATTGAAGGGAAACACTCTAAACAAGAGTCCGAGATTGTTAAAAGTATTGGTAGCACTGGCAAAGGTTGTGGATCTGCTTTGGTTGATAGGATTTGGCGGCAGGGATTCAGTTTAGCTAGAGACGTTTTAACTGACTTCAAACTTATAAATGTTTCGGAATATTTAAATACCTCCATAGACGAAGGTAAGAATATTTTGATTGAAGGTACGCAGGGTTTTGGTCTGTCCTTATATCATGGATCATATCCTTATGTAACATCTCGCGATACTACAGCAGCCAACTTTTTGGCTGAAGCCGGAATATCACCTCGGTTGGTTGATGATATTATTTTAGTAATTAGAACTTATCCTATACGTGTAGCCGGTAATTCTGGTCCTTTGCCAAACGAAATTAGTTGGCAAATATTGTCTGATAGAATTGGCAAAAAAGTGGAGGAGACAACTACTGTTACCAAGAAGATAAGAAGGGTGGCTGAATTTGATATGGAGCTAGTCAAGGAAGCTGTGATGGTAAATAGGCCCACACAAATAGCTTTGCAGTTTTTAAATTATTTATTTCCAGATGATGAAGGCAAAGATTCTTGGGAATCCTTGAGTAAACAAGCAAAGGACTATATTGAATATCTGGAAACTGAGCTTGGTGTGCCTGTAACATTGATTGGTACCGCACAATCTAACGACGGTATGATTGACCGTAGGTAAAAATTTTTATGAAAGAAATAATCTTTGCTACGGGCAATAAAGGAAAGCTGGCACAAATTAATTTTATTGTTGAACATTTTAATTTTCCTGTAAAAATAGTTGCCATAAGAGAGAGGTATTATGACTATGTGCCTTACGATGAAGTAGGGGTAAATGTTGCAGAAGTGTCAGTAAACGGAGCTGTTTCTGTTTCTGATCTGATTGGTGCGCCGGTAATTGTAGAGGACACGGACTTTGTTGTGGATGCATTGGGTGGGGCACCCGGGCTTGAAGCTGGAGAATTCCTTAAAAGTTTTGGGCGGTCTGAGATTCTGAAAAGGATGAAAAATGTCAACGATAGGAAAGCTACAATTAATTCGGCGGTGGCATACGCAACACCAGAAGGTGAGCGCAAACTTTTCGTTAATAGTGTCGAAGGTTTTATTTCAAATGACGAAAGGTTTGGAGAATTTCCTATATGGATAGCTCCCAACAAAAATAATGAGAGTGGAGGTGGTTATAACTCAATTTTTGTACCTTATGGACAGGATAAAACATTGGCTGAAATAAATCCTGTTGATTCAATAGAATTATCATACAGGGATAAAAATTTTATTTCTGTAATTAAATATATTTTAAATAGTTGTGATAAATAAAAACAGGGTGGCCGAAGGCCACCCTGTTTTTATTTTTATTGTTGTGTTTAGATTATGGGAGGAATTGGCTGAACCAGTTGATGATGGTGTTGCTGGTTTTTTTGGCTAGACCGATGCCGGTTTCTTCACTGCTGTCGCTGGCTCCCCACATGCAGAGGCCGTAGGCTACAGCCCAGGAAGCGTCGCGGATTTTGCCGTTTTGGCCTGGGTCTAGAGTGGCGATTTTGGAAGGGAGGCGCAGAGCTGCCTTGGCAAGGTCTTGGATGCTGGCTACACCTGATCCGCCACCGGTGATAATCACTCCAGCTGGTAGTAGACCGTCACGCTTAATCTTCTTGAGGTGAG
Source organism: Minisyncoccia bacterium (assembly GCA_050292865.1). Taxonomy (GTDB): domain Bacteria; phylum Patescibacteriota; class Minisyncoccia; order Phycocordibacterales; family UBA918; genus OLB19. The sequence continues at coordinate 5,723 of JBNKMC010000012.1, read as the reverse complement.
CGTCAATTAATTCGAAGATGTCTGTTAGGCGGGCGGCAATAATTTCGTCTAGTTTTTTCTTGGAGTAGTTAGCGCTGCTCATGCCACCGCGCTTAATCTTTTCGGCTTCTTCTAGAGGAATCTTAAGGCCAAGAGCAATGTCATTGGTGATGTCGTTAGAACCGATAGGGAAGACTTTGATGGATATAGGAGTGCTATTTTCAAAGACGGCTACTGATACTGTTTCGGCTCCGATGTTGGCTAAGACACAGCCAGCGCGCTTCTGGGCTTTGCTAAGCATGACAAAGCTAGCAGCCAGAGGTGCGGCCATGACGTCTTCTACAGTGATACCAGTGCTCTCGATGGCACTGATGAGGTCGTTGAGGTGTCGCTCGAAGGTACTGATGAAAAGAGTCTCGACTTCTAGTTTGGTGCCGTGCATGCCATTGGGTTTGCCGAGAACAACCTCTCCGTCGACTTTATATGAAAGGGGAATGGCGTGAAGGATTTTGCGGTTCGGGATATGTTCGACGATGCGCTCCTCGCTGTCTTGCATGGCTTTGTCCATGTCTACTTGAGTTATCTCTGAATCAGCGCGTGAAGTGATTATTTCGCCACGGGAAATGATTTCATCGATACCAATGCCACCAACGGCGATGTAGGCCTTGTTTACCTCTACTCCAGCGGCTTTTTCGGCTTGGGCTACTGCACCTCGGACACTGCGTACTACGTCTGTTTCGTTGATGATGTAGCCATTGCGCAGGCCTCGGCTTTCGGCATAACCAGTGCCAATTATTTGTGGTAAGGAAGCACGGTTTTGTTTGTCTTTTTGAATACGCACAATAACTACCTTTACTTGGTAGGTACCAACGTCTATTCCGGTGATTATTCGGTCTGCCATATTATTTTTTTATTATAGCATCTATGGTCGCTATACTTATGGGGATATTCAACAGTTGGCCGAATTATTTTAGAGAGAATTGTTGACAATATTTTTTTTCTAGATTGTCCATTTTGTCACTGTGGTCGTGACCTTTGAGATGTAGACAGCCGTGTACAAATAAAAAACCGATATAACCATTTGGAGTCATGCCGAACTTTTTTGCTTCGCGTTTGGCTACTACTGGTGTGATGAATATTTCACCAGTCTTTTCGTCCAAGGGGAAAGACAGGACGTTGGGCGAGTAGCTTTTTTGGCGGTAGGCTTGGTTTAGTTCTTGAGCACGCTTGGTGCCGACGAAGGTTAGGGACAGGTAGTAATTTTTACCAAGGATGGCTTCTTTTATTTCTTCATAAGGAAGCTTTGGATACTTGCGCGCTGTGCTGGCGATAGAGAAGTTTGTCATAGTGGGTACAGTATAACATTTGGTTGAACAAAGCGTCGCCCCGAAGGGGGGGCGCTTTGTTTGTTTAATAAAGTGATTAGCGGCGTGAGCCAGTTCGTTCCTGAATCTTACCAAGCTTCAACTGCTTTTCGTACTCAGTTTTGCGGTCAAGCTTTTTAAGGCGAGCCTCTTTGCGCACGTTTTCGCTCTTGGTGCGAGCGTAGTAGCGGTTCTTACGAATGCGAGGAATTATTCCTGAATGCTGAACGCGCTTAGTAAAACGCCTAATAACGTTGGCGCTACTTTCATTGTTGTTCTTTTCTACTCGGACGTTTGTTGCCATATGTGGGCAGAAATATATCATTTATGAGAAGGATAAGCAAGTCCGGTTTTGGTTCTTAAAGTTACTTTCTGTATAGGTTGAGTGTTTTTCAGTGGTGGTTTATAAAAATGCAGGGCAGCCTTTGGCTGCCCTGCATTTTTATAATCCATCCTATCTAAGCCAACGAAGGTACACGACTAGACCTTTTTAATTTAGTTATGATTGCTGGCAAAGTGATTTGTTCTTGATTCCGGGCTGCCATATCGCGCAGGATGGCTCCGTTTTCAACGAATTCTTTTTGGCCGATGATAATGGTGTACTGCACACCCTTCGCTTCTGCGTCACGTAATTGAGTTGAAAGAGAGTTGCTGGCTAGGTTTTGATAAACATTGATACCAGCTTGGCGCAGTTGGTCAATTAAAATCAAACTCTTCATTTTTGGTCCCATGCCTAGTTGTACAACGTAGACAGAAGGCTCGCTTAATTTTATTCGTGGTGTGCGATTGGGAGCTTTCTTTTCTTTTAGAACCACTACGGCGCCAGCGGCTGGTATTTGACGCTTGGTATTACGATGGACAAACTCATTGTACCGTCCACCAGAAATACTGATTGGTGCATCTTTTATTTTTTCGCCTGTTTTATGGTCCAGCAAGTCGATAGCAAAGATAGCCTCAGAGTAACATTCGTGGTGACCAATCAGTTTAGGGTCGATTTCGTAGGCGGCTTCTGCCATGTCTAGGTACTCAACTACTTCACGGAAGTGTTTGCGTGACTGGTCGGTGAGGTACTCTAGAGGACTTGGTGATTTGTAGGCTAGTTCGTGTTCTTCTTCTAAGAGTTTAAAGAGTGCAGAGATTGCGTGTTCCTTTAGAGCTTCACGGGCGCGTTCTGGCATGTCGTCAACACGCTTTTTGAAATAGTTGGTTAGCTCGCGAGTGAACCGCATTGATGAGTCACGGTCACCTAGAGAATTGATTCGTACAGAGTGGTTGTGGTAACCAAGGTCGTGGGTTAGAGCCTTCATGGCCTGGATAAGGATTGATTCAGCTATGCTGCTTTCTACATTAAAAACCTGAAATGTAACAGCTGACTCACCGGTACGAGGGACTTGTTCGACGGTGTAGAAAAGTACTGGCTCTTCAATAGCGTGTAGTTTGCTGTCACAGAAAGCAGACATCCCTCCAGTCAATAGGCCGTTAAGGTTATCTAGTTTGCGATTAGAAGCTGAAGCCGTATGTTCTAGTTTTTTGCCACATTCCTGACACAACGGGTGTTTTTTGGCTTTATCTAAATCTGTAAATCCAAAATATTCAGCAGTACTGATAGCTTGTTTTATAAATGAGGTTGATGTGATTTCCATAGGCTTTGTATTAATCTTATGAGTTTGATAAGTCTATGTTGTAAAGACCTGGGAATACTGAAACTTTATTGAAGGGGAATAATCTCAATACTGCACGTCCAACAATATTTTTTCTAGGTAGAGTACCCCAGAAACGTGAGTCTGAGCTGCGGTCACGGTTGTCACCCATGACAAAATAATCGCTGTCACTAAGGGTGACATCAGTGTGGTTTATATTGTTCATGGATTTTATGTACGGTTCGTTTAGAACGCTGGTTGTACCGTCGGCAGCGGTTACGGTCACTATATTATTTTCTACTGTAATATGATCTCCGGGGATACCAATCACACGCTTAATGAAGAATTGTGCCGGATCGTTAGGGTAACGGAAGATGATTACCTCTCCACGTTTTGGGTCTTCAAAGTGATATGAAGCTTGGTCCACAATCAGGTAATCATTGTTATGGAATGTGTTGTCCATTGAAGCTCCAGAAACGATAAAAGGTTGAGCAATAAAGAATCTTATTGGTAGCACAATTATCATGGCGATGATAAAAAGCTTTACGATTTCGGTAATGGAGCCTTTTTGGTTGTGTTCTGGCTGGTTAGTCTGGGGTGCATTGTTATCTAAAGAACTCATGATGTTGTAAAAATAGAAATAAAATGTGTGTTGAACACATTATAAATGAAAATTTGTTCCAGAACAAATTTTGCGGCGGCGATGGCTTTGCCATCGCCGCACTTTTAACTTTGAGCTTTTAACTTTATACTTAACACACATGTTTTATATCGTCGGTTTAGGTAACCCAGGTGAAGAATATAAAAACACCAGGCACAACGTTGGCTTCTTGGTGCTTGATTATTTGCAGACTTCACTTGGTCTGCCTGGTTTTGTTAGCTCGGGTAAATACAGCGGGGAAGTAAGTGAAGGTTTGGTTGGTGACGCTGATGTGATTCTATTGAAACCCAATACTTTTATGAATAATTCTGGAGCGGCGGTAAAGAAGCTGGTGATAAAGGAAGATGTAGGTAACCTAGTAGTCATCTACGACGATATCGATTTACCGCTCGGTGAGATAAAGATTTCGGTTGGACGTGGCGATGGTGGACACAATGGTATCAAATCAATCATTTCGTCTCTTGGAAGTAAGGATTTTGTACGGGTGCGGGTAGGGATATCGCCACGGTCTCTCTGGACTGGGAAGACCAAGCGTCCAACTGGCGAGCGACTACCTAAATATGTATTGGGAGAATTTAAGAAAAGGGAAGAGGGCGAACTGAAGTCTGTCATGTCACTAGTGGCAGAGGCGGTTAATGTTGTGATTACCGATGGAGTGGAAAAGGCGATGAACCGTTTCAACTGAAAAGGTGAAAATTAAAAAATAAAATAGACGGCGGCCCTACGGGCCGCCGTCTATTTTATAGTCTGTAGTTAACAACTATTTTGCTTTTTCTTCCTCTTTTGCTTCACCCTTGATGCTTAGAGTCATCTTTTGTTCGTTTGGTTCAAACAAAGTTATAGTGAACTTGTGTACGCTACCAAGTGGCAACTCAGTCTTAAGAGCTTCTTCGCTCTCAAACTCTGAGATGTGTACCAAGCCAGCGACACCTTCTTCGATAGAAGCTAGAGCCCCGTGCTTGTTGTACTTGATAACAACACCGTCCACTTTGTCACCCTTGCTGTACTTCTTAGAAGCAGAAACCCATGGGTTTTCACGCAGCTGTTTGATTGATAGTGAAATCTTATCGTCCTTCACTTCAATAACTTTAACCTGAACTTTCTGTCCAACCTTGAACATGCTGCGAGTGTCTTCCACTAGACCCCAGTCCAGTTCTGAGATGTGTACTAGACCTTCTAGACCATCTTCGATTTTTACGAAGATACCGAAGTCTACAGCACCGGTTACCTCACCAGATAGAACATCGCCTACCTGATACTTGCCAACCTTTTCTTCCTTGGCTTCTTTTTCTTGAGGGCCTTTCTCTGAGAAGATTAGTTTACCTTCCTTCTGATCGGCAGTGATCATAACTACGCTAAGGTGAGTACCAACTAGCTCGTTAAGGGCTGTTAGAATCTTGTCCTTGTCGCCGTCTGATACGCGAGGGTAGTTCTCAGTTGAAAGCTGAGAGGCTGGAAGGAATCCTTGGATACCTTGCCAATCGATGATAAGACCACCTTTATTAGCCTCCTTAACTTCTAGTGAGAATACCTTACCTTCCTTAACAGCTGCATCTGCGTCTGACCAGATTAGAGCCTGGCGTGCTTCCTTAAGTGAAAGTTCGATGTAGCCGTCTTCGTTGCCGGTATCTACTACCTTAGCAGCGATAGTGTCGCCAATTCCTACTTTACGCAGGATATCGCGGGCGTTCATGTATTCACGACCGTAAATAATACCTGTACCAAATGGTGGCAGGTCAACAAAGACGCGGGCGCGTCCGATAGCAGAAACAGTACCTTCCACCAACTCACCGTCTTGTGGAGGTGTAGGTAGCTCAGCTACGTATGAGTGCATTACACTCTTATCAGTAATTACTTCTGACATAATTATTCTTTTTTACTCCGACGACACGCGTCCGCATAACCGTTGCGCGAGAGCTAAGATACATATTATGTATGCATCCGCTCGGCCATAGTCCGTGAATACGGGGTTAAACGTGTGCCGCTAGAAACTATTAAACTTCTTGTGAAGTGGGGCTAATATACCAGAAATTGAGAAAAAGGGAAGGGCGGCGGGGGGGGGGGGGGGGGGGTTGTGGC
>JBNKMC010000011.1:0-15577 GCA_050292865.1 Minisyncoccia bacterium | reverse complement strand
CGCCATTCTTGGTATTGAAGAACTTTCAGAAGAAGACAAACAGACGGTATACCGCGCACGAAAGATTCAGCGCTTCCTGTCTCAGCCATTCTCAGTTGCGGAAGTCTTCACTGGCGCACCCGGCAAGTATGTGGCACTCGAGGACACTATCAAGGGCTTTGCTGAGATTCTTGATGGAAAGCACGATGATAAGGCTGAGCAGGACTTCTACATGAAGGGAGGGATTGAAGAAGTTGCTTAGTAACGTTGTAACCTAGAAACTATTTATGAACCTACTAAAACTAACCGTTTCAAAAGTCGACGCACCTGTTTTTGACGGGGAGGTGATTTCGGTACATGTACCGGGAGCGGCTGGTGAGATGGAAGTGATGGCAAATCATGAGCCACTTATTTCTCCACTTAAAGCAGGGGAGGTAACTATCAAGAAAAGTGACGGCACACAAGATAAATACGTTATTGAATCTGGCACTCTAGAAATAAGCAATAATCACGCTACGGTGTTGATTTAAGGTTTTAACAAACACGGCCGGCAAGCTTCGCTTGCCGGCCGTGTTTGTTTCATAAAACTATCCACATAACTAAAATAAAAAAGAAACAATCGTTATTTTTTAAATGCTATAATACCAGCAAATAAGTTAAATTCAGTTATGTTGTCCAATTTAGTATTCAAGACCATAGGAGAGTCACTAGTTTCAGCCGCATTAATAATTTTATTAATGCTTTCTTCATTGGTTATTTTCGAACCAGTAGTCAGTCGTGCAGTGACTGACGAATTCACTGTTACTCAAACAGTCTCTTCTGCTATTGCCTTTGCTGCCTCTACCACAGACGTCACCATGAATGGAACTCTAGACGGTCTTACCGGCGGAACCTCATACGGCACTACTACTGTTCGAGTAACAAGCAACAGTGTAGCTGGCTACAATCTGTCTATCAAATTCAGTAGCACTACAGCTATGATAAGAAACGGCAGCAACGACGTTATAGATAATTATGTATATTCTACAACCACAACCAGCTACCCAGCCGGCTTCGATACTTCTTTACCTAACGCGCAGTTTGGCTTTACTGTAAACGCTTCCAACACAGCTGAAATTTCTTCAGTTTTCACACACAGTGGATCACTTTGTGGTACTGCTAACAACGGCTCATTTACAATTAACAACTGCTGGCGTGGTGCTTCTAGCACCAATGCTAGTGCTGCTACTGAGTTAATCAACTCTTCTGCACCGACCCCAGCATCTGGTTCTACCTCTACAGTACAGTTCCGTATAACCATTCCTAACGGCCCAACCCCCTCTGTACCTAATGGTACTTACGTTGCAACCGCAACGTTGACCGCCCTTGATAACTAGTTTAGACTTACGCTTAATAGATTATGTTTTTAACTCGGTATAGACACGGAGTATTGCTATCACTGGCATTAACTTGTGGCTTCTTGTCTATATTCACAGTTAAAGCATCTGCTCAAGAATCAGTCGTTGCAACAACTTCAGACGAATCTTTTGTCGCTACTAACACAATAATAAATCCTTATAAAAATGAAGCTTTGGTAGGTGATAAGGTATTTGACGACTTTGTGCTAGGTCCAGGAAAGGTTGAATTGCAACTAAAACCAGGTGAAACAAAAACAGTTAATATTTCAGTAGCTAACCGTATGGCTGAAGCTAAACGGTTTTTGATTGATGTAGAAGATATTGCCGGTTCTGATAATCCAGAACAGTCGGTTGTTTTGCTCGGAGAAGACAGAGGTCCTTACACTCTTAAAGACTATATATCTGTACCTCAGACAGAGTTCGAGCTCGGCCCAAATCTTCGCGCTATCATCCCGGTAACCATCCATATCCCAGTTGATGCTGAAGCGGGAGGATTTTACGGTAGTGTCCTAGTAAGAACCGTCACGAGAGAGGCAACTGGCGGTTCCGATACAGCAGCTGCACCGCGCTCAGCTATCATAAGCCGAATCGGTTCATTGTTTTTCGTTACCGTACCTGGTGATTTGAATGAGGAGGGACAACTGAAAGATTTCTCTACCACCAACAACAAACTGTGGTATGAAAAAGGTCCAGTTGATTTTCAAATTCTTTACCAAAACACCGGCTCTATACACCTTAATCCTTACGGCGAACTAAGAATCAAAAACATGCTTGGTGAAGAGGTTGGCTTTGTTGAATTACAACCTTGGTTCTCACTGCCGCAGTCATTACGCTCACGCGAAGTATCGTGGAATCGTGATTTAATGTTTGGTCGTTATACTGCAACCCTGAAGCTCAACCGAGGTTATGGTGATATAATCGATGAGTCACAGATATCCTTCTGGGTGATACCGTGGAAATTAGTATCATTAGCGTTTGCAGCCTTGGTTCTACTACTTTGGTTGCTAAGAAATTTCTTTAAGAAGTTTGAATTTAAAAGAAAGGTAGAATAGAAGTTATATGAGCGAGCGTTCTTTCAAAAAAATCATACTCGCCGTAACCTGTAGCCTTCTGACTGTATTCTTGTTAAATCAAAGCGTTTACGCACAGGTACGACAAAGTTCTAACTATCAAATCCAAAGTGATAGTGTCAATTTTGGTGGTGGCCTTTCTAGTTCTACAAATTACACTCAGGAATCAACTTTTGGCGAGGTGGCAACAGGAGAGTCTACCAGTACCAACTACTCTCTAAAAGCCGGTTACCAGCAAATGCAAGAAGTTTATCTATCACTCACCGGCGGTGGTAATGTAGTTATGGATTCATCCATTCCGGGGGTTGGAGGAGGTTCTAGTCTTGGTTCAAGCACGTTCACTGTTATCACAGACAGTCCTTCAGGTTACCAGCTTACCATCAAGGCCACTAGCAGCCCCGCTATGCAAAGCAGTTTAGATACAATCGCAGATTACGCGCCAGCAACCGCAAACCCAGATCTTGTTTTTACTTATTTGGCAACTGAGTCTGTTTTTGCGTACTCTCCATTTGGAACTCATGTGGCTCAAAGGTTTCAGACTAATGGCAGTGCCTGCAACGTCTCTGGCACAGCTTCATCAACAGCGTGCTGGGACGGCCTTAGTACCAGTGCCACAGTTATAGCAAACAATAGCTCACCGAATCATCCTGCAGGAACAGATACAACTATTTATTTTAAAGTTGGAATCGGAACTAGTAAGATTCAGACTGCTGGTACATATGTGGCAACCACCACAGTAACTCTACTTTCATTATGATTTTAAGAGCGATGACAAAAAGTAAAATAACATTACTCATCGCACTTGTGTTTTTCTCAGTATTTTATTACGGACATGTCGCATCAGCGGTAACTAATGACTTTATTGTTACCCAGACGATTCTTCCTACTGACACAACGCCACCCAACGCACCAACAATCACTTCTGCCACGGCTGTTTCCACCAGTCAGATTGACCTGACTTGGAGTTCTTCAACAGACGATGTTCTGATGGGCGGGTATCAAGTATTTCGTGACGCTGTGCAGATTGCTACAACAACTCTGCTTTCTTATTCTGATACAGGCCTGACCGCTAACACAAGTTACTCTTACACTTTAAGAGCTTTTGATGCCGCAAATAACCTATCCTCTACTTCAGCAGCAGTGTCCACCACCACTTTACCAGCAGCCACAGCTGTTTCTATTTCGCCTGCGTCAGGCGGAACCATTGATACTGAATTATCATCACTCAGTATCACCACTGATTTAAATACTGCCTTGCTCAAATGGGGTACCAATCATTACACACAATATATTTTACACTGGGGCAGAACTACAAGTTATGAACTTGGTTATGTAACAACAGACGTGGCGGCCAAAGACCATACCACTCTTATTTCTGATCTGGAGCCTGGAACTATCTACGAATATGAGTTATTTGCTTACGATGACTATCGTGGACAACAACTATTGTCGCGTGGTCAATTTACTACTCTTGAAGCACCTGATACCCTGCCTCCTAACAACGTTTCTAATCTGCAAGCTTCTGCCGAGAATGATTCAGTTAGATTGAATTGGAATAATCCAACTGACAAAGATTTTTCTCGAGTGAGAGTTGTTCGCAATAACCTGTTCTATCCTACCGATCCTTACGATGGCTATATAGTTTATGACGGAAGTCGAGAGGAGGTGTCTGATACTGATGCCCTTAAGGTTTTACCTGGTCAGTACTACACAGTATTTGCTTACGATAACAACGGCAATGTTTCATCTGGTGCTGTTGTTTATATAAGCAAGAGTGGTTTACCGCCGATTGTGCAGATTTCTACTTCGACAGAAACTTTTGTTTTAGACGTTTCTGATATTTACCTTATCCAAGATGGTGGTTTGGTTTCTGGCGTCGATGGCATTGTGAGTGTTGATGGCGGCAAACCTATAACTATCGGCATCCCTTACGATGCACTACCAGAACATCTTAAAACCATTGTTGTTACTTTTACGCACCCCAGTGACGATAGTTTGAAATTTTCTTTCTTACTACGGGTAAACAAAGACAAAACAGCCTATACTGCTAATTTGGCACCTTTCTACGAAGCAAACAACTTCAAGATGGAAGTCTCGGTCTTTGATTATCAAACAAAACTGGTTAAAGAAATTGAAATGAGTGTTATCACAGATTACACGCCGCCTAAACAAAACTTGCTAGCTCAGGCTTTTGCAGTCTTTTGGAGTATTTGGTCGCTGTTAATTTTGATTATCATATTGGTATTGATTTATATAAGAAAAGTTCTTCTCTCAAACAGTTAGACACCCAGCACAGTCTTGATAAACCAAGTAGATGAGAACAACTCAGTGCTATAATTTTAGGAACAGTTTTTAATATATTTTTCTATGGCAAAAGTAGCAATCAATGGTTTGGGCAGAATTGGTAGAACCTTTTTAAAAATGTCACTCAATAATCCCAATTATGAGATTGTTGCTGTTAATGACTTGGGTGATGCGGAGAATCTCGCTTATCTTCTTAAGTACGACACAGTATACGGACAAAGCGGATTTGCAGTCACTGTGTCAGATGGACATCTAAATATAAATGGTAAAGATATAAAGTTTTTGAGTGAAAGAGACCCAAAAGCTTTGCCTTGGGGTGATTTGAATATCGATATAGTAGTCGAAGCAACCGGAGTGTTTGCCAGCTATGAACAATCGAAGATGCACCTCGATGCTGGAGCAAAGAGGGTGGTTGTGACTGGTCCGGTAAAAGACGACCCGGCAGCGGCTGGTATTACTGGCGCTACTGTCCTCATGGGTGTAAATGACAACGAACTCGCCACTTGCCAAGTTAGTTCAAACGCATCCTGCACCACAAACGCAACGTCACCAGTCATTGGTGTACTGAAAGAAGCGATTGGTATAGAAAGTGCTCTCCTCAATACCGTACATGCCTACACTGCAACCCAATCAATTGTCGATGGGCCGTCTAAAGACTTCCGTAAGGGTCGTTCAGCCGCGCAGAATATCGTACCAACATCAACTGGTGCAGCCGTAGCTACAACCAAAGCTCATACGGACCTGGTAAATAAATTCGACGGTATTGCAATACGTGTCCCGGTAGCAATTGGCTCATTAGTTGACATCACATTTATCGCCACTCGTCCAACAACAGTTGATGAAGTCAATAAAGCTTTGACCGATGCGTCCATCTCGCCAGCCTGGAGCAATTTATTAGCTGTAACAAACGAACCATTGGTTTCATCAGACATAGTCGGTGCAGAAATCGCAGCTATAGCTGACCTATCTATGACTAGGGTTGTTAACAGAAACTTGGTCAAAGTTCTTGCGTGGTATGACAATGAAACTAGTTATACCAGTACTTTGGTGCAACATACTGAGGCAATTGCAAAATTTTTCAATGCCAAAGCCGGCGCATAAATAATTTATGAACATCAACACCACAATACATCTGGCGACCGATCACGCAGGATTCACCCATAAAGAAGAAATAAAATCATGGCTTGAAGGAGCTGGTTATATTGTAGTTGACCACGGTGCGCAAGAATATGATGAAACTGACGATTTTCCTGACTTTATAAGCTTGGCTGCGGAGGCTGTAAGTGCCTCTCCAGAACAAAACAAAGCCATTATATTTGGTGGCTCTGGTCAAGGTGAGGCTATGATGGCCAATCGCTTTAGTGGTGTTCGTGCGACGGTTTATTATGGTGGTTCAAAAGAAATAATTGAATTATCAAGACAGCACAATAACTCTAATGTTCTATCTATCGGTGCTCGCTTTGTTACTGTGGAAGAGGTCAGATCTGTTGTTGAATTATGGCTCAATACAGAGCCTTCGATAGAAGCAAAATATGCTCGTCGCAACGAAAAACTAGACACCCTTAGCTAAAATATGAAAATGACTCTAGTACCATCATATCCAGCCCCAGACAAAGAAAGTCTTTTGGCTGTTATGGATGTTTTGGTCGGGATCAGTGACGGTTTTCAAATCGATTTTGTTGATGGTGAGTTTGTACCAGCCGTATCGTGGCCTTTTTCTGCAGCTGGAGCCATCGAGCTGCAGGAGCTTAAGAAATACAGCTCTAGTTATGAATTGGAAATAGACTGTATGGTCGAAGATCCTGGTCAATACTCAGACTTATTTGTAGAAGCAGGATTCAAGAGAGTGGTATTGCACCTGGGTAGTTCTGACAAACTGATAGCGACCAAAGATTTTCTCCAAGAAGAAGGTTTGTCAGTCGGGTTAGCTTTTACCAGTGACGCAGACTACAGTGAGGTAGTAGAACTAATCCCCGGATTCGATTATGTACAAGTTATGGGCATTAAAGAAGTAGGGAAGCAGGGTCAACCTTTTGATGACAGGACGTATGGGACTGTCAGGAAATTGCGTAAACAATTTCCTGACCTGGAGATAGCTGTCGACGGCGGAGTTAATGCTAACACAATTCCTCAGCTGGTCGACGCTGGTGCCAATCGTCTGGCTCCTGGGTCTGCTATAACCAAGTCCGACGACAAAGTTGCTGCTTATAAACAGTTACAAAGCTTAATTTAATTACCGCACTGTTACAATATAGGTATGCGTTACCTAACTCCAAAGGAAATTTCCAAATTAGAGAAAACCGCCAACGAAATTCGTGAAAACATAATCGAGTCTTTGGTAGCTGCCGGTAGTGGACACACTGCCGGTCCGCTTGGTACAGCAGATATTTTAACTTTGCTCTACTTCAATATATTGCAACACGATCCAAAAAATCCTGACTGGAATGAGCGAGACTTATTTGTCCTGTCAGCCGGACACCTTTGCCCAGTACTTTATGCCACTATGGCTAAGGCAGGATACTTCCCAGAAGAAGAGCTACTAACTTTACGAAAATTAGGAACAAGGCTACAAGGTCATCCTCACCGCACTGTACTGCCTGGTCTGGAAACCACCTCAGGTCCTCTTGGTAGTGGGCTATCACAGGCTGTGGGCATGAGCCTGGCTTTACGTATGGACAATCAATACACTTCTCGTTATGTGTATTGTCTTACTGGCGACGGTGAGTGGAACGAGGGTCAAATGTGGGAAGCTGCTATGTTGGCCGGAAAGGAAAAGCTTCACAATCTAATAGTTATTGTTGACCGTAATGGCATCCAGATTGATGGTTATACCAAGGACGTCATGCCACTAGAACCCTTCCGTGAAAAAATGGAAGCCTTCAACTGGGACGTCCAAGAAGTAGATGGTCATAATATTCGTCAACTAAACGACGCCATCGGTAAAGCTCAGGCCGTTTATGGTCAACCTTCTATCATTATCGCTCACACCATCCCAGCTAAGGGAGTAGACGTGTTTGAACGCGACTTCAAATGGCATGGCAATCCTCCCGGTAAAGGCCCTGAAGACCGTGTACCCAAGACTGACCAAGCGGCTGTTGCATTAGAAAAACTCCGCACTTTAGGAGGAGCGATAACACCATCGGATTCATAATTATGTTTGCAGATCATATCGACAAAAGAATAGGAACCGACCAAATGGAGCAAGTGCCAATCCGCAATGGTTATGGGGAAGGGCTTTTAAGTGCAGGTGAAAAAAACGAGCAAGTGGTTGCTCTATGTTGCGACCTTACTGGTTCCACCAAGACTGATGCTTTTGCCAAAGCTTTTCCAGAACGCTTCGTAGAGATTGGTATCGCTGAACAAAACCTCATCTCTGTCGCTTCCGGCATGGCAGCTATTGGAAAAATTCCTTTTGCTTCATCTTATGCCATGTTTTCACCTGGTCGCAGCTGGGAACAGATTCGAACTACCGTGGCCTATAACGACGCCAACGTAAAAATCATTGGTGCTCACGCTGGAGTGTCAGTCGGCCCAGACGGAGCTACTCACCAAGCTATCGAGGATATAGCTATCACAAGGGTTATTCCAAACATGATTGTTATCGCCCCAGCCGATAGCATCGAAGCCAAGAAGGCTGTTTTGGCAGCGGCAGAGCACAAAGGCCCGGTTTATATAAGACTGGCCCGCGAAAAGACCCCTGTAGTTACTACCGAGGAATCACCGTTTGAGATTGGTAAGGCTTATACTGTCTTTCACAAAGATGCAAAACACGAAAAATCTGTCGGTATTATCGCCACTGGTTCACTGCTTTACCAGGCATTAATGGCTGCCAAAGAGCTAAACCAGTCTGGTGTCGGTGCCAGTGTCCTTCATGTACCGACCATTAAACCACTTGATGAAGCAGCGGTTAAAACTATCACAGAAGACCATGATTTCTTGGTTACAGTAGAAGAACATCAGGTAACGGGCGGACTTGGTGGTGCAATTTGCGAATTCGTCTCTGGAAATTGTCCAACCAAAGTCATCCGTATCGGTGTACAAGATTTGTTTGGACAATCAGGCGAACCAGAAGAGCTCATCACTCACTACGAAATGGACACAGCTTCGATAGTAAAAAAGGTAAGGGAAGAGATTGAGTAAGAAGTAAATGTTTTGAGATACAAAAGCACGGCGGCCCGTAGGGCCGCCGTGCTTTTGTACCCATCTATCTAAACCTTCTTTGGCCTGTAATCTTCCGGCGCTTGTTCTAAGTATTTCAATAATTGTTCGCGTGTAAGCAATCCAGCTTGAGCACCAATATGCTGGACTACCGACATAGAATTGATTGGTCCCCAAGACAGCGCCTCAGCTGGTGTCATCCCTAACGCAATAGCAGCCGTAAAGGTGCTCGAGAAGGAGTCTCCAGCACCAGTTCTGTCTACCGGTGGTGCCGGGTCCGGGTACATTGGCATATGCCAAGCTTGGTCATCCTCATCTACGACATAAGCACCGTTTGGTCCGTCTGTAATTACTGGCATTTTTGGACCAAGGGTTTTAAACTCGCGAATCAGAGTCGGAATGTCGTTGGTCGTACTGTTTAAAATCTGTTGAGCCTCTTCTTTATTACAGAAAAATATTTCTGTGTTTTCATAAATTGATTTTAGATTTTCTGCACCGAGCTTGATTTGGAAAGTGCCAGGTTGGAATACCAGTTTTGTTTCTGGGTGTTTGGCAACGTAGTCGGCAATTTCAAAATGAAAATCAACTGCCTGCTCACCAATGGAAGAAAAGTAGATGTAGCGTGGGGGTTCAACAAAGTCGGGTAATGTGTAATTGTACTGCTCGTGTTTGATAAGAATAGTTCGTTCCGGGCCGTAGCGTAAGACAAAGTGGTGGTTGGAAGTCTTTCCTTCGTGAAGCTTCACGTAATCTGTATGCACACCTTCTTTACGCAAAGCATCTAAACTATCTTTACCTAGAGAGTCGTGACCTAAGTTGGTTACTAAAGCGGTTGCTAAACCAAGTCGATGCGCAGAAACAGCTGCATTAGGAGCATTTCCCACTGCTTTAACATCCACCACATCATCATAAGGTAGTTTGCTACCAAATGGCATTAATAGAGTCTTTTTGCCAGTATCGAAGTCGACGGAAACATCGGCCGAATCTTTATCGAGCTCAATGAAACTATCGGTTACGATATCACCTAGACCCACGAAATCATATTTTTGTGACATATTACTTATTATAACCTATCGACAGGACAGAAAATTTTGCCCTTGAGGATTTACAGTCACAGTGGTATGTTTAAGTTATGACAATAAATCTAGAAATAACAAAGCGCGAAGGTGATGCCGCATCTGTACGCAACGAAGGAAAAGTGCCAGGTATTGTGTACGGACCAAAGCAGGAACCTATTTCAATCGCTATTGATAAACAAATATTTACCAAAGTTCTACACGAAGCTGGTGAATCAACTATTATAAATTTAAAAGGTCTTGATGAAGACGTGGAGGTTTTGGTACATGATGTTAATTTCGACCGAACACGTGGCGGAGTTAGTCATGTAGACTTTTACGCTATCGAACGTGGCAAGGAACTTACTACCAACGTATCTCTAAATTTCATTGGGGAAGCGCCAGCTGAAAAAACTGGTTTTTCAGTCAATAAGGCCCTCCACGAAGTCGAAGTAACTTGTCGTCCAAGTGCTCTACCATCACATCTTGATATTGATTTGTCCGCTCTTGATTCTGAGGAGGCACAAATCCTTGTTAGCGATATTAAGCTACCAGCTGGTGTTAAGGTAGATACCGACGCATCTTTGGTGGTTGCAAATATAAATGCCGTACACGAAGAAGAGCCGGCTGAAGAAATTACCGAAAGTGAAGTTGAGGTTGAAACCAAAGGCAAAAAAGAAGAATCAGGTGAATAGCTTGTAGACTATGTAAAATAAGACGGCGGAGGCAAAGCCTCCGCCGTCTTATTTTTGGACAGCTCCCACCAACCCTTGCTATAATATAGAGACTTATGCGAGCGATAGTTTTTTTGTTTATTCTGATACTTAGCTTTGGTCCTGTTTTGTCCGTCAAGGCTGAGACTGATGCTGAGCGCAGAACCCGTATTGAACAACAGCTGCAAACAGTCGAGAGACAGATTTTGCAACAAAAAGTTCTGGTTGATAACAAACGCCAAGAGCGTCAATCTTTAGAGCGCGACATTGATCTTATTGATGCCGAAATAAATCAAGCCCAACTTGGTATCCAAGCCAGAGCCTTGGCTATTTCCAATCTGTCATCTCAGATTGGCGACAAACAAGTTCTTATTGAGATTCTTAATGAACGCTTACAAAAGCAGCGAGCCTCTCTGGCAGAAATAATTCGCCAAACTCAATCTGTCGATGATTATTCATTGGTGGAAGTAATGCTCAGCAACAAAAACTTCTCAGAATTTTTCTCTGATGTAGATAGTTTTCATGCTGTTAAACAATCCCTCAATGATTCTCTCGATACACTATCTGGAATTAAGAACGACACAGTAGAACAAAAGCAAACTCTCGAAGAAAAGAAACTATCAGAAGCAGAACTAAAGCGCCTACAAGAACAAGAAAAAAAGGAGATCGAAGCTCGCGAAGCAGAAAAGAATAAAATCCTTAAGGTTACCAAAGGTCAGGAAAATGCCTACGTCCAGCTGCTTGAAGCACAACAAAAAACCGCTGCTCAGTTGCGTGCTCAACTCTTTGACCTGCTTGGTGGCGGTGGAGCTATTCCTTTCCCAGACGCGGTAGCTTTAGCACAAGTAGCTAGTCAAAAAACAGGTGTGTCAGCTGCCTTGGTTCTAGCCATTCTAGAGCAAGAGTCTTCATATGGTAGCAATATCGGCTCATGTACAGCCACACAATCAGTACAAGGTAAGCAGGTCATGCATCCAGACCGAGACTGGCCAGTCTACAAAGCAATGGCCAATCAGCTCGGATTCAATCCAGATACTCAGCAAATTTCCTGCCCTTGGATCAGGAGCGGTGAACGTATCGGTTGGGGTGGTGCGATGGGTGCCTCACAGTTTATCCCGTCGACCTGGGCAATCTACGGCGGTTATGTAAAGGGTGTTTCTGGTTATGATTATGTACAAAGCCAAGACGCCATCAGAACCCTTCTTGGTAAATCTGGTCCATCAAGTCCGTTTGTAAACCAAGATGCTTTCTTGGCCACAGCCCTATTACTTCGCGACAACGGTGCTGCTGGTACCTATGACACAGAATGGAAGGCGGCGGTGCGTTACTTCGCTGGATGGGGTGGAGCAAACAATCCAATCAACTTCCCATACGGTGACAACGTAATGAAACGCAAAGCCCGCCTCGAAGGCGACATCAAGACTTTGCAGAACGGTTAATAACAAAACAAAGGCCCGCGGCTACGCCGCGGGCCTTTTGTTTATTTCACCAAATTATAGTTGCTTAAAACCGCAAATCTGGTATAGTTCTGCCACTTATTGATAAAGCCGCTGACTAGATGTGGCAAAAAAAATTATGAAAAAAGACATTCATCCAAACAATTACCGCCTGGTTATCTTCGAAGATAGTTCATGTGGAGAAAGATTCCTAATTGGTTCAACTATTCCTTCAAACGAAACTGACAAGTGGGAGGACGGCCAGGAATACCCACTAGTAAAAGTGGACGTATCAAGCGCTTCACATCCTTTCTACACTGGAAACGAAAAGGTTATGGACACAGCTGGACGCGTTGAGCGCTTCAAGGCTCGCGTGGCTAAAGCTAAGAAATAGTCATCACTCGACTAAAAGAAAAAGACGGACTACCTTCGGTAGTCCGTCTTTTTCTTTTTACCGCCTTCGAGGTGGAAAAAAGTGCCAATATAAAGTAGTATGTGCACACATTATGGAATTTGATCAGGACAAATTGGCAGAATTCAAAGAAAATCAAAAAACGCAGTTTTTGGCGTCGCAGTTTGATAGTGAGCTAGAGAAGCTAAAAGAAGCAGAGGCTCTGGCAGAAAGTGATCCTGACATGATAGAGTTGGCAGAAGAGGAGATTACTACTCTAACCAAACAGCTACAAGACCAATTTGCCGAAATGGAGCGGATTATAGAATCAAACAAAGAAGAGGAAGCAAAGCCTTATGGTGTTATGCTTGAGGTTCGAGCCGGCGCTGGTGGCGATGAGGCGGCTTTATTCGCATCTGAATTGGCTAGTATGTACACCACCTACGCCAAGAATCACGGCTGGATGGTGAGTGAAGCTTCAAAATCCGTATCGCCACAAGGAGGCTTCAAAGAAGCTGTTTACGAAATACTTTCACCGGACGCTTACGAAGCTTTTCGTTTTGAAACTGGTGTACACCGTGTCCAGCGTGTTCCGGCTACAGAAAAGCAGGGAAGAATCCACACTTCGACAGCCTCAGTAGCAATTTTACCAATGCGTAAAAAGCCGACCATCGAAATCAATCCAGGTGATTTCGACATGGAGTTCTCACGCTCTGGTGGTGCTGGTGGACAAAACGTAAACAAAGTAGAAACAGCAGTTCGTCTTATACACCGTCCGACTGGTCTCGATGTACGAAGCGAAAGTGAGCGTTCTCAGCTTAAAAACCGCGAAAAGGCGATGGCTATGTTGATTGCTAAGCTGGAAGTAATGCACGAAGAAGAAGAAGCCAAGAAACATGCTGCTACACGCAGTAAGCAGATTGGTACTGGCGACCGTTCTGAAAAAATCCGCACCTACAACTTCCCACAAAACCGTATTACCGACCACCGTATTAAGGAAAGCTGGCACACCATCGAGTCTACTCTGGGTGGAGACTTGCAGACTATTATTGATGCCATGCACGCAGCCGAAGACGATTTATTGGCTGAATAACTAAGATTAGGGGATAATGGTCGCTGTTTTGCCTGGCTTATAGCCAGACAAAACAGCGACCAAACCCAAACCTCATCTTGTCTCTATTAAAATTTTGTGTTAATATGCGCCCGCTATAGAGCGCTTTTTTATTACTTATGGCGCTCTTGCAACTCCAGGCACCTTTCTGTCTAAGGCTCGTGCGTTTTTAAATAAACAATGTTTGTCTAAAAACACCTCGATGTATCCTTATACAAATTTATTAATTAAAAGGCAGTCTGGGCTAAATAATTTAAATTAAATGTCAGATAAAAATCTAATTGAACGTTTGTTCGCTGCTGGCGCACACTTCGGTTTCCAGAAGAGTCGTCGTCATCCAAGCGTTGCACCATATATCTTCGGTAGTAAAGATGGCACAGACATCTTCGACCTTGAGAAAACTTCTGCCCTCATCGAGGATGCAAAAGCTTTTCTTAAAGAGCAGGGTGAAAAGGGAAAGACTCTTATCCTAGTAGGAACCAAAGAAGAGGCTAAGAAGCAGGTGAAAGCTGCTGCCGAGAAAGCTGAACTCCCTTACGTAACCAACCGTTGGATTGGTGGTATGCTTACCAACTTCAGTGAAATCCGTAAGCGTATTGCTCGCCTAAAATCTCTAACTGAAGAAGGTGAGAGCGGAGAGCTAGAACGTAAATACACTAAGAAGGAGCGCGTTGTTATCGGTCGCGAGACTGACAAGCTCAACTTCAACTTTGGCGGTATCAAAGATATCGAACGCACACCAGGAGTTATGTTGGTGGTAGACCCACGTCATGACTTCATCGCTGTTCAGGAAGCTACAGATATCAAGATTCCAGTTGTAGCCATCATGAGCTCAGACTGTAATGCTGCTAAAGTAACTAAGCCAGTAATTGTAAACGACACTCTAACTAAGAGTATCGAACTAGCACTTAGTGAACTAGTAGAGGCTTATCTAGAAGGAAAGAAAAACTTCACTCCCGCTCCAGAGCGTCAGCGTAGTAATCGCGGTAGCTTCAATCGAACACGCACACCACGAAGCTAATAGTAGGTATTAGAAAATAGTACATTCAACAATATGGAAATCACTAGTGAAATGATCAAAGAATTGCGCGACAAGACAGGTATCTCTGTTATGCAGTGCAAAAAATCATTGGAAGAGGCTGAGGGCGATATGGACAAGGCTCTTATTATCCTTAAAAAGAAGCGCTCTGACGCGGCTGACAAAAAAGCTGACCGTGAGATTGCAGCCGGTACTATCGGTGTATATCTACACAACACTAACGAAGTAGCTGCCTTGGTGAAGCTTGGTTGTGAAACAGACTTCGTATCTAAGAACGAAGAGTTTGTACAACTGGCTAACGACATTGCAATGCATGTAGCTGCTATGAATCCGAAGCATATTTCTCGCGATGAACTTAGCGAAGAAATTGTGGCTAAGGCTCGCGAACTATTCCAGGCTGACATCGCTGATAAACCAGCTGACATGCAGGAAAAAATCATGGAAGGAAAGCTGTCTGCATACTTCAAGGAGCAGATTCTGCTAGAACAGCCATTTGTTAAAAATCCTGACAACACTATTGGTGAAATGGTTACCGGCGCGATTCAGAAGTTTGGCGAGAATGTTACTGTTTCTGAAATCAGTCGTTTGTCTATAAAATAGTTAGATGATTGGTCCCGTTGTGTATCTGATTAGTTCCACTGTAGTTTTTCTACTACTGGTACTACTCTACATATTGGAAGACAGGAGAGGCGATAGATTATTGCTTTCTAGTTTGCGTAGCAGACTTGACCGTGGTTTGTTGTATATAAAGCGACAAATTATCATTCGTAGTGGAGTGACTTTACAACAAATTGTGAAGTTCTTACTCCACCACGGTATTCAAACAGTCTTGCGCAAAATGCTGCGTTTTGTTCGCTCCATCGAGGAGAGACTGGAAGTACTTTTGCGCAAGCATAGACACGCTAATAAAAAAGCAAGAAGGGA
>JBNKMC010000010.1:0-16014 GCA_050292865.1 Minisyncoccia bacterium | reverse complement strand
GTCCAAAGCGTGGCATGCTGTATGATTATACACTACCACCGACACCTCTATTTAAAATATTTCCATAGTCTGATAAAATTAGCGGGTTATGTCATTTCTATATCATAAACACACTAAGCGAGCTATTAAGTGGATCTGGGGCGTAATTGCCACCCTGATTGTTGTCTCAATGATTTTCGCTTACTCTGGTGGACTAAACGGATTGTTCAGCGCTTTGTTTAATTAAAATAAAATAAGAAAGGGTCGGTTCGCGCAGCGAACCGACCCTTTCTTATTGTCTGACTTCTTGGATATTAGAAATTTAGTTCACTAAGAATCCAAAAATTGATTTGTATGCAAGGCGAACAAGAAAAAATACCTGACTGGGGCAAGTGCCCAGGGAAGGTATTTTTTTTGCAGTTCAACGCAGCAGACGGAGTGATTTTTGGATTCTTAGTCTTCTTTGATAACCTTCATGAACACCTCGTGTGGAATATGCACCTTGCCAAGACCTTGCTCCAAAGCTCGCTTCTTGCCTCTTTTTTGATTCTCGCGTAGCTTCATCTTACGAGTGATGTCTCCACCATATAGTTTGGCGGTCACGTCTTTCTTCAGGGCAGAAACTTTCTTTCCCACCAGAATTCGCCCCATAGCCTTGGCTTGAATCTTGAGAGCAAATTGTTGACGCGGCAAAGTGTTGTACAACTTCTCCACTATCGCCTTTCCTTCTATCTCCACGCGCCTAATACCAATTACCCGTGAGAAAGCCGGCACTATCTCATCTGCCACCAAGACGTCTAAGCGCACCACATCAGCTGGGCGCATCTCGGCGATTTCGTAAGACAGTGAGGCGTAGCCAGAAGAAGCGTTCTTGAGCTTATCAAAGAAGCCACGCATCAGCTCGCGCAAAGGCATTTCCACCGACAACAACGTCCGCCCATCACCAAACACCTCTGTATCAATCACAGTGGCTTCGTGTTCGTACAACAAGGTCATTACATTGCCAATGTAGTCGCCCGGCAAGATAATCTGCCCTAATACCCAAGGTTCACGAATGGTCACCTTGTCACCATAATCAGGAAAGCGTGAAGCGGCGTAAATCTCTTCCACCCTGCCGTCGGCGTAAGTTATTTCGTAAGAAATAGATGGGGTAGTAATGATGAGCTCAATATCAAACTCACGACGCAGACGCTCGGCAATAATCTCCATATGGAGCATGCCAAGGAATCCGCAACGAAAACCACGACCAAGCACACCAGAAGCTTCTTCCTCATATGAGAGAGATGAGTCTGACAAACGTAACCTATCCAAAGCTTGTTTCAGGAAAGTAAAATCGTCCTGACTATCAGGAAAAACACTGGCCCATACCACTGGTGGGGCTTCTTTGTAACCCGCCAACGCCTCTGCCCCACCCTTGGACATTACCAAGGTGTCACCAACTGCCGCCACACCTGGCTCTTTGATACCAGTCACGATATAGCCGATTTCACCTTCGTTAAGAAGGCTGGTAGATACTTCTTGTGGAGAAAGCACTCCTACCTCTAAAGCAGTGAAGACCTTTCCGCTGGCTGAGAACTTTAGCTCATCACCTTTCTTAACCTGACCATCAAACACTCGTTGATAGATAATGATGCCGCGGTGGTTGGAGTATTGAAAGTCAAATATTAGTCCACGATAAGTATCAAGAGCAGAAGGCTTCGGTGCAGGTATACGCTCTACAATAGCTCGAAGGAGATCTGGCACACCTTCTCCTGTCTTACCTGACGCAGTGAGAATCTCTGATTTATCACAACCAAGCAGGGTGACCAACTCGTCACCGATTTCATCTACTCGTGCGTGCGGGACATCTATCTTGGTAAGCACAGGGACGATAGTGAGATTTTGGTCCTTAGCCATCTGCAGTACTGATAAGGTCTGTGCTTGCACACCCTGCGTACTGTCAACCAAAAGAAGCACGCCCTCAACCGCTTTGAGAGCGCGTGACACCTCGTATGAAAAGTCGATGTGACCAGGTGTATCGATGAGGTTGAGTTCGTATTCTTGACCATCGTAGTCAAACAACATACGCACTGGCTGCATCTTGATGGTGATGCCGCGCTCGCGTTCTAGCTCCATAGAGTCAAGCACCTGATCCTTCATCAGTCTCTGCTCCACTGTCTTTGTCTCTTCGAGCATACGGTCCGACAAAGTAGACTTGCCGTGGTCGATATGAGCGATGATGCTGAAATTCCTAATATTATTCATGAGTTTTGACCACTGTTATAGCATATGGAGGGGTAAGATACCATGGCCGGCGCTTCGTTGTGCCTCTGGCACAACTAAGCGCCGGCCACCAACCGACCTAAATCAAATCGTCTTGCGCAGAAACCACTTCCGCCTTTAAGAAACGACTATGGAACGCCCGATAAACTTCACGTAACTCGGGTGTCTTTAGTACGTAATAGGTTAGAAATACACCAACCAAACCAGACACGCCACCTAGGAGCCCCTGAATAAAGATGCCTATAAAGGTATTTTGGTTGATACCTGGAACAAGGAAATTGAGTGTAACGTATGAGAAGATGCCACCCATTACCGCTGCTGATACTGTGTGAAAGAAATGTCTACCAAACCAAGCAAAAGATATGCTAAATTTTTTGGCGGCAATAATAGACATAACAGTAGTTTGTAAAATCAAAGCCAAGCTATAAGAAAGAGCCAGAATCAAGACCTCTGCTCCAGGCACAGACTCCAGTCTCATCAAATCCAAAAAGTACATGACAATGACCGAAGCGGGATTATAAAAAGTATAAAGAACAAATAAAGTGAAAACAGCAAACACTGACCCGACAGCTGTAACAATAAACGGAATCCTCGTGTATCCGCCAGCATAGAAAGTCCTCACTACCAACAAGTTAACAGCTTGTGCACAAAGAGAGATCACAAGGATAGCCAAGATGGCAGCGGTAAGCTTGGTGTCAGACCAAGTGAATTGACCCGAACCAAGAACCACTCGAACCATCTGTGCTCGAAGCACAATCACCAACCCAACTACCGGCATTGCCCAAAACATAATATGACGGAAAGCAGATGTGATATGCATCTTAAATTTGTCGTACTGTTCGGAAGAATACAAGTCGGCCAGTAACGGGAAGGCAGCTATTGAGTAACTGGCACCAATCACAGCCAGAGGGACTGCCTGCAAGTTGTAAGCTAACTGAAACACAGCCACCGAACCAACAGACATAAGGCTGGCCACACTGACAAATACGAGCAGAACCATCTGATGCATAGCCAAGGTCACAGCTCGTGGAATAGAGACAGCCAAAATACTTTTGATGGTTTTTAAATTTATATGAACCGTAAGACCAAAGGCTAAAGCACTACTCTTAACCAATGGCCATTGTATTACCATGTGACCAAAGGCACCTAAAACAACACCATAAGCCAAACCCGGTAAACCAAAAATGGGATACAGCCAAACTATTCCCAGAATAATACCAACATTGTAAATAAGTGGGCTAATAGCATATAGGACAAAGCGATGACCCAGCTGCGTTACCACTCCAAACAGACTTGAGATACCTAAAAACATTGGCTGTAGCAATAATAATCTAGTCATTAGAATCAAGCGGTCTAGATTGTCGACCATACCAGGAAACAGTTTTGGCAAAATAATTGGTGCCATCAGCGCCAAAGCAACAGCCAACATAATGTAAATCAACAGAAATACACTGAAGACCTGACTAAGCAAATGCTTCGCACCTTCTCCATCTTCATGGCTGGTTTTGGTGGTAACAAAAGGAATCAGAACATAAACCGATAAGGTCGACGCGAATAGCACATACAACAAGTCAGGAATACGAAAAGCTGCATAATATATGTCCAGCTCCACACCAGCACCAAACTGATGGGCCAGCATGCGGTCTCGCACCAACGCCAACAACTGTGAGCCAAAAGTAAATAACGCAAGAACGTACGCAGCTTGATGTAAGCCGCGCACTTCTCTATAAACCATGTTAATTACCTTACGTACCATAATCTTATCTGCCGGGAGAGACCTAATTATTCAGCTGTTGTATCCTGACTAACAATGTCTTCAGAGACTGAATTCACTGACTTAACCAACGGGGACTCCAAGTCGGCGTCTGTCACCACTCCCTCTTGTTCTCCAACCGGTTGTTCATTTAGGTTAGCAGTATTAGTACCCAGTCGTCCAGCCTTTGCAGCTGCGATAGCTTCCTTCACTGTTTCGTTGTCAGGATTTAGTTTTTCTACCACCTCAAGCTGGGCGACAGCATCATCATTTCTTTTTAGTTGTGCATAGGCCACAGCTAGGAAATAGCGGGCATTAGAATAGTTTGTGTCGAGGGAAACAGCCTTTTCCAGAACTGGCACAGCTTCTTTTGCCTTACCTGAAGATAAGTAGAGCACACCAAGCTGATAGTAACGAGCTGGATTGTTTGGCTCAAGGGAAGCAATGGTTACTGTGGTGTTAATAGCTTTGTCGACATCACCGCTTGCCACTTGAATTTGAGTCAGGAAGAATAGAGCGTCTGTATAATTTGGTTTCAGAGATATAGCTGTGTTTACAAAGCCGGTAGCCTTCTTTGTATCACCAGAACGTAACCACATATCGGCCTCGAGCAAATAATACTCAGGGTTGGTTGGTTCATATTGATGAGCCTTGGCAAACGATTCGGTTGCCCTTTCTACCGCACCCTCAACTCCTGCCGCTGCTAGCACACCATAAATCGCACCTTGGAAAGCATAGACATGAGCATCTGTATCATCAGCCTGCAAAGCAAGATTTATAGCATTCAGTCCATTTGCTGCGGCGTTCTGGAATTGTTGTTTTTGTTCGTCAGTTGGTTCTTTCAAAGCAATCAAATTATTCATTCTGGATAACTGAAACTCGGCCATCTTACTCAGATAGTAGTCGTTGTGTGAAATACTGTAAGCATTGGCGATTTTTGTCTCAACCTCTTCCCATGGTGTACCAGTGACAAGAGAGTAAGCAGCCCGATTGAAGACCGCAACGGAAGTGTAGTGACGGACTGTTAGATACATAATTCCAGAGGCGGCAAGGATAGTTGTTAGAACTAATGAAATCAAAACAACGACCGAACGCCTGTTATTAAAAACAGATATACCGATAGATTTGGTTGGCACCATATTTGCATAAGCAACAGAAAAGATACCTGTGTAAACAGCCAGTAGCAGCAACATAGTTGTGCCGGAAGCATAAAAGAATGACATCACCCAGATATAGGTAGCCGCTACGAAAGATGAACCGGCAACAAAGTACCAAAAACGGTCACCTAACTGAGAAGAAAATAAAAGTCCAAAACCTGCCTTGAGCCAGAAGAAAGCAAATACCAAGAAAGCAAGCATTCCAAATATTCCAGTATTAACAAACAAAGTTGTTAAATAACCACTACCGGACGCAAAATCTGCACTCCAGAAATTTGTCTGGTTGATGGAAGGGTCTTTGTACAGACGCCAAGCATCTACAAATTTGTTTGGGCCCATACCGACGAAAGCGTTTTCCTTAAAGACATTCCTGGCAACGTCCACAGTAGCAGATAAAGATGGCCTAACTTCTAAATAATTTATACCTGTCTGATTAGAAATTAAAGAACCAAGATATGAACCACCCAAAACAAAAGCTAGTGAGGTAATAAACACGGTCGCTAAAACAACTATTGAAATAACTGATGTTTTTGACTCGGTAATAATTGACAGCTGTGGAGAAAAACGGTCTTTAATCAAAGAGTACATAATCATAACCAGACTAACCAATGCCAGCACTAACCAAACAGAAGTAAAATTGACCACCGCCAACATTACCAGTGATAGAATCACAATAGAAGAAAAGAACATTTTCCCCCACTTAGTTAATGGTAATTGTTCAAGAGCCATCAAAGAAAGCAGTACAACCAGACCAAAAAATAATCCGAGTTGATTCCAGTCTCCTACCAGCGTACTGGTAGGTTCGATAAAGATACCCAGAGATAAGGCTTCGGCGCCAAAAATCAAGCGGGCAACATGGAACAGTGTCAGAACCACAGCACTACCCAACATCAACATATATAAGCGTATAACGCCAGCCTTTGACAGATCAAAGAGCAAAAGTAGAGTAGCAACAAAAGCCATAAGCACGATAAACAATGCTGTATGAACACCCAACAAGTCACCAATAAGTGAATCACGCATATCACCAGAGAGTGCCGCCGAAATAACTGATGCTAACGCAATCCCCCAAAGAGAAATCATAAACATCGGACTGAACAACTTGATCGTACCAGACCGCAAGGAAGATAAACCAAAGAAAATCAAAGCCACCAACGCGCCAGTTATCACAGCAACGGTCTTGGCATATTCCACCGGCACAAAGGTTAATGGAATAAATATGATTGGCAATAAACCAAATATAGCGACTAAAATATTTTGTGCAGCAGAACGCAACATAGACTCAATATGATCCTTCTTTTGTTCAATCTTCGGACTAAAAGTAACGTTTTCCATGAATAAAATTATCCCTTAAATATAAGTGCTACCTATAAGGATAACATACACAAAAAGTCCCCGAAGGGGACTTTTTGTGTATGTGTCTATAAGCCGGATTTTGTTCGCGTGCTAGGCACGCGAGATGGTCATATACCTAGGATAAATGTTGCCACTTACCTCATGCGGCTCTCCCAAATCAGTGCAAGCATTGATTTGGGCACGGCCTTGCATGCAAGTAGGAATTTTGCCGTTTCACCTCCATGGGTTACCCCAGGAGCTATTCCCGAAGGAATCCTTTGTTTCTCAACTCAGGCGTCTCTGCTCGCATCCCTATCCGGCTCTCGCAAGCGAGAGCTGGACGACGGGTGTTACCCGCTACTCTTTCGACTCTAAGTCGATACATGTCCGGACTTTCCTCCCCATACACAATATAGTGAATGAGGCGACCATCAGACGTTTACCATTATACAATAAATACAAATAAAATCAACTACTGCCCTCTGAGACGGTTGGCGATGTCTGGAGTCAACAAATCTGACGGCAAATTAACCCTATCCCCCACCTTAAGTTGAAACGAATCCGCAAAAAAGGCTCTCATTTCCAGAACATAACGAGCGGGCTTTTGTGGACCAAAAATAGTATCAGGGTATGTGTCTGGCTTAACATTGCTCTCGATATCGACTATTTCTAAGTTTTCATCAATCCAAATGATATCGATCGGGAAAAGCATGTCTTTCATCCATATACCATGATAGTCTGACTCATCAAAAATCAACAACTTTCCTTGTAAATCTCTCAAACTTTTTACACCAGACAAACCTTGCTTCCTTTCGCTTAAAGTGTCGGCCACAGTTACCTTGATGGCCTGATCACCAATGTACATGGTAAATTCCGGCTCAACACCAAACAAAGAAACCATGATATCGTCCCAATAATTTTGATAAATAAATAAACCGGCCAAAGCTAGTGAGAAAAAGATCAGCAAATGGAAAAACATTTTCATAAAATAATTATAGCACTCGGTATGACAATTTCTAATTTTTAATTTCGAATATTTTTATTGACCTAATATTTTAAATTGACAGACATGTCTGTATTAAAGATACAAAAAGTTGTCTTTCTGTGTTAATCTGAGCCAACAAACACATATGGCTAGACATGTAAAAAACCAAAAAAAGAACCGTCACGGTACTGCCTTCTGGGACCAGGAATATACCAACGCCGAACACTTGGCCTTGTCTGAAGATGCCAGTGGTGACTTGGAAAAATTCTGTCGCTGGCTCGAACGCGAGACCAAGCGTGGTGTACTTAATGTAACCAGCTCAGCGGTGGATGTTGGTTGTGGTAATGGTCGCAACTTGATTTACCTTGCCAACAGCTACGGTATGCACGGTTGGGGCTGCGACTCGTCTAGCGCCGCCATCAAAGAAGCCAAACGTCTTTCCGAAGGTACCAACCTACAATTTGAAACTCGCTCTATGGCTGGCGACCTGCCCCAAGCAGACAACTCACAGATGCTGGCACTGGATATGATGAGTTCGCACTTCCTCAGAGAAGCTGAACGCGCTCATTTGCGTGACGAAATCTACCGCGTTCTTAAGCCTGGTGGTTATCTATTCATGAAAACCTTTCTTAAAGACGGTGACCTGCACACCAAACGTCTAGTGGAAGAAAGACCGGGTGACGAACCTGGCTCATACATCCACCCTGTTATCGGTATGCAAGAACATGTTTATGGTGAAGAAGAGTTGATTGAATTCCTGGGTGAAAAATTCATCATTCACAAGACATACAGTTCACACAAACATAAACTAAAAGGTAAAGCTTGGAAGCGACGTACCATCTCTGTGTACGCGCAGAAGAATCCGTTTGCTTAAAAGCTGCGTAAGTAAAATAAAAGACCGGCGCCCGTAGGGCGCCGGTCTTTTATTTTACTTACGCAGCTACGCGAGCTACGTTCTCTGCTGCAGGACCCTTAGGGCCTTCTACAACATCGAAAGTAACAGCATCGCCTTCCTGAAGGTCGTTGAACTCTACGTCAACAACATCCTTTGCGTGGAAGAATACGTCCTTCTCACCATCGTTCGGAGTAATAAATCCGAAACCACGGTCAGTCACACGTGCAATTTTACCTGTCATTGCATTTGTCTTTATTTGATAATGACAAAACCTTCTTCACCTGATCAACTTCCTTGTTTGAGAACGAATCTCAAGAGGAGAACTGCTTTGTTGGCACTATTAAAGCACACTTAGAAAAGTTTGCAATAGAACCTGGTTCTAATCAACTAATATTTGAACACTGTTTGATAATCCTTGACGGATAATATTGAGATCGGTTTGAGAGTAATTAGTACCTCGTAAATCAAGAGTCTTCAAATTAGAAAGATTACCAAGTTCGTACGGTAAACCAGTTAGTGGATTGTTGGATAGATTTAAAACCTGCAAGCGCGACAACTGCCCCACTTCTGCTGGCAGACCAGTGAATTGGTTGTCACTCAAATCAAGCTCCTTGAGATTATTCAGTTGTCTGATTTCTGCCTTGAGTGAACCGGTCAAACCTCTACCAGACAAATCTACTTTCTCTACCGAAGAAGAGACTTTTATACCATCGTATATCGCTACTTGTTTGGTTGAAAAGATATCAGTTTTATTAAAATCAACTGAGACCTGCTCGTTTACATTAGTCTTATCGTTACCAATATAACCAAACCACCAAACACCAAGAACAGCGACGGTTGCTAATATGATTGAGATAGTTATTTTCATACTTATATTGTAACACTTATACAACACATAGATAGAGAAAACGGCGGCACCCGAAGGGTGCCGCCGTTTTCATTCAACCCACTCTACAGTAAATATTTTTTCAGACTTTTTAAAACAGATGTTGAACTTATCAAAAAAATTTTCTTGACCAAGCAAAATAGGTACGAATAAATCTTTAACAAAAATAATAGGTCCATCAAATTTTTTTCCAATACCATCCAGAGCAAATTCAACTTCTGACATATACCCCACCCCATCACCATGAATACCACCTGTCTGCACTTCAGGTAAGGTACTTAAATCAATACCTAGAACAACAGCAATATCTGCATCTGCGTGAGTCATAGTACAACCAGAATCAATCCATCCCTGAGTTACAAAAGATCTTCCAAAAGCACTTATTTCAACATCAACAAGCGGTCTGTTACACTTAATGGAATTAAGATTCTGCAATTGACAAGTGTAGGGATATTTCTTTATCTTAGACATTAGTCAATAAAATTATTGGAATTCTTACTAGAACGCATATTCCTTATCGGGGTCCAAAGCTTTTGTAATGACAACATCCTTTTTCTCCATTCTTTTCTTAAGTGAAAGTAAATTATTTGAGTAAGATAGTATCTTTTTCTTATCTTTCGACAAAGCCACCCATTTACCATAATGGGACTTTGAAAAACTTAGTGGTTTTGGGGTTGTTTTTTTCATCATAAACAAACTTACTAAGTAATAATACACTACAAAAACTATGTAGGGTTGTGAGTTATACAGATATTCAACTCTCTACTTATTCTTCTTTCTATCTGTTTCCTTCAAGTGCTGCTTGCGCAAACGGATTGATTCTGGACAAACTTCCAAATATTCATCTTCCTGCATAATCTCAAGACCAATCTCGATAGACAATGGCTTGTGTGGAGTAAGCTGGATAGCGTCATCGCTACCACTGGCACGGACGTTCGTAAGGTTCTTACCCTTGGTAGGATTAACCACCATCTCTTCACCCTTGTTAGTGTTACCAATCACCATACCTTCGTACACTTCTGTACCCGGACCAATGTATAGCTCACCGCGGTCCTGCAGACCAAAGAGTGCAAAGCCAAGCGCCTTGCCGGTAGCCATAGAGGTCATAGAACCAACCTGGCGCTTCTTGATCTCTCCAGCGTGAGGACGGAACTCAACAAAGCGTGAGGCCAAGATTCCTTCTCCCTTGGTATCGATAACAAACTGGTTCTTGTATCCAAGAAGACCACGAGTCGGACCTTCAAAGAGTAGACGCACCTGGTTCTCATGCATCACCATGTTTTGCATAATGAAACCACGGTTAGATAGACGCTCGATAACCACACCTTGGAATTCGCTCGGTACATCGATGGTAACTTCTTCAAACGGCTCTAGTTTTTTGCCGCCCTCTTCTTTGATAATTACCTTAGGCTGACTAACAGATAATTCGTAACCTTCACGGCGCATATTTTCAAGCAATACAGAAATGTGCATTTCACCACGACCACGTACCTCAAACGAGTCACCCTGAGATTCCACTTGAAGACCCACGTTAATCTCAAGTTCTTTATCAAGTCGCTCGCCAATCTGGCGACTGGTTACATACTTTCCTTCGCGACCAGCAAATGGTGATGAGTTGACTAAGAACTGCATTGCCACAGTCGGTTCGTCTACGTTGATAGCTGGCAGTGGTTCAGCGTTTTCGTCGTTGGTTACAGTGTCACCAATATTGATATCCTCAAGACCAGCAATCAGCACAATGTCTCCAGCTGATGCAGAGTCCAGCTCCACCTGACTAACTCCCTTATAACCAGACAGTTTTACCACCTTTCCCTGCTTTGTTTCCTCGCCTTTATGTTTGATGAGGACGCTCTGACCTTTGTTAATCTTGCCGTCGTAAATACGAGCGACAGCTAGACGACCAAGGAAGTTGTCGTAACCCAGGTTAAATACCTGCGCGCGCAAAGCCTCACCTTCTTCATAACCTTTAGCGGCTGGAACCTTCTCTAATATAGTATCGAGAATCGGAGAGAGGTCGGTCATCTCATCTTCCATTTTGCGCTTAGCTAGTTTGTCGCGACCAATGGCATAAACCACAGGGAACTCGCTCTGCTCATCGCTGGCACCAAGCTCCCAGAACAATTCCAACACCTGCTCCTCACAACGGTCTGGGTCAGCAGCCGGTTTGTCTATCTTGTTAATAACCACAATTGGCTTGAGACCAAGCTCAAGTGACTTCTTAAGTACGAAACGAGTTTGTGGCATCGGACCTTCCTGCGCGTCTACCACAAGCAGCACAGAGTCAATAGAACGAAGCACACGCTCCACTTCACTACCAAAGTCGGCGTGACCTGGTGTGTCCACGATGTTTATCTTAGTACCTTTATATTCTACTGATGTATTCTTGGCATAAATAGTGATGCCGCGCTCCTGCTCGATAGCGTTACTATCCATTGAACTATCACCCTCGCGGGCGCCGGTAAATTCCATCAGACCATCTGTCAGAGTAGTCTTGCCGTGGTCCACGTGCGCGATGATTGCTATGTTTCGTATTTCCATGTTTTTATAATTAAAAGTTAAAGGGCCACAGGCGGAAACCCGTAGGCCCTAAATCCCGCCTAGTATGCCTTTAAAGCAAAAAATTAGCAACACCTTTGAAGGAAACCCCGCACATAAAAACGTGCGGGGCTATTTCTCAACCGAAACACCATCATGGGCGTCGAAGCTAAATCGATGTTTGACCAGGCGATTACCGTTATGCATCCTACTCAGCAAAACTACACTGGTGGCATCAAAGTTTTTATACTGAGAGAAAGAGCTGGTTACAGTGTCGGTAACATGAGGTCTAAATTTTCCTTTGATCCACTCTCTATCCGTAAAACCTCCCCTACTCTCCAAGTACTCAAGTATGCCATTATGAAGCTCTTGCAGTTTTTGATTGGCTTTTAAGACCCAAACGGGAATGTTATGACTTCTACCAAACAACTCTGCCGCTGCCGGCGAAAGTCTTATTGGGCTGGTTGTTATAGCTCTTATAAGCAAGGACAAATCGTATGTGAATTCGTAATAATCCACCTCTTCGCCCAGCTGAAACCAAGGTACCAAAGTGCAGTGTAGAGGAAGGGACTCACCTTTCGGATGAACACCTCCCTCAGGCATTCGCTCGATCGGCAATACTAATATGTATTTATCCCGAGACATAACTTCTTCCTCCGTATCGATCTAAACGAAGAATAGTATATATACATTTATATGTCCAGCATAAACTTAATTAACATCTTTACGTCTATCCAACCAATCTATCATCTTATAAGCAAGTACCTTCACCGCATCATTGATAAAGAACCAAACGGTAGCATAAAGCCAAATCAATGCTACCATACCGAGGCTAATGGCTGGCATCAAAATACCAAATAAGGCAATAAGAGTACCAAACAAACGGGACGAAAACGCCGGCAGGAAGAATTTAAGGGCTGGAAAAGGCTTTTGCCAGAAGTGACCGCGGCCAGCCCGGGTAAGGTAGAGAGTTGAGTGGCCAGCCACGTCGAGCTTCACGAAAATAATTGTCTGAATAACCGCAATCGGTACGCCAGTAATATTTAAGTAATAAAAGAGTAAGAAAGAAGAGATAACTCCAGCAAATCCAAGCACCGAAGCCACAATGAGCATTTCCTTCATGCGCCAGCGCACTGGTTTGTCTGAAACCGCCACGTTGTCATAAGCAATGGCCAACACTGGAATATCATTGAGTAGAGCAAGTAAAATAATCATGGCCGAAGACACCGGCGAATAGTCATATACCACCACAGCCATAGCCACAAACAAGACGATACGAATAGTCTCAGAAATTCTAAAAGTGGCATACGATTGCATACGAGCAAAGGTAGCCCGAGCATGCATAATAGCTTCCTTAATAACCGACAAACCAGAATCAAGCAAGACCAAGTCCGAGGCCTCTCTGGCAGCGGCAGTAGCCCCTGCCACCGCAATACCAACATCGGCTTTCTTCAGTGCTGGAGCGTCGTTTACACCATCGCCTGTCATGGCCACAATGTGGTCGCAACTCTGGAAAGACTCAACAATGTGATATTTATCCGCTGGTACCACCTCGCTAAAGACATCATTATCAAGTAGTACAGAGCAAGCATCCTCTTTCCTGCCTTGGAACAAATCCCGCAGACTACCAAGAGAAAGTACTCGCTTACCAATATTAAGCTGTCTAGCAATGAATGTAGCAATGGCATGATTGTCGCCCGTTACCATCCGCACTTCGATACCAGCATTTCTGATATTTTCAATCACTTCTTTGGCGTCGTCTCGCGGTGGGTCCATCAAAGGCACCAGACCAACTACTTGATAAAAATCATCACCGTCTAATTTGACCGCCACGGCAATAGTACGGAAACCCTGCTCTGCTAACTTCTCCACCTCTATCAACATGTCTTTGGTGTCAGACACACGACCAACCAAACGCTCAATGACCTGAGCCGCACCCATGACGACATTGATACTTTCGCCGTTTATCTTAACTTCAGCTTCAGTAGTTTTCTTTTCTGGGTCAAAAGGAGTGAAAGACATCATCTGGTAAGCATCTTCTGGAGTCGTATAATCATGCTTGCTTGCGTAGGCCTTGAGAGCTTTCTCAATCGGTGTTGCCTCTCCGTCTTCCATCGCAAATTGGACATAGACAAACAATTCCTTCTCGGTAAAATCCCCAAACAAAACCGGGGTAAAGGCAGCAATGGCGTTTTTGGTTAGGGTACCAGTCTTATCTATACAAAGCTGACCGACACCGGCCAACTCTTCTACCGCCTTAAAATCTGAAACAATCGCCTTCTTCTTAGCCAAAGTAGCAGCACCGATGGCCATAGTGACAGACAAGACCGCTGGCAAAGCCACTGGAATAGAAGCGATAGTTAGAACTATCGCAAAGCGAATAGTTTCCAGCCAAGAGTCACCACGCCAAATCAAGACAGCCGAAGCTAAAGCAATAATAACTATCGAAAAGACAATCAAGAAGCGACCGATACGTAAGATGGCTGTTTGGAAGTGACTTCCCTCTTCTCTTTCGGCTGTTGCTACCAGATTGGCACTTTCACCTATTTTTGTTTTAACACCGATGGCCACAACCTCGGCGTAACCAGAGCCTTTTTGAATAATAGAGCTAGAGAGAATCTCGTCGCCGCCTTCTTTATCTACCGGTAGCGATTCGCCGGTGATGGCCGACTGGTCTACCAACACACTGCCATGGTCAAGTAATCTAAGGTCAGCTGGCGCAATGTCACCAATAGAAATCTTGACGATGTCGCCCGGGACCAACTCGGCGGCATCAATCTTTTTTAACTTGCCATCGCGCAACACCATAGCAGTCGGCGCCAAAGCACTAGTTAGCGCAGACAGAGCTTTTGAAGCACGGTGTTCTTGCCAAACATCAACCAAAATATTTACCACCAACAAAACAGCGATGATAGAAAAATCTTCCCACCGCTTCACCACAGCAGACAGCACAAGCGCCACCTCTATCATAAGTGGGATTGGTGAAAATAATTTCTTCAAAGTCCGAAGGGCCAACGAGTATTCCTTCTTCTTTATTTCATTGCGACCGTACTTTTTTCGGCGCGTTTGTACCTCGATAGTAGTGAGCCCTGTATGATTGTTGTGTTGCATATATAAACCACCGCCAATTTATGTGCATTTTGTTAATATAAAAAGTATAGCAGGCTGCTTTAGGCAAAACGCACAAAGGTCGGCAAAACATCTTTGATCTTGATCACTAATTCGTCACACAGTTTTATAGCAGCCACCCAGAATGCCTCGGTACCGACCAATCGGTCACGCAATGTTTCAAGTTCCTTTTCTATACATTTCATTGTATCACCTCAAGCGAAAGGCAAATTTTAATATACGTTAAAATGTGTCTTAAATTCAGCAGCCTACTTTAACAAAAACACATTGTGGTGTACGATGTGACCTCAACAAAAAACAACATGGATCAAGAAACAATCAAAGACGCCAACGGCAACGACCTGCGTGCTGGTGACAATGTCATCGTGGTAAAAGACCTCAAGGTAAAAGGCGGCGGCTCAACCGTTATCAAGAAAGGCACCAAAGTAAAGAACATCCGCCTTGAAGACGACGGCGAACACGTCATGGGCAGCGGCCCCGGCCTCAAAGGCATCGCCCTCAAAGCCGAGTTTCTAAAGAAGGCGTAACCGACAACGGTATACAAAAAAACCAAAAACACCCATTTGAATTGCAATTTAAATGGGTGTTTTTGCTGGTTGTTTAAAATATCTGCGGTACCTAGACGAAGTTATAATTTTTTATTTAAATAACTGTGAATGATTACCCACGCTCACTAAAGTCAAAACTAGAATCCCATCGTCAATTTGATACACCAGAAGAATATCTGGAGCCAAATGACACTCCCTAAAATCTTTCAAATTCCCCGTTAGTTGATGATCTTTCCTTTCCTTCTTTAATTTTTTACCCTCAGAGAGTGCATCAACAACCTCTTCAAAAACATCTTGTTTAAACCCCTGTAATTGTTTAACTCTCTTAAAAGCGGTTTTGAAGCGACGAGTTCTTACAATCTCATATCTCATACACTAGCGAGCCAAATCCTTCATTAAAGCATCTACCGTGGCAAAACGTTTTGCACTCTTCTTAGCTTCTTCAGTCTCTCTGATAAGTGCTTGTTCTTGAGCTAGTGTAAATCCGTTCTCAGTACGCAAATCTAACGGTATACCTTTTCGATTAATCACGTTTGTAAGGAAGAGCTTA
>JBNKMC010000009.1:0-17130 GCA_050292865.1 Minisyncoccia bacterium | reverse complement strand
CCCCACCGCTCTTTTCTTTTCTCCCCAATTTTGTCTTGTCTTGGGTTATTTAGCTTTTTTAACCGCTAGCTGGGCGCGTCCTTTACGACGACGAGCGCGTAGTACTTTAGCACCAGTTTTTGATGCCATTCGCACCAAGAAACCATGAGTAGTCATGCGCTTCTTCTTGCTTGGTTGATAAGTTCTTTTTGTCATGGTCTTAAATTTAAGTGGCCTCTAATCTACACTAAATGACACCATATAGCAAGTGATTTTTATAAAAATTTGATACTGAAGAGTCATAAAAAGTTATTAACAGTTTATACACAGCTTTAGGGGGCTTGCCAAAAAAATCATCCTTATTTTTTTGGCTTTTTTGCAAAAAAGTTTACAGTTTTCCCCAGGACGGTATAATGCTTGCACTGTTAAGTTGATTAAGGCTTGCTATGAATACTCAATCACATCTAGTTACCAACAATATTGTCCACACTGAACAAGTTGATGTGAAAAGACTATGGGATGATGCTTTGGTAAATATTGAACTTTCTATTACTCCCGCCAACTTCAAAACTTGGTTTAAAGACACCCATATCGTATCCCTTGAGGACGGCACAATAACCATTGGTGTACCCAGTGTTTTTGTACGCGATTGGCTACAAGACAAATTCCAAACCCTTATCCTCAAGACTCTTCGTGAATTAACTCCACATGTACGCAGTATCGAGTACGCAGTGGTACAAAGAAACGACAAAAAACAAGAAAGTAGCAAAACCCAGACAGTGAATGCTGCTCTTCCACTGGAAGAATACTACATAAACAAAAGCGACAACCTAAACCCAAAATACACTTTTGACACTTTTGTTATCGGTCCATTTAATGCTCTGGCTCATACAGCTGCCAAAACAGTTAGTGAAAAACCAGGTATTTCTTACAACCCATTGTTTATCTACGGCAAGACCGGCCATGGTAAAACCCACCTCATCCAGGGAGTAGGGAACCAATTAAAGAAAGCTGGCAAAAAGGTATTTTATGTTACCAGCGAACGTTTCACTGTAGATTATTTCAATTCCCTCCAAAACGGCACAGCCAATAATTTTAAAGATAAATATCGTCAATATGATGTTCTTATCATGGACGACGTACAATTCTTGGCTAATAAAGAAAAAACTCAGGAGGAATTATTCCATTTGTTTAACGCTCTCCATGATAGTAATAAACAAATTGTTTTTTCTAGCGATATTCACCCAGCTTTACTATCTGGACTAGAAGACCGACTTCGCTCACGCTTCGGACAGGGAATGATTGTGGATATTCCTGCTCCAGATATGGAATCTAGAGCTGCTATTCTACGTTCAAAAGCCGCTCAAAACAGCCTTAGCTTGTCTGAAGATGTGGTAGATCACCTAGCAAAAACCATCGAAGGCAATATCCGTGAACTAGAAGGGGCTCTAAACACCATAATGTGTCAGTCACAGCTTATGGGACGCACTCTTTCTCTAGATGAGGTAAAGACCATCATCAAAAACAGCACCCGACCACGTAAGACATTAGCTGTTTCTGATGTAGTGGAAAAAATAGCACGCTACTTTGATGTAGAACCTACCTCAATCTACGAAAAAACCCGCCGTAAAGAGATTGTTAAACCGCGTCAGTTGATTATGTACATTCTCCGAGAAGACTTCCAAGTTTCATACCCAGCAATTGGACAGAAACTAGGGGGTAGGGACCATACTACAGTCATTCACTCCTGCGAAAAAATTAAAAATGAGTTAAAAGACAACACTGAGTTAGAAGAAGAAATTACACAGATTAGATTACTGCTGAAATAAACAACGACGACGGGTGCCTTCGGCACCCGTCGTCGTTGTTTACACCCACCCAATCACCTGTGTATAAAACTGTAGATAAAATGATGATTAGTAACACTTCTGCTGTGGGTATAGCTAGTGTAGAATGGAGGACAGCTGTTGAAAACTTGTGATTAAAAAAATACTTATACACATTTCTATCAACCAAAGATCTTATACCCACACTTATCCGAAAAATAACTATCTACTATAAACAGTTTTTCAAAATTATCCACGCAGAAAAACATAAATAATAGGCCATAGATTTGAGATTTCCACAAATCCACAGCCCTAATAATAAAGAGTAGAATAGGGAAAACAAAAAATAAATATGCACATCACTATCGACAAAGAACAGTTACTAAAACAACTAGAACTGTCACAAAAGATAAGCACTAAACATGCAACTCTACCGGTATTGCAGTGCGTATTACTTGAAGCTAAAGATAGCAAGTTACAACTTAGAGCAACTAATCTAGAAATTGGTTTGGAAGCAACCATGTCAGCTAGGGTAGAAGAAGAAGGAAAAATTGCTGTACCGGCTACAACTTTGACTCAGACTATTTCTTATCTTACTAGTCGTGAAATTACTCTTAGGGTAGAAGAGTCTGTTCTTCTTGTGGAAAGTAATGGTTCAAATACTAGTATCAAATCAATTCCGGACGAAGAATTCCCAACTATTCCAAAGATTTCAACTAATGGGCAGAAAATACAAAAGGATTTGTTTTCTTTAGGAATTAAAACTGCTGCCATTGCAGCCAGCGTTTCTTCTATTAAGCCTGAACTTGGTAGTGTTTATATTAATCAAAAGAAAGAACATACTCTAACTTTCGTAGCGACTGACTCATTCCGTCTAATGGAAAAAACCGTTCCGCAAAAAGGAGTGATTTTAAACGATTCAATAATGATTCCCTATAAGAACGCTATCGAATTGGCTCGTGTATGTGATAGTAAAGATGATGAGGTTGAACTTATGGTTAATGAGAATCAGTGTGCTTTATTGTTTTCTGATGGTCTTTATATTACTTCTCGTCTTACTACAGGTTCGTTTCCAGATTATGAACAAATTATTCCAAAAGAATATTCAACTCACACTACTTTACTTAAACAGGATCTACAAAATACTTTCCGTAAGACCAGTATTTTCTTAAATAAGTTTTTACAGGTTACTTTAAACGTGACTGGTAATTCATTAACAATATCTGCCAATAGTGGGGAAGTGGGAAATACTACTGAATCAATCAATGCTCAAACTGAAGGTGACGAGTTAACACTTAGTTTTAATCAACGATATTTGTCTGAGCCACTAAATTACATTACCGATGATAGTTTAGTTATGCACTTTGCTGGTCTAGGAAGACCGATGGTGATGGGCGGGGTTAATGATACGACACTTCGTTACCTCGTCATGCCTATGAACAAATAGTTAAAATTTTTGTTTATATCTTTGTTGGGAGTGAAAGAATAACTTTCACCGTACAGCCTAGTACAACTCAATTTATTCTTTCACTCCCGCCACGATATCTCCTCAAAATTTTATTTATTCATACAAGTCAGTACATCTCAAATTATTTATTTGTCTTTCTCTAACTAAAAGAAAAAAATAAAACAATGAAGGATTGTAAAAAAAAAATTTACTTTTTCATTTTAAAATTTTAAATTGCAACATGCGTGGCGAAGGAATTAAAAAACTATCAGATCTATTTGATAAATATAAAAATACCTTAAAAGCCCCACAAGCGTCTGTGGTTAAGGCTTTTTGCGAAGTGGTAGATGAGGTTTTAGATATAACTATCGAACCAACTGATATCAAATACAACGTCTATAACAAGACTATCAATCTAAGAGTGTCAGGTATTATCAAAACCGAGATAAAAATCCACCAGGAGGAAATTTTAGCCCATCTGAAGGGACGTCTGGGTGTAGATAACGCTCCAAAAACTATTCTTTAAATGTTTTCAAACAAACGAGAGGTAATATGCAGAGTTTTTATAAGAAAGGGATTTAGATTGGGGGAGTGGGGAGAGGTTGAGAAAAAGTGGCGGGCCCTACGGCCCCCCCACTTTTTATCTACTGTACTACCGGTTCGTTCGTTTGGTTATTTAACATCGAAGTAAAATTTTCCAGCCGCCATTTTTGTACAGCATACTCCCAGTTGTTGTACTGAGGATCGCTTTGCGGGTTTGTTGGATATTCACCAAGCGGGTCGCTCTTGTTTACGAAGTGTAGAATGTTATGAATACCAGCGGATAGGTCGTTTATATCTACTTCAGAGCCTTTATTCTTTTTAACATCGCTAATGATTGTGCTGGCGTCTACCACACTACCGCGCAATATTGGTTTAATATCACTTGGAATAGGATCCGGCTCAGAGAATTCCTGTGGCTCCACTAGAGGCAGGGCGATATTCATAAACTCACGCCACATTGGTGTAGCAATAAGTCCAGACAAGCCACCACCCATTGGTGCGTTATCATTATTACCAACCCAAACACCCACCGCCAGATCTGGTGTATAACCCATAATCCAAGCGTCTACCAAGTTGTTGGTGCTACCAGACTTCACTGCCACATCACGGTCTTGGAACCAGACGATAGAATGATGACCCCATAAAGGAGAGCGCGCCTCATCGTCTGAGAGAATATCACTGACCTCTAAAGCAACTTGTCTATCAAGTACCCGGTGTGTTTTTGGTTCAAAGGTATCAATCACATTTCCTTGCGTGTCTTCTACTCTAAGGATGGTGCGACGGTCGGCTTTAATACCCTCATTTGCCAATACTCCGTAAGCTCCAGTGTGTTCTAGGAGTTTAACTTCACCACCTCCCAGTACGAGAGTAAGACCAAGTCGGTCCGGGTCATTAAGAGTTGAAATACCCATGTCACCAGCTAGTCTAATAGCGTCACGAAGTCCAGTTAGATAAAGAGTCTTTACAGCCGGAATGTTGAGAGATTGAGCTAGAGCATTACGCATTGAGATAGGTCCTTTGAATTTATGGTTGTAGTTACTTGGTGAGTAACAAGGTGATTCAGAGCTTTGGTCATCAGCGGCACAGTTGGCACCAAACTGAGTTTTGACATCGTAAAGCACCGTGCTTGGATTGTATCCTTTACTAAAGGCAGAAGCATAAACAATCGGCTTTATAGAAGATCCGGGCTGTCTGTTGGCTAGGGTTACGTTGTAGTTACCGTCTATTTCTTCATCAAAATAGTCGCGTGAACCTACCATGGTTAAGACATCACCGTCTTGAGGGTTAATTGCAACCAGTCCGGCATTGCTGGCATTGTATTTATCAGCGTTTTCAAAAGACTTTCGTTTAACAATCTCTTCAGCCTGTTGTTGCATTTCCCAGTCAAGAGTAGTGATTACTCGCAACCCTTTTTCACTTAAAGCGTCCTCACCGTACATTTCCACCAATTGTTCTTTAATGTACATAACAAAGTGAGGGGCACGAATTCCCGAAACAACTTGCGGTTGAAACTCTACCTCAACACTAACCGCTTCATCGTACTCTTCCTGGGTGATAAAACCGTTTACTTGCATACGTTTAAGTACCAAGCGAGCTCTTTTGTCTAAAGCGTCACGGTGGTTTCCATAAGGGGAAAGGTAGGTAGGTGCCTGGGGAAGGGCAGCCAGATAAGCGGCTTCTGTTAGAGACACATCCTTGGCATGTTTGCCGAAGTAAGCTTCACTAGCTTCTTCGACACCATAGATAGTTCCGCCGTAAGGAGACTCATTCAGGTAATGACCAAGGATTTCATCTTTACTCAAAACTTGTTCTAAGCGGATAGCAAGGATGGCCTCTTTAATTTTGCGGGTTAGTTTCTTTTCGTTTTGTAGAACTGAGTTTTTAATCACCTGTTGAGTAATGGTTGAACCTCCTTGTCCTCCAAGTAGGTCACCTTGAGTCAGGTTGGTGATAGCCGCACGGAAAATAGCTCTAATATCAACACCCCAGTGCTGATAAAATTGGTCGTCTTCAATTGCAACAGTGGCGTTTTTTATGTAGTAAGAAATGTCTTCGTACGGCACAATGGTGCGCTTAACATCTTGATGTAAGTCATAAAGTAAAACCTCTCCCGTGCGGTCGTAGATTTTTGTCGACTGCAGAATCTTTCTTTGGTCAAAAGAAGAAAGGTCTGGAATGTCCAGAGTGGAAACCCAGATAAATAAAGCTCCAGTGAGTACCATTACCAATACAACAAGACCAATAAGGCCATCTATGAAGACGTCCTTCCAGTGCTTTTTAAGCCAACGTGTGATCTTTTTTTTCATATAAATATTGATGTAATTGGAGTATAAAAACAATAGTATCATGTTGTGTCTATATATACTTTGGCCATCTGTGTGGTAAAACTACCCAAGCATAAGCGTGGGACCGAGTAATTTTCTATCTAAAATACTGCCCTCCGGCGGTTTTACTATTTGTTGCATATGTCTGGC
Organism: Minisyncoccia bacterium; assembly: GCA_050292865.1. Taxonomy (GTDB): domain Bacteria; phylum Patescibacteriota; class Minisyncoccia; order Phycocordibacterales; family UBA918; genus OLB19. The sequence goes on along the minus strand of JBNKMC010000009.1, from coordinate 10,861 downwards.
AGCTTTGCTGTGGACTTTATGCAACAAGGATAGTAAAGTTATTTCATAAAAATCTACTTATGAAACTTTCAGAAGAACTAAAAGCACGTGGTTTTATTTATCAAACATCAACTGACGAAGTTGGGAAGATTTTGGACGAGGAGAAGCGTACTGTATATCTCGGTATTGACCCAACAGCAAGCTCAATCCATGTTGGTAACTTAGTGCCGTACATGTTGCTTAATCACCTTATGAATCATGGTCACAAAGTGATTCTTCTTATGGGTGGCGGTACAGCAATGATTGGTGACCCTGGTGGGAAAAGTGCAGAGCGACCGTTTGTTGCTCCTGAGGTGGTTACAGAGCAAGCACAAAAAATGGAACAAGGTATTCGTCGCTTTGTTGCCCCAGGTGTTGTATTTGTAAATAACCACGATTGGCTTTCACAGCTTTCAATGATCGAGTTTTTGCGTGATGTTGGTAAACACTTCACCGTGAATGCGATGATTAAAAAGGATATTGTTGCAAATCGTCTCACTGAGGATAATTCAATTTCATACACTGAGTTTTCGTACTCACTTTTACAAGCGTATGACTACTACCATCTCCACCAAGAGTACGGCTGTGACTTACAGATTGGCGGCTCTGACCAGTGGAGCAATATCATTGCGGGTGTTGATTATATTCGCCGCCGCACTGGAGATGAGGTATATGCACTCACTATGCCGTTGGTGACCGACAAAGCAACTGGAAAGAAATTTGGTAAGAGTGAAGGGAATGCTATCTGGCTTGATCCTGAGAAAACTTCCCCGTACCAGTTCTATCAGTTTTGGCTCAATACATCAGATGAGAGTGTTATTGACTACCTCAAGATATTCACATTTCTCCCACTTGAAGAAAATGCAGCAATTGAACAGGAGCACCAGATAAATCCAGGAGTACGTGCTGCACAAAAACGATTGGCTCATGAGGTGACCGCATTTGTACATGGTAAAGAAACTGCAAAGGCAGTGGAAAAAGTCAGCCAGCTTCTCTTTGGTGGTGAAAAGCTCGAAAGTCTAACAGAACAGGAGGTTGAGATTCTTAAACAAAACGCGCCTACTTACAAAGTTTCTGTTGGTGACTTGCTGGTAGATGTATTAGTCGGCTCTGAGTTGGCCAGCAGCAAGCGCGAAGCTAGGACATTTATCGAAGATGGTGCGGTAGAACTCTCAGGAGCAAAAATAACTTCCATTGATGCGGTAGTTGAGGATACAAGCTTTGCTCATAGTGTAGCGATTCTAAAAAGAGGGAAGAAGAAGTTGTGTGTATTGGAGATTGGTGGGTAAACAAGGATTATAAAAGACGGCGCCCGTAGGGCGCCGTCTTTTATAATCCTTGTTTACATCTCATCTACATCGTCGAAGCGGTCGTAGTCTACATCTTCCGCATCGTCTTCTAGTTCTGGATCGTCATCATCGTCTTCATCTTCATCTTCATCATCGTCTTCATCTTCATCGATAAGACCAAATCCTTCGGTCTCATCATCTGCGTCATCGCCGTCAGACATTTCGTCTAATACATCATCTCCCAAATCAACCTCATCGTCGGATAGTTCAGACTCCTCGTCTTCATTAAGTTCGTCTTCATTGATTGTATCGGTGAAAAATGTCATACGTTTTTACTAATATAAAATATTTAATACTAATTTTTTAACAAAATTTGCAATCTTTGCAAGTCTTGATTTTTATTTTTGTTGTCGCAGATTTTATCTAACCTAGCGATGGTGTGCAAGTGTAGTTACACCAATAGCAATTGCATCGTACTCATCGTCAAGGGCTTTATCCGGAGCGTTCTTTACTAGACGTTTTACCATGTCTATAACTGCCATCTTATCACTCTTGCCATAGCCGGTAATAGCCACCTTTATTTCTTGTGGACTAAATTCTTTGACTACAGCACCGGCCTCACGAGCTTGAAACATAATGATTCCTCGAGCTTGAGCCACCCCAATAGCGGTCTTAACATTTTTATTAAAGAATAAGGTTTCAATACCAACTACATCTGGCTGATGTTCTTTTAGAAGTTTTTTAAAAGCTTGCCCAAGCTCGAAAAGTCGGTCATCCAGTTCAGCTTTTTTGTCGGTTTCGATACAGGTTGAGAAGAGAAGAGTCTCTTGGCTGTTGCCAGTTTCTTTCTCAATTACTGCTACCCCCATCCGGTCATACCCCGGGTCGACTGCCAGTACTTTCATATCTGTAAATTATAAAGCATAAGCCAGAAATTATAATGTAATAAGTAATTTCTAATGAAAAAGCCCCACAATGAAGCAGGGCTCCTTCGCGGGGTTTTGGCTGTTTAGGTGATGCGGAATTTCTGAGCTCCAAACCACCCGTCCTCGTCATTCCTGGGGTAATCGTACCAACCGCGGGCAGACCAGACATCAACTTTGTGACAAAAAGCGGCTAGCTCATTCATTACCCGCCTTTTGTTTGTGTAATCATCTAGTTCGCCTTCGACATACTTAAACCCATTTTCTTGTTCGGGTGTAAGTTTGATGCCATAGTCTTCGACTTTTGCCTTTCTGAACTCGTGGGCATCAAGTTTTGTTATATTTTTGGTTGCTTTGCCGTTAGCATCCAACTTGATCTTCCATGGTTTTTCCAAGTCGTGGAGGAAAAATACCAGAAGCGCATCAGAAATCGAGAAAGGTATGCGGCGACCAAATGAAACGTCAAAATAATAAAGATGACGAGCATAATTCATTCCGTCTGTGATGTGGTCGATATAACCACCCTTCCAGGTTTGATGGTTGTTTGTTGAACCTCGAGCCTTTTCAAACAGTCCACGATTATCTTTAAGAATCTTATGACAACAAGTCCTGTTTGGTTCATCAATCAAATCGATGAGCTGCTCAATGGGTAGGTAGTCAGGTCTGGGTATATTGTCTCTCATTTTTCACCTCGTTTTTTTGTGAAGAACTGTGCAACAGGCTACCATTTTAAGCTCCAAAAATCTACATGAAAAAAGCCAGCAGGAAGCTTCGCTTCCTGCTGGCTTTTTCTGTGTCGTTTTGATTATCAGTTTATTCTTTTGGTTCCAGACCTTGAAAATTAAATGAGTAACGAGGCAAACAAAGAAATTTTCTTGAGGTGTATTCGAAAGTTTAAAATGAAGTGAAATGCCGGGCGAGCAATAAAAATAACTTGAGACGTACTAGATTGTACGATGAAAATTATTTTTGCAGCTCAACACAGCAGTTCGTTCATTTTAGACTTCCGTTTCTAGGTCTGGTGTATCAGCGGTAGTAAAGACTTCCGTAACATCATCAAGTTCTTCCAATCTTTCGATAAACTCAGCAAGTTTTTCGCCCGTAGTGTCATCTAAGTCCATCGGTGTAGTTGGTATATACCCGTCGGTAGTCTTGGTAAAGGCCCAGGCAGCACTTCCTGGTGTACCCATCTCTAGCCCACTCTTGGTGAAGGCATGGCGTACTTCTGAAGAGGTGCGGTTGTTATTATCGGTTACGGCTTGGATAAGCATCGCCACACCACCAGGACCATAGCCTTCAAACATAACTTCCTCCAAAGCGTTACCGCCAGCGCCAGAACCCTTGGTTACAGCCCGGTCGATATTATCTTTTGGCATCGAGTCCTTCTTGGCGCGTTCAATAGCAGCTGCTAGTCCTGGTGAGTTTATATCTCCACCAGCCTTGCGTGATTCCATAGCAATCACAGCTGCATGCTTACTAAAAATCTTGCTCTTAGCCGCATCGGTAGCAGCCTTTTTGTGTTTGATCTTTGACCATTTATTATGTCCACTCATGTTAAATATCGTTAGTTTGTTTAGGTTAACTATAAATTTTGAATATGTCCATAGGCTGTAGCGCTGGCGACGCGGCCGCGAGGGGTGCGCTCGAGGAGTCCTTGGCGGATAAGGTACGGCTCTATCACGTCTTCGATAGTTGATTGCTCTTCGCCAGTAGCGGCGGCAATGGTATTGAGCCCTACTGGACCACCACCAAACTTATTGATAATAGCTTCTAAGACGGCGCGGTCGGGGGCGTTTAATCCTAGTGGGTCTATCTCTAAGAGACCAAAGGTACGCTCGACGATTTCCGGGGTGAGAGAACCACCTTCTAGCTGAGCTAGATCACGACAGCGCTTGAGAAGGTAGTTAGCGGTGCGGGGTGTGGCACGACATCGCGAAGCGATGTCGTTCATTATTTCACCCTCAGTCTCGATTCCTAAAAGTTTGGCTGAGCGAGAAAGAATATTGGCTATTTCATTTTCTTTATAAAATTCCAAACGGAAAGTACCACCAGAGAAACGAGAACGAAGTGGGGAAGAGAGAAGAGAGATGCGGGTAGTAGCAGCGACAAGAGTAAACGGTGGTAGTTCTAGCTGTACGGTGCGCGCCGATGGTCCTTTGCCGATAATGATGTCTAGTACGCCAGACTCCATGGCTGGGTAAAGTACTTCTTCGATACTTTTGCTCAGGCGGTGGATTTCGTCGATAAACAGCACATCGCCAGGGGAGAGGTTGGTGAGGATGGCTGCCAAGTCACCCACTCGTTCAATGGCCGGACCGCTGGTAGTGCGCATGTTGGTACCAAGGGTTTTGGAGATAAGATGAGCCAAGGTTGTCTTGCCTAGTCCTGGTGGACCGTAAAGCAAAATGTGTTCAGCGGCATGCCCTCGCTCACGAGCGGCAGTTAGAAGAATCCGAAGGTTCTCTTTGGTCTTAGCTTGACCAACATATTCCTCCCAACTTTGTGGACGCAAAGTCTGGTCGAGGTTGCTGGCCCCATCGCGACTAAAGGTTTGGTTGTTTGCTTCCTGATCACTCATATTAGGTATATTGTACCGCAGAAAAGGGTAGAGAACCTCTTGCAACTCAAGCTAGTTGTTACCCAATTAAAAAATAATCAAATCCTGCAAATGAGCTTGACAATTATATAGATTGTGCTAGTATATTGTTAATTCGTTCTCTAGCTCTGGCAGTTTCTGCCGAGCATGATCTATTCGGTAGAAATAAAAATAAAAGCGCATTTTTAGTGCGCATTTATTTATGTCTATTTTGTAGAGAGGTTTAACTTTTCAGTGTATAACCCTCTAAACAACAAAAGGCTGCTGCTGCGAGGGTTTCGTGGTACTCATCTTTGAATGAGTGCGCTGCGATCTTCCTTAGTACAGTATCCACTTCTTTCGCGGAAGTTTTGTTTAGAGGGTTATCTACTGAAACAAACTACTTCTGACAAAGGACTGATAAGTCAATCACTTAACTTGCTACCGACTATATCATAAGATAGAAAAAATAACTCTTGACCGAGGAGAAAAAGCACGGCATGCCTATAGGCATGCCGTGTTTTTTCTAACTTATACAATCTTCTAAACAATATGTGAATTAAATTCTTCGTCGGTTGCTGGTTTTTCTTCTTTAGTACCGCGTCTACCTTCTGTTAAATCTACTACACGTTCCAGCTCTGTGAGTGAAGTAATGCCCTTAATAACTTTATCAATTCCATCTTCGGCCATAGTGGGGATGCCTTGCGCGCGGGCTGCCTCTAGGATGACGTGTTCGCGTGAGTCTTCGATAACAGCTTCTTCCACCTCTTTGTCCATGCGGATGGCTTCGAAGACAGCTTGGCGACCCTTAAAGCCAGTTTGGTTGCAGGCGTCACAACCAGTTGCTTCATAAATAGTTATTTCATTACCAACCTCTGGTGGGGCGGGGTGAGTGGTGAGGATGTTTCTGATTAACTTGGCTTCATCGGCGTTTGCTGTGTGGGGTACTTTACACTGGTCACAAAGTACACGCACCAAACGTTGTCCAAGGATGATGTTGACCGAAGCTCCAAGTATTCGACTATCCACTCCAAGGTCCATTAGTCGTGGGAAGGCTCCAACCGCGCTGTTGGTGTGTAGGGTGGTAAATACCAAGTGACCGGTCTGAGCGGCGTGAATGGCTGTTTCCGCCACATCACGGTCACGAATCTCGCCAACCATGATGATGTCCGGGTCTTGTCGCAAAATAGCCTTAAGTCCATCGGCGAAAGTGTAGTCGTCTTCGACCTGGGTTTGGACGATATTGTCCAGCTTGTATTCAACTGGGTTTTCGATGGTGATTATCTTCACTCCTGGCTTGTGGATGGTTTGCAAGAAGGCATAAAGAGCGGTGGTTTTTCCGGAACCGGTTGGACCAGTAGTGATGATAAGACCATTAGGTCGTTTTAGTTCTTCTTCCATTACCTTATAAAGAGCGGCATTAAGACCAAGTGTGTCCATGCGGAAACTAGCAGAGGTCGGGTCCAGAAGACGCATTACCATCGATTCACCAGAAGCACCGGGGATGATGGAAGAACGCACTTCAGTGTCGCGGTCGGCGGTAGAGAAAGTGAAGCGTCCGTCTTGAGCCTCGTTTTTGATATTTAATATCATGCCGGAGAGTAGCTTGAGGCGGGAGATGAGACGTTCGTAGATACTGCGGTCTAGGTCTATGATGTCGTGAAGGACACCGTCTAAGCGGTAGCGTAGGCGAATACCATTTTCTTCCGGTTCGATATGGACGTCAGAAGCACCAAGAGATAGAGCACCGGCAAAGATGGCTTCGAGTGTTTCGGAGATACGGCGGGCGCTATTTAAGGTGCGAATACTGAGGATATATTCAGACACGTTTTCAGGCGTCTTTAGTTTTTGCATCTGGGCTGTGATGTTCTCAGTATCGATGTCGAGCGCACCATGCTTTACTGCTGTGGTAGCTTTTTGGTCTGCGTAGCGTTGCCAGCCGTGTTCTAGGCTAGCGCTGGAGGTCATAAAAATACGCACCTCGTAGCCTTGGTCTATCAGCTGTTGCACAGCCGCTTTGGTTTTTTGGTCGTTTGGATTACGAATCGCTAGTGAAATAGTTTTACGGTTGAGTTCGAAGGCTAGTACGTTGGCATTTCGTGCAATTGATTCGTCAACCAATCGTAGTGCAGAAGGGTTAATGTATGTACCGCGCAGGTCTATGAATTCATAACCGTATTGGGCGGCCAATGCTCGCAACAAATCCTCCTCCTCTTGAAGGCGAAGGGCGTCTAACTTTTTTTGGCTAAAGCTGTCGTCGAACTGGACCATGTTTACCAATATTGTAGCAGGTCGCGGGCGGGAAAAGCGAAGCTTTTCCCGCCCGCGACCGAAAATGGTACAATGCAACTAACTTATGGAATGGAAACTACAGACAGTGTCAGACCTGATGCCTTTAGCAGAAGATGTTTTAGGCAGGCTAGGGCAGATAGAAACCGGTGCGGCAGTTCTAGCTTTGCACGGTGACTTGGGTGCTGGGAAGACAACCTTCACTCAGACTCTCGCCAAGTCTCTTGGTGTTACCGAGTCTATTACCAGTCCAACCTTTGTCATAATGAAAGGTTACGAACTATTAGAACAAAACTGGGACACCTTAATCCACATTGATGCGTATCGAATAGAAGACATCGACGAAATGAGACCACTTGGCTTTGACGCGCTCCTGGCTGATAGAGGTAATATCATTTGTATAGAATGGGCAGAGAATATTAGTGAGTTGTTGCCAGAAAACACACTACATTTGTATTTCATGATGGATGGAGAGAACCGAACCGTTAAAGATGAAAACTAAAATGTCAAAGGAAAAACAATCAACCAAAGATAAAAAGACATTGGTGCTACTGGATGCTCACGCTATTTTGCACCGCGCCTACCATGCCTTGCCCGACTTTGCTTCTCCTAGGGGAGAACCAACCGGCGCGCTTTATGGTGTGGTGGCCATGCTACTTAAAATAGTAGAAGAACTTAAACCCGACTACATCGCCGCTTGTTACGACTTGCCAGAACCAACCTACCGCCACGAAGCTTTCGAAGGCTACAAAAATGGACGTAAAAAAACCGACGACGAACTGGTTAAACAAATCATCCGTTCACGTGATATCTTCGAGGCTTTTGGTATTACTATCTTTGAACAACCTGGCTTCGAGGCTGATGATCTGCTCGGAACCATCGCACACCAGTTGGCCGACGAAAAAGATTTAACCGTCATTATTGCTTCAGGCGATATGGATACTTTGCAGTGTGTCGACAAAAAACGCGTGCAAGTGTATACCCTCAAGAAGGGTATTAAAGACACCATCATGTATGACGAAAAGGCCGTGAAAGAGCGTTTCGGTTTCTTACCCAAGCTCGTTCCCGACTACAAGGGCTTGCGTGGCGACCCGTCTGATAACATCCCAGGCATAGCTGGTATTGGTGAAAAGACCGCCACCACTCTTGTTACCGAATTCGGTAGCATAGAAAACATTTACAAAAAGCTCAAAAAGTCTGAGCAGGATTTTGTCGATGTTGGTATCAAACCGCGCATCATCAATCTACTTAAAGATAACGAAGAAGAAGCACAATTTTCTAAAATGCTAGCCACCATCCGCATCGATGCGCCGGTTATTTATAAAGTGCCAGAACACACCTGGAAGGAGAAGCTCGACCCAGAAGACATTCTCAACCTCTTTAGCGAGCTTGGCTTCCGTACCTTATCAGCTCGAGTAAAGAATATGTTGGAGGTGGTAGACGATATTGATATCGACCAAGTGGCAGCAAAGGTAAGTGATGAAGATCTGACCATTGCCGCTATTTTGCTATGGCTGCTCGAAAGTGACCGCACCAACTCATCTTTCGAAGATATTATCGATTACGGTCGTTCGTACTTTGGTCTTACCGATTTTAAAGAAATTCTCCAGAGGTTAGAAGAAGAAGCAAAAAACACTGGTGTTTACAGTGTCTTTGAAGAAATAGAAAAGCCGCTGATACCGGTAATAAAGTCGGTAAACGAAACCGGTGTTATTCTAGACAAAGATTATCTAAAAAAACTTTCGGTTAAACTCCACAAAGAACTCGACAAACTAGAGAAGAATATTTGGGAAGCCGCTGGTGAGGAGTTTAATATCAATTCGCCAAAGCAGATGGGTGATGTGCTGTATGACAAGCTCGGTCTGAAGCCCAAGAACGCCAAGAAGACTTCCGGCGGTCAACGCTCTACTCGCGAGAGTGAGCTGGAGAAGATGAGAGAAGACCATCCGATTATTGCGGAAATTCTTCGTTACCGTGAATTGCAAAAATTACTTTCCACTTACATCGACAACTTACCAGAGATGGTTGGTGAAGACGGCCGTCTGCACACCACCTTCATCCAGACCGGTACTGCTACTGGCCGCTTTGCCAGCAAGGATCCAAACTTGCAAAATATTCCAGTGCGTAGCGAAGAGGGGCGAGCGATACGCGGTGCGTTTGTCACGGATAAGGGGTACCAGCTGGTGGCCATGGACTACTCACAGGTAGAGTTACGTTTGGCAGCGATTCTCTCGGAAGACTACAATCTAATGGAGATTTTTAAGAATGGAGAAGATGTTCATGCTGGAGTTGCTTCACGTGTCTTTGGAGTGGCTCAAGAGGAAGTGACCAGTGACATGAGACGTCGAGCCAAGGTGATTAACTTCGGTATTCTTTATGGTATGGGAGTTAACGCTTTGCGTACCAACCTAGGGGAGGACGCAACCAGAGAAGAGGCGCAGGAATTCCTCAACGCGTATTTCAATACCTTTACACGTCTGGCTGAGTATCTTGAAGAAACCAAAGAATTTGCTCGCAAAACCGGCTACACCGAAACCATGTTTGGTCGTCGTCGTCAGTTCCCGGGTATTAATTCCAACGCACCCTTTATCCGCGCAGCGGCAGAACGTATGGCCATCAACGCACCTGTGCAGGGAACAGAAGGGGATATGATGCGCTTGGCTTTGGTGGATATTTATAACTACATCAAGCGAGAGAAGTTAGAAGATGATGTGCGTATCCTCCTGCAAGTTCATGATGAATTTGTCTTTGAGGTCAAGGAAGATAAGTTGGATGAAGTAGTACCAGAATTGAAGAAACTAATGGAAAACGTTTTAAAGGACCATGGCCGAGATGATAAGGGCGTGCCAATTATTGTTGATACAAAGACAGGTTCAGACTGGTTGAATATGGAGAAGTACTCTAGTTAAGATTTTATAAACTTTTAAACTGACATTTTTTAATTCTATTTATGATAAAAGTTTATTTCGGAAATGATACGGTGAAAGTGAGACAAGCGGCTTTTGACTTTGTGGGTGAGAAGGAGTCTGCTGGTGTGACAGTTACTTTTATCGACGGTGATGTTTATGTGCCAGGGATATTGTCTGATGCGGCTGGGGCGACGTCTCTTTTTGGGGGAGAGGAAATGTACGTGCTAGATACACCAAGCGGCAACAAGGAATTTGATGAGGAGGTGAAAGAAAGTCTAGAGGCTTTGAGTGAGTCGCCAAATACTTTTGTAGTGCTCGAGGAAGCTCTGCTTGCCGCACCTAAAAAACAGTACCAAAAGTACGCCGAAAGCATGGACGAGCTCAAGGGTGACAAGGTAGAGCGTTTTAATGTCTTTGCCATGGCAGACGCACTCTCGCGAAAAGATAAAAAAACTCTTTGGCTTTTACTACAAGAAGCCAAACAAGCCGGTTTGTCGGAAGAAGAAATCATCGGCACTCTGTGGTGGCAGTTGAAGACACTACGCCTGGCGGCTACAACCAACAACGCCGAAGAAGCTGGTATGAAAGACTTCCCGTACAGCAAAGCCAAGCGAGCTCTGAGCGCCTTCAAGCCGGGAGAATTAGAGAAATTGTCTCGTGACTTGTTAGAGGTTTATCACGATGGTCATGCAGGTCTCGTTGATATCGACTTAGCTCTAGAGAAGTGGACACTCGGAGGTTAGGTTAAAATTGTAGATTTTTTTGCAGTTTATGTTATATTTTTACGGCTTTTGTCCACTTCGGGTGAAAGTAGTACCTTGGTGTAGTATAATATTAAGGCAATATCCGCCTATAGCT
>JBNKMC010000008.1:0-17843 GCA_050292865.1 Minisyncoccia bacterium | reverse complement strand
GTCGCCTCGAGGTCGAACTGGAGGGGGCTACATCCCCTCGTCATCCGGCGTCCGCGGCGGGGTGTGCTTCGGCTGGGACATCTTCTCGAGGAGCTCGATGATCCGCTTGAGCCGCTCGTTCATCTGGCTGTCGCCGCGCCGGCTTTTGCCGGTGGTACCGTCGTGCTGGAAACGGCCGACGGGCATGAAATTGCCCTTGATCGTGATGCGGTTTGCAAAAACCGGGTACGCCCGGTTTCCCACAACGCGGCCGATGGCCGTGTTGTGACACGGGCATTTATCAATGGCGACGTGCGCGTGACGCACAACGCCACCCACAATACAAACCACGACGTCTGTGGCGCTGCCACGGTGCGGATCATCACCCGCCACCGTGGCGGCGGCGGGGACATCCCCGCTGACACCACACCGACGACGGACACCCCGCCGCCGACTCACTGAAGGGAGTACGAAATGAAGAAAATCTTTCTTGCCTTCGCCTTCGGGCTGTTGGCGGGTGCCGCAGAGGCATGCGAACCTAACTGCAACCAACCGACGGCCGTGACGGGGAATCAACCGATTCCTGTGTGGCGGGTCGAGCGTTGCGTGATCGGACCTGAAAACGGTTCGTACACTACGGTCTACTGCATGGACCCTCGTGCGGTGCATATTTCCCCGTACGGGAAACCGTCGGTGTGCTTCATCGGCACGGATGGCAAGCTTCACTGGGACTACCCCGACGAAGTCGTTGTCGGTCGCCGTTTTATTAACCACTTCTATCATGGAAGTTGGCGAGTTGACTGGCGTGATCCGAAGCCTCTGTGACCAGTTCTTTAAATAGGCTGTGGAGCCTAGGAGAGCGAATGTAATTATACATATCGCTCTCCTAAACACCTTTTCCAAATTGACTTGGATAGAGTAGTTGTACACACAACTTTTCCATTCCGAAGCAATTCGGTGTAGGTATAAACTAAAAAATATTATGAATACTCTTACTAAAATTTCAATTTTCTCAAGCGTTCTTGTTATTGCACTCGGTGTTTTTGCATTTTCTCCTGTAGTCAATATTGCTTCTGCGTACATGACTGACAACAGCGGTACTGGCTGTACAGGTTGTGGTGGTGGTTCTACGGGAGGTGGTGACGTTGTTATTATCTACGATGACGTAGACAACACCCCAAACCCTCCAAAGTGTGATATTTCGACTAACCTCTCATATGTAGTGGATGGTCAGAAGTACACCCTTACATGGAAGGTTACCTCAACCGGTACAACCAATGCATACATCAACGGTTATCACGTAGAGAAGACCGGTACTGCTACATACACCTTTGATGCACAGTACAACAAAGATGTGTTCAAGCTTACTGCTGAAAATGCAGGAGGTACTTGTTCAGATGAAGTCGTTGTATATAAAAAGGTCCCTGGATGTACTGACCCTGATGCAAGTAACTACAACTCTCAAGCAAATGAAGCAGATGGTTCTTGTGTTTATACACCAACCCCTAGTTGTGATGTTTTCTCTGCCTCACCAACCTCACTTCCATACGGTGGTGGTGATACTGTCCTTACTTGGGAGACTACCGACGCTGGTTTGGTGAAAATCGACAATGGAGTTGGTACAGTAGCTGCAGATGGTTCTAAGTCTGTACATGTAACCAACAATACCACCTACACCCTAACTGCTTCTAATGTGGACGGCAGTAACGCAAAAACTTGTGTGGCCAATGTTACCGTTGGTACACCACAGACAAATGGTCTAACTTGTTCTGATGTTAGCTTCACTGCTTCTGATACTTCTGTAAATCCTGGTGATAGCGTTGTGCTGAACTGGGTATCAACTGGAAATGTAACCGGAGCGTCTATCGACCACGGTATTGGATCTGTAAGTCTTACTGGTAACCGAACCGTTACTGTAAATGACGATATTACCTACCATATAACTATTTCCGATGCGGAGACTTCTGTGTCATGTCCAGTGTCTATCAGCACTACGAGTGGTGGTGGTGACAACTCACCATACTGTGCTCTGTATGCTTCTGACCGCAATATTGACCCTGGTCAGAGAGTATCACTACGTTGGAATACTTCACATGTTAATAAGGTAACTCTTGTTGATGATAATGGTAATGTGTTGCTAGAGAGTAACGACCGAAGCGATATGGATAGCAATTTGAGCGTCAATCCAACCGAGGATACAAACTATACTCTGATTGCAAAGCGCGGTAGTGACGAAATTGAGTGTGATGTGAGGGTAAAAGTAGCTGACAACATTTATGTTTCTTCTACCCGCAGTCAGACTCCTCGTGTGGCTGGTATCTCTCTAACACAGGTGCCATACACTGGATTTGAGGCTGGTCCTGCGCTAACTCTAATCTTCTACGCACTATTGGCCGCTTGGGCACTATACGTTGCATACGTATTTGTTATCAAGCGCGACACACTTGGTCGTGTATCATTGGCTGGTGCTCATGGCAATAAGACATCATTTAGCGATGTTAGTGTCGAAAACGACACTGTTGCGAACGAGGTGGAAGCTTATGTAGCTTCAGCTGCTACCGCTACCGTACCGAATAATCTACCGGTTGCGCCAGTAGTCGACTATACTAATGCTGTCGCCGAGACAGTTGATGAGACTGAGGCAGAGTTTGCTAATCTTGAAAACATTGCACACTCACACAAGGTGCTACTTTCTACCGATGCTCTTCGTTACCTGGTAAATACTTTTGGTAACAACGAAAACGCTGAGGAAGCTTTGAAGGCAGCAATTGATAAGGCTAACGCTACCTTCCCGATTGAAAATGGATGGTTGGTACTAAACCTATCTCGCTTGGAAAGCCTGCTTGCTTAAGTGAATGATAAGCTTAGCTTAGGCTAGGCACGAAAAACCGCCCCCGAAGGGGGCGGTTTTTCGTGCCTACTCTACCCTAGTTTATTTTTTTGTTACTACTTCGTCTTGTAGTTTTTCGGTTAGTTCTGCTAGGGTTAGAACTTCTGATTCGCCATCACGACCTTCTAGTGTTACGGTTTTTTCAGCTACTTCCTTGTCACCGATAACGATGAAGTAAGGAAGTTTGTCTTTTTTGGCGTTGCGGATTTTCTTACCCATAGAGTCTTTGGAATCGTCTAGGTCTACGCGCAAGCCTGCTGTGCGTAAGTTCCCTGCAACTTCGCGCGCATATTCATTGTGTACGTCTGCCACCGGAATCACTGCTACCTGAACTGGAGACATCCACAGTGGGAAATTACCGCCTAGGTGTTCGATAAGTACGGCAATAAATCGCTCTAACGAACCAGCTATTGCTGCATGGATCATTACTACCCGTTCCTTTTCGCCGTTTTCGTTGACGCAAGAGAGATTGAAACGTTCTGGTAATAGACGGTCCAACTGGATGGTGGCCACTTGATGAGTACGACCGATTGAGTCGGTAGCCATGAAGTCTACCTTCGGTGCGTAGAAAGCAGCTTCACCAAGACCAATGAAATAATCTGCACCGCGTTCTTTGGCAATTTGCTGCATGAGACCTTCGGTCTCATGCCATACAGACTCATCGCCTAAGTACTTCTCTGGCTCTTCTGGGTCATGGAAGGATAGTCGTACTTTAAGTTCAAAGCCGAAAGCACCGTAGAAGGTGTTAACAATATCCCAAATGGCTTCAATTTCGTCACGTAGTTGATTCTCACGACAGAAAACGTGCGCATCGTCTTGAGTGATAGAAAGTACGCGAGTGAGTCCAGACAATTCTCCAGACTGTTCGGCTCGGTATACCATGGTGGTCTCGGCAAAGCGCTGAGGCATCTCTTTGTACGAGCGGGGAACTGAGTCAAATATCTGTGTGTGGTGAGGGCAGTTCATTGGCTTGAGGACGTACTCTTCGTGATCGTCGCCTTCTTTAGCATGGACCTTGAATAGGTCTTCACTGTACTTCTGCCAGTGACCAGATGTTTCGTATAAAGCTTTCTTAGCCAAGTGGGGGATAGCTACAGATTGATAGCCTTTTTCTTTGCGTAATTCTTGCACAAAGGCATCTACCTGCTGGCGCAGGATGGTGCCCTTAGGTGACCACAAAGGCAAGCCTGGTCCAACCAGTTCGGAGAAGGAGAATAGCCCAAGCTCTTTACCAAGTTTGCGGTGGTCGCGCTTCTTGGCTTCTTCGAGTTGAGTTTCGTAGGCTTTAAGTTCTTCAGCCGTTTCAAATGCCAAGCCGTAGATGCGTGTAAGCATTGGATTCTTTTCGTCTCCACGCCAATACGCACCAGCGATTTTGTCGAGCTTGAAGCTGTCAGCAGGAATCTCCTCGGTTGGGTTTTCGCTGTGACCGCCACGACAAAGGTCGGTGAATTCGGCTTTGGTGCCGGCTCCGGCGGTGTAGAGGGTGATGGTCTCGCCCTTCTCTGCAATCTCGTCAATTAGCTCAAGCTTGAATTGGTTGTCTTTAAATATTTCACGCGCTTCGGCTGGAGAGACCTCACGATGTTCGAAGCTGGTCCACTGCCCGAGCATTTTTTTCATGTTTTTCTGGATTTTCTTAAGGTCGTCATCGCCTGGTGTTTCGCCAGCAGAAAAGTCGATGTCATAGTAGAAACCGTTGTCGACAGCCGGGCCGAGGGTTAGTTTGGCTTGTGGGTAGTCTACCAAAACAGCTGCCGCTAGAAGGTGGGCGAGTGTGTGACGTTTGGCTGCTAGTTGTTCGTTGTCTTTCATAGTCAGTTAGATAATTAATTGGGTGATTAATTGTACAATTAATTGTGTCATTAATATGGTTGATAAAAATAAAACGTCCGAGCAAAAATACGACGAAGTCGTGTTTTTGCTCGGACGATCTAATGACCGCGGTTCCACCGGGCTTCCACTTGGGGGTCTGACCCCCAAGTGACACTTTGTTTGGTCAGATTAGGAAGAGGGTTTCTTCGCACGGCGGCTTCGCCGCCGTGCCGATGGTTGGTAGCCATCACAATCTCTGTATCCTTAAATACTACCTGTCTATGAAAAAATGTCAAAGGAAATAAAGAGCAGCAAAGCTGCGACTGTATTTCCTTTGTAGACCTTTTTTACAGAAACTGTACATTTTACGTAAGTCCGCTGGACCCCTGCCTCCGCAGGGGTGACAAAAGGGAGTTTAAGGGTGATAAAAGAGGGTACGGGTGTGGACAAGGAGGGTGCAGGGGTGATAGAGGATAGTGTGGGAGTGATAGGAAGTGTGCAGGGGTAGCAGAAGATGGTGTGGGGAGGTAGCAAGAGAGTAAGGGTGACAAAGCCGCCCCTACTGTCATTCCTGCGGAGGTGAGGAAGTCTGGGAGACTTCCGCAAGAGGTTGCCTAGTATTTTTGGAATACATGGACAAAAATACTAGGCAACCTGAACAGCTTCTGTAAGAAGGGAATTCAGCCACTATAAATCTTTAAATAGATCTCTCCATTTTGGGTTGTTGGTCTCAATCAGCTTTAGTTTCCATGCCCGTTTCCACTTTTTTAAAGCTTTCTCCCGACTCAATGCTGCCTCAATATCATCTGTGCATTCATAATAAACAAGTGTGTGGACACTATATTTCTGAGTGAATCCGGGGTTGATATTACTTTTATGTTCCGATACACGGCGTTTCAAATCATTTGTAACGCCTGTATATAACGTGCCATTTTGCTTGCTGGCAAGTATGTATACACAATATTGCATATAGGTAATAGTAACAGACCTGGACCCCTGCCTCCGCAGGGGTGACAAAAGAGAGTACAGAAGTGGCAAGAGGGTGATAAAAGAACGTGGGGGGGTAACTTATTCGGGAATTGATTCCTGCTTCGGAGCCAGGGCTTTGATTTTGTCTACTAGGATACTTGGTTCATCGTTGCGGATGCTGAGCTTACCTTTGATGGCGACACAAGTACCAGGAACGAGCAGGTCTTTGTTGTTTTGGTAGGTTTCTGGGAAGGTGACCATCTCTATGCTGTGGGTGTGGTTGGATAGTGTTACAAAAGCCATGCGGTCGCCTTTTTTGGTTAGCAATTCTTTCACTGTCTCAATCATACCGGCAGTTACTAGCTCGCCCTTCATTTTAACTAATGGGATTTCTTGTTTTTCTTCAACCGCACGTTTGATATCACCAATCAGGGTGCGTTTGTTTATTTCGTCGAGGAATTGGTCGAGTGGATGGCCAGACACATAGACACCAAGTAATTCCTTCTCCCAAATAAGCTTCTGTTCCTTGCTGGCGTCTTCAGCTGGGGTAAGGATGAGTTCGTTGATGCTGGTTTCCAATCCACCAAAGAGAGAGTCTTGATTGGCTTCTTTGCCGGCCATCTGTTCTTTGTTGAAGGCTAGGAGGTTGTCTAGATTTTCTAGTAGCTGACCACGTTCTTCACCAAGGGAGTCAAAGGCACCAGTCTTGATTAGGGCTTCAAGGGACTTCTTGTTTAGGTTGCGGTCGTGGATACGAAGTAGGAAATCGGTTAGGGAAGTGAAAGTGCCGTTTTGCTTGCGTTCAGTAATGATGGCGTCGGCGATACCTTCACCGAAGTTTTTTATGGTCGTCAAACCGAACCTTATTTTTTTCTCACCAGGTATTACGGAAAACTCCGAATAAGATTCGTTAATGTCTGGCGGTAGTACCTCGATGCCAATACGTTCACACTCGTGAATAATTTCAGAAATCTTTTCGGTGTCGCCGGAGTCGGCAGTGAGTACGGCGGCCATATACTCAACCGGGAAGTTGGCCTTCATGTACGCCGTCTGATACGCCACGCGGCCGTAGCTAGCAGCGTGAGCCTTGTTAAATCCGTAAGCAGCAAAAGGTTCGATAAGGTGCCAAAGTTGATCAGCTGTACTTTGAGAAAGTTTTCCGTACTCCAAAAAACCCTGCATGAGTTTGCCTTTCTCAGCCTCCATCACCTCGGGAATTTTCTTTCCCATCGCTTTACGCAGCTTGTCGGCGTCTAGCCAAGAATAACCAGCTAGTTCGATGGAAATCATCATAACGTCGTCCTGGTAGGTAATAACTCCGTATGAGCGTTCAAGAATCTTTTCCAAACGTGGGTCTAGATACTTTACCAAACTCGGGTTGTGCTTGCGTTCAATATAAGTAGGAATCATTTCCATCGGTCCCGGACGATAAAGCGCCACCATCGCGTTGATGTCGTGGATGGTAGAAGGCTCCAGTTGCTTGAGGAAGGCAGTCATGCCTGAGCCGTTTAGCTGGAAGAGACCCATCGTCTCACCACGAGCCAACATGCCAAAGGTCTTTTTGTCATCAAGAGGGATGTTTTCGATATCGACATCGACGTCTTGCACCGCCTTCACTCGCTTCACCGCATCGGCCAAGATGGCGAGGTTTTTGATACCAAGGAAGTCGAACTTAAGTAGGCCGACACCGTCTTCACCCACGCTGTGCATTTCGTACTGAGTGATGTATTTGCCGGTTTTGGAATCGATCTGGATGGGGGCAATTTCGTTAAGCGGGACAGGAGAAATAACCACACCGGCGGCGTGTACTCCCACGTGGCGCGCGCGTCCCTCAATCTTCTTCGCTAGGTCGATTACTTCACGACTCTCGGAATCTTGTTTGTACAACTTAGCCAGGTCTGGCTCCATGTCGAGAGCGCGGTCGATAGTCATGGCAAAACCTTGGCTACCCATCGGGATGAGTTTGGCGATGCGGTCGCCGGTTGCGTAGGGGTGGCCAAGGGCACGCGCCACGTCGCGCACAGCCGCACGGGCCATCATGGTTCCGAAGGTTCCAATCTGGGCTACGTTGCCCTCTCCGTACTTTTCTTTAGCATAGGAAATAATCTCGTCACGCCTGTTATCGGCGTAATCCATATCGATATCGGGAGCAGATGGACGCTCTGGGTTGAGGAAACGCTGGAAGGGGAGATGGTATTCCAGTGGGTCCACGTTGGTAATACCAAGTACATAAGTAGTGTAACTACCCGCCACCGAACCACGAATGGTGGTAAGGATGCCGCGTTCGCGGGCTTCGCGTAGCAGGTCTCCCACCACGAGGAAGTATTTGGCGTAACCTTTGGTTTTGATGACGTCGAGTTCGTAGTCGAGGCGTTCCTTTACCTTGGGGTCGGTTATGTCATGGCCACGCCAATCGACGCCGGCATAAGCACGGTCGTGTAGTTCTTCGTCTGGTTCTTTGCCACTTTCGATAATGTAGTCAGGGAATTTCCAGGCTTCTTGGCCGAGGGTAATTTCTACATTGCACTCATTGGCAATTTTTACCGTATTGGCTAGTGCTTCTGGAGTGTCGGCGAAGCGTTCTTTCATTTGTTCTTGGGTGGTGAAGGAGAAGTCCTCGTTTCTTTCTTCGGACACGTCAACCACGCCGCCACTTTGAATCTTCATCATGGCTTCGCGGGCGATGGCGTCTTCCTTCTGCATGTAGTAGATGTCTTGGGTAGCCACCAGTGGAGTGTTGGTCTTTTTGGCCAGGTCTTTGATTTTGCCCTGCAGTTCTTGATGGTCGAGGATTTCTGGGTGGTAGGTTAGCTCTAGGTATAGGTCGTCGCCAAAGACAGACTTGTACCAATCAAGCTCGGCTTCGGCTTTCTCTAGGTCGCCGTTTTTTAGGTGATGAGTCGTCTCGCCAGCGAAAGACGGGAGGATACAAATAAGTCCTTCGTGCAGTTCCTTGAGTAGGTCGTGGTCAATGCGGGGACGATAATAAAAACCTTCAATGTTGCTAGTTGTTACCAGTTTGATGAGGTTTTGGTAGCCGGTGAAGTTTTTGGCTAGGAGGACAAGGCGAGCTCGCGGTTTGTCGATTGGTTCTTTATCAAAGCGAGTGCGGGGAGCTAGGTAGGCGTCGAGGCCAATGATGGGTTTTATTTCTTCTTTTTGACAGGCTTGGTAGTGGTCGATAACACCATAAAGAGCACCGTTGTCGGTAATAGCTAAAGCGCCTTGGTCGTCCGCGGCGGCGGCTTTGGCTAGTTCTTTGGGGGTTGGTACGGCACCAAGGAGGGAGTAGTGGGAATGGACGTGTAGATGGACGAAGTCGGACTGAATTTTACTCATGCGGATATTATAGCAAAATAAATTTCGAATGATGAATTTCGAAATTAAGTTTTATTTCACTCTTCCTCATTTCTTATTTATACTATCAATTATGAACTACATCATTGGTATTGACGAAGCGGGGCGTGGACCTCTGGCTGGGCCAGTGGCTGTTGGAGTGGCTTTGGTGCGAGTGGATTTTGATTGGGATTTACTACCGGGAGTAAATGACAGCAAGCAGTTGAGTGAGAAGAGAAGGGAAGAGATATATGTGACGGCGCGGAAGCTGAAAGCTTCCGCGCACCTGGACTTCGCGGTATCTATGGTATCGGCGGGGGTGATAGATAAGTATGGGATAGTGAATGCAGTGCATCGCGGGATAGAAACTTCTTTAAAAAAGTTGGAAAAAAGTATCGCTGTTAACAGCGATACTAAAGATTTGTTATTTAAAAAGTGCCAGGTGAAATTGGATGGGGGATTGAGGGCACCCGAACGGTTTGAATATCAAGAAACTATCATTAAAGGTGATAGCAAGGAAAAGGTGATTGGATTGGCTTCGATTATGGCGAAGGTGACTAGGGATCGTTATATGGTGCGGCAGGCGGCTACGCCGCCTGCCGCACCATATAACTTCGCCGCCCACAAAGGCTACGGCACCAAAGCCCACTGCGAGGCTATTAGAGAACACGGCTTGCATGAGTTACACCGCCGGAGTTTCTGTAAAAATATTTTAAATACGCTTTGACACTTGTATTTTTTTGATTGTGTTGTAGGATTATGTTGTCTGAGCGACCAATTGTTCTACATCACGAAATTTTGTTTGTAAGAGAGGGACGAGATGAGTCAAACAGGCGAGCAGTCTGCTGTCATAAAGCAGGCGATAAAAGAAAAAGCATACACATGCAGTGACTGTCCTCTGCAGAGGGGGATAAGCGTTTGTTTTCCACAAGGGTCTTTTCCCAGGAAAAAAAACGTGGGTGCGGCAAAGGTTCGCACTACTTGTGGGGCGTGCAATGATAATGAGGTACGGGCTGTGTCCGATGGTCCATATCTCAACTGTAAACGCTACATTCATGCGAATAGGACTGTAACTTCGAAGGCAGTCTGATTCAATTGGGGTGATGCGTCGGGTCGCACCCTGTGTGCGGCCCTTTTTTTATCTCAATTCCACTCAAAATAGTTGCAATTTTTGGCTTATTTGATATAGTTCTGGCCACTAAACAAATATTTACTTATGGTTATTCGAATGCGACATACGCGGTCTCACACCAAGAACCGCCGTTCACACCACGCCCTTAAGGCGTCAGAGTTGGCTGTGTGTTCAAATTGTGGTGCTACACATCGTCCTCATCACATGTGTTTGAGTTGTGGTTTCTATAAAGGCCGTATGGTTATGGACCTTAAAGCTCAGAAGGAGAGCCGCGAAGCTCGTCTAAATGCTAAGCGTGAAGCTATCAAGTCTCAGTCAGAGGTTATTGCCTCAACTGAAGCAGAAGCTGTATCAGAGGCAAAGCCGGTAGAAAACACCGAAGAAAAGAAATAGTCAACTATCAACAAAATCCGGCTTCGGCCGGATTTTGTTGAGTGTAGCGCATGCTACAATTATTGCAGTTAGTAGTTCATTAGTACATTTATGGCCAATCGACATTTATCTAGATCAATCGTTCTTCAAACACTCTTTGAGTGGGATTTAAATGATATAGACAAGAAAGCTATTGGCGAAGTACTAGAACGCAACGTCTCCGAATTCGCTCCTAATAAAACCGACGCGCCTTTCATGGAAAGGTTGCTTGACGGTGTACTCCAAAAACAGACAGAAATCGACCAAGTAATAGAGAAAGCAGCTCCAGACTGGCCGATAGACCGCATCTCTCCGGTTGACCGCAACATACTGCGTCTTGGTCTTTATGAACTACTCTTTGCTGACCGAGCAGAAGTGCCGGCCAAGGTAGCTATCAACGAAGCTATCGAACTAGCCAAACAATTTGGTGGAGAGAATAGCAGCCGCTTTGTTAACGGTGTACTCGGTGCTGTTTATAAAGAAATCGGCGAACCGGGCAAGGAAGAACAAGGTAAGAGACAAAAGAAAAATATCGCTTTTGAAGATATGCCCATTCAGCGTTTGTCCGGTGCGGTAGTGTATACCGAACACGATGGAGCAATGTACTTCGCTCTTGTGCACGACATCTTTGGTCACTGGACTTTGTCTAAGAGTAAGATTGGTGATGACGAAAGTATTGAAGACGGCGCAGTGCGAGCTCTCAAGGAAGAAATGGATTTGGATGTAGAGCTAGAGGGTGAGCTTGGACACAACGAATACGTAGCCTCTCATCCGGAGCTCGGTAAGGTGCGTAAGCAGGTAACATACTTCTTAGCTAAGAGTGACTTTAAAGACATTAGTCTCGAGAAAAAGGGCGGTCTTGATGATGCTAAGTGGTTTAAGGTCACAGATATTCTGGATTTGAATTTTTACGAGGATATACTACCTATCGTTACCAAAGCCGTCACCACTCTCGTTGCTAAGAAATAAGCGAATAGCTGCGTTACGCTTCTGATTTTTTCTTTCACTGGGCACTTGCCCCACTCAAGAAAAAATCTTTGCGTGCCTTGCTCTTCATCTTATTTCTTAGCAACGAGTCTAGGTGTTGGTTGATATGCACAATATGTCATTCCTGCGGAGGCAGGAATCCAGGTAGATACATTTATTGTCTAAACCTGGATATTTATCTTCGTGGGAGTGGTGGACACAGATGTAATAGTGTCTGCAAGAAGTAATCTGGTAATACATTGCCAAATGGCAAATTGTCAGTATAGTAAGTGGAATTAAAAGGTAAATATCAAAAGGCAGAATCACGCTTGAAAATCAATTTTCTTTTCTATTGTGATTTTGAATTTTGACTCTATAAGACGAGTAAAATTTATGGAAGAAAGAAACATAGAAGGAGATTTGCAGAAATTGCAAAAGTTACTGGGAGTTGAATTTAACGACAGTCAGGTTCTCTTGTCTGCTATCACTCACCGCTCATACCTAAACGAACATCGCGAAGCCACTCAAGATCACAATGAACGCCTTGAGTTTTTGGGTGATGCGGTCTTGGAATTGGTGGTGACAGACTTCCTTTACAACAAATACCCCGAGAAGCCAGAGGGAGAGCTGACAGCTGTGCGGGCAGCTTTGGTAAATACCGTATCTTTGTCAGAGTCGTCCACCAAGCTTGGTGTTAATGACTACTTGCTTATGAGTAAGGGCGAGGCCAAGGATACTGGCCGCGCCCGTAGCTACATCTTGGCCAATGCCTTTGAGGCGCTCATCGGTGCTCTTTATATAGACCAAGGATATGAAACAGCCAAAGATTTTATCGCTACACACCTGTTCCCAAAGACAGAGAAAATTGTCGAGAAGCGATTGTGGCAAGATCCGAAGAGTCGTTTCCAGGAGTTGGCGCAAGAGAACGTTAGTATTACACCAACTTACGAAACCCTTGGTCAGAGTGGGCCAGACCACGACCGTGTCTTTACCGTTGGTGTTTATCTAAACAAAGAGAAGGTGGCCGAAGGACAAGGTCGCGCCAAACAAGAAGCTGAACAAGCTGCTGCCGAAGCAGCTATTGAAGCAAAGCAGTGGTAAACAAAGGATTGGAGGAATGCACAAAGGGCGGGAAAGCTTCGCTTTCCCGCCCTTTGTGCATGTTAAAATAATCACATGAATAAAAATCGTGCTTTTACTCTTATAGAGCTAATGGTTGTAATTTCCATTATCGGTATTATGGCTACCGTCATTGTTATGTCTTTAGATAAGGCAAGGGGTAAGGCACGAGACGATAAAAGGGCTGCCGACTTGGCGCAAATCGAGCTTGCTCTGCGTTTGTATGTAGAGCAGAACAAACATTATCCAAAAGAGAGCGATGGTTATAGTGGTGGTACCGCAGGGCAGATTTGCAAGAGTTGTAATGGCCCAATAAATTCTGAAATACAAACTTATCTCGGATTTATTCCTGAAGACCCAAAAAACGACAGTACTTATTACTACTATTACGACGCTAAACAGTCTTGTGGCGGTAGTTCCAATAAGATTGTTTTGTTTGCCAACACTATGGAAACCGCTAAGTACAAAAATAGTTCAGATACCGTCTGTACTTCATGGGGTGGGGAAGGTGGTGCCGGCAATGCGGACTCATACATGATTATAATTGGTGATTCTGAGGGTTAAAATTTGTGAGTCTTTTGTATGTACCTAAAACATTTAACCATCAACGGATTTAAATCTTTTGCCAAAAAAAGCGAGCTGGAGTTCAGCTCGCCTATTACCGCTATTGTAGGTCCGAATGGTTCGGGCAAGAGTAACGTAGCGGAGTCTTTTCGTTTTGTGCTTGGAGAACAGTCGGTTAAGTCTATGCGTGGCAAGAGGGGGGAAGACCTTATTTGGGGCGGTTCTGAGAGCGTCTCACGCGGCAACCGAGCTTCGGTACAGGTCGTCCTCGATAACAGCAAGCGAGTTTTTGGTCTGGATTATGACGAGATTATTCTTGAGCGAACTGTCTTTCGCGATGGTCAAAACGAATATGAAATAAATGGTTCAAAGGTACGCCTTAAAGACGTGCAGGAGTTATTGTCTGCAGCTAATATTGGTCCAACCGGTCATCATATTATTTCTCAAGGTGAAGCCGACCGTATCTTGTCTGCCAATCCCAAAGAACGTCGCGAAATGATAGAAGACGCGCTCGGTCTGAAAGTCTATCAATTCAAAAAAGTTGAAGCTGAAAAGAAACTTAAAAAGACAGAAGAAAACATCGAGAAAGTAGAGTCACTTCGTCGCGAAGTTGCACCTCATCTAAAATATCTGGAAAAACAGATGAAAAAAATTGAGCGTGCGATAGAATTGCGAGCCGAGCTCACCAATGTCTACGCAGAATATCTCAAGCGTGAAGATATTTATCTAGCCTTTCACCAAGACAGATTAAAGGCTGCTCGCCAGGAACCAGAAAAACAGTTGGAAGTATTGCGTGAGCAATTAGCTAAAGCCAAAGCGCTTCTAGAAGCTGGAGAGAAAGATACCGAGAGTCGTGAACTTATTGAGTTGGAGGAAAAGATAAGCCAAGTACGAGGTGAAAAACAAGAACTGCTACGTCGCAGTGGACAGCTAGAAGGCCAAGTGTCTTTCTTGGAAAGAAGAATCAGAGAAGCCGAGCAGAAAGCGCAATCAGAGAGTGATGCACCGGTACCGATAGGTGAGGTTAAAAACCTAGTGTCTCTTATCGAAAAGATGGTTGAGAAGAACATCGGCCAGAGTGACGCTGGTGTTTTGCAGCGAGCACTTAGTGATGTGTTGCACACTGCGCGTAAGTTTGTGCAGACTATTCAAGGTAAAACAGATGCAGACACTTCTCGTGAAGAGAACGAACTCAGAGATATTCAGAAGGAGTTATCAGGAGTAGAGAAAGATTTAGAAAAAAATAAAACTTCAGAAGATGCTTTAAACGCTGAATATGAGAAGCTAAAGCAAATCATCGAAGCAGAGTCACTCGAGAGTCGTGAAGCAGAGCGGGAAGTTTTTCGTATCTCTGGTGAACAGCGAGATTTTGAAAACAAACTAGCGCAGATAGACCAAGAACTGCGCACCATCGAGCGCGACCGCGACGAGTTTAAACGGGAGTTGTCAGAGGCAGTGGCACTTATCGGTCATGGTGCTGCGATGTATTTTAATTTTGAAATAATCGACAACGGCCAGGCGGTAAAGAAAGAAGTCATTGTAAACGAGTCTCGTGATGTTCAGTACAAGCGTCGTCACGATTTGGAAAAAATGAAAATCCGCCTGGAAGAGCTCGGCGGTAGCGGCGATGATGATGTTGAGAAAGAGTACAAGACAGTGAAAGAGCGCGATGAGTTTTTGGCACGTGAAATAGAAGACCTTCACCAGTCTGTAGAAAAACTAAATCAGTTAATAGACGAGCTCAACGAGCAACTAAACGAACGCTTTGTGGTTGGTATTGATAAAATCGCCGTTGAGTTTAATCGTTTCTTCTCATTGATGTTTGGAGGAGGGGAAGCCAAGTTGGTTCGTATTAAACCAAAGCTAAAACGCAAGAAAAAAGACATCAATGAGTATGGTGAGGAAATCGAAGTTGATGAAGAGGTAGAAGATGAGGCAGCCCAAGAGGGAATAGAACTCGATGTGAAGCTGCCAAACAAGCGTGTACGCGGTCTCGATATGCTTTCTGGTGGAGAGCGCGCCCTTACTTCCATCGCCCTTATCTTCGCTATGAGTCAGGTCAATCCGCCACTCTTCATTATTCTTGACGAGACGGATGCAGCTCTCGACGAAGCCAACAGTCGACGTTATGGCGATATGATTCAGGCTTTGGCTGAGAAGTCACAACTCATCCTCATCACCCACAATCGCGAGACGATGAGTCGCGCCGGCATACTTTATGGTGTCACCATGGGTGGCGATGGTGTGTCTAAGTTGTTGTCGGTAAAATTAGAAGATGCTGTGGCTGTGGCAAAATAATAAAAGTAAAATTCAGTATAATTGTTTTATGGAAGGTTACCCAAGGAGTAAGAAAAGTAAGTTCGAAACAGGCGGTAGTTTTGAACCGAGGAGTTTAACCGATGAAGAAAGATCTGCTCTTAGGAAGGTGCTAAAATTGGCTAAGCCGAGGAATGCTGTTTTTGCTGCTACTATTGTGGGTGCCAGTGCGGCAGCTTCGGGTATGATGGATAAGTATAAGATCGAGATGGAATCCAGATTAAAACCTGTTGAGAACACAAAGCCTGCGCAATCTGCCGAGACAAAAGCAGATGAGAATACTTTTGTAGTTAATACTGAAGGTCAAGAGACTTTTTATACTACTGCCTCTGCTTCTGGTTCGTCACTCAAGGACAGTATTGATTCTCTGGTTGAGGACGTTAATGCGGAAGGTAACAATCTAAAAGAAAACATAGATGCTGTTGTTAATGAAGTAAATAATGAACCAAATAATCTTGAGTCGGCAATAGATTCTGTAGTTGATAGCCTTAACGAGGAGGGTGTTTTAGAAGATGGGATAGACTCAGTGGTGGAAAGTGTAAGTAGTGAGACAGCTGTCTCTGATGCAAGCGGAGTAATTGAAAGGTCGGTGCGTCCGATGCCGAGACCAAATAGTCAGACGGCAACAGAAGAAGTAGATAGTGAAATAAGCGAGTTTGCTATCGCTGAAGAATCAGAAGAGATTGTGCGGCCAAATCCAAGACCAAACGTAGAGACCGTAGAGGCAGTCGTTGAACCTGTCAGTTATTCTTTACCCAGAACGGAGACAGTCCGGTCTGAGTCACCGTCCGAATATTTTGTGGGGATAGATAACTCTCTTTATGAAAATATACCGGAAAATTCAAGAGATTTTTTAACCGCAGTGTTGACGACTAAGCAGCACATTCTGGCCCCAGAAGGAGCTTTTATAACCAGTAGCGTTGACGGAAGAGCATTGGGTGTAGTGCCGGCGAGTGAGATAGAAGGTACTCACCATGCTATACCTAGTCGTGGCTTTGTCGAGACAGGTCATGTGACTGATGGGTTTTCGCGTGATTGGATTAGGGCGGCAAAAGATTTGGCAGCCAGTGAATTGGGAGTTAATGCAGCAGATATAAATGCAGACACCAGCAACTGGTACGAACTAAAGCTGGCGGCAAAAAAGATGGGTCGTTATCCTGATTCGGTTGCTGACATCGCACTTCATTATGGTAATGAGTTGGTGCCCAAAAGTGGTTTAAGTAGAATAGATTACTTGCATGGCAACTTCTTCATTCCAAATGAAAATATGCCTGAGGAGCTAAAGGATTACTTGGTCGAGATTGTGCCTGGTCTAGTGGGTGAAGAGTCGCGCTTTAAAGACATGCCTGATGCTAATCATGCTGACGCAGTCACTACCATGCAGATAGTTAAGTCTACCTGGATGGGAATGGGCTTTCCACCGCTTTCTGAGTATGAAGACCATATTCCACCTTATCCTGTATTGGTTCAAGCTTTGGGTACACATATTGGTAATGTATATAATGAGTTACGCACTAAAGAGAACATAAGACACTTAGAAGAAATTAGAACTAAGTTTGCTTCCGATAGTGATTACTATAAATACTTTTTGGTTCCTTATATATTGGATGCATATCATGCTGGCGGTGGTACCATGCGTTCTGTGGCAGCTAATTTTACCAAGAGTGAGGAATTTGCTAGTTTGCCATCTGGAGCTGGAGGTTATGATGTATTTAACTCCCTCAGTCTTTTCGCTCGCGATTCAAACGAGGGACCTTTAGCTAATTACAAAACAGAATCCAGATCATACACAATTAGAGTTATGGCCTGGGCTCAGATATTAAATGAAGCTTCAAATAATAATAATTCTTATCAAGTTGCGAGTAACTAGGGTAGAAAAACAAACCGGTGGGCGCCGTAGGCGCCCACCGTTTTTGTTTTTTAAGAAAGTTTATTTAACGATTTCGAAGTCTAGTTGGCGATTCTCCATATCTGCTCTCATCAGCTTCACTTTCACTTCGTCGCCAAGTGAAAATGCCTTGCCGGACTTCTCGCCCTTCACTCGATATTTGCTGGCTTCGTGGGTGTAGTAGTCGCCGCGCAAAGCACCAAGGCGAATCATACCCTCAGCCATAGATTCTTTTTCTGCGACATAAATACCCCAGTCAGAAACACCGGACACGGTAGCAGTGAAGGTCTGGCCGATTTTGTCGGACATGTATTCAACCTGCTTGTATTTGATGGAGTCACGCTCGGCTTTAACTGCATACATTTCGCGCTCGGAAGATTGTACGGCTAGTTTTTCATAGCGAATCATCTCTTTCTTGCTAATAATAGAGTCGTCGAGGTGCCGGCGCAGCATACGGT
>JBNKMC010000007.1:18299-18619 GCA_050292865.1 Minisyncoccia bacterium | reverse complement strand
GGTTGCCCGACTGACAACAGTCTCTTTTTTAGGAATATTCGTCGGCATGACGACCTTCCCCAAATTGAGGAGATCGTAGAGTGCGCCGTCCTTGCGCAGGGGAGCATCGCTCCCCATGGCAATGAAATCGCGGTCGCGTAGGCGACCATAACGAGGCGTCTCAACACCGTCCTTTACGACAGTTTCATCGAGATTCACGGAGGTAGGGTATTTGAACTCAGACATTTATTGCCCCTTTTGAACTCGTCGGCCTGTTCCGACCGCAGTATTAAAACATTTATTAGGATATAGTCAAGGTGTGAGTGGTGGGGGGGGGGGGG
>JBNKMC010000007.1:0-18289 GCA_050292865.1 Minisyncoccia bacterium | reverse complement strand
CCCCCCCCCCCCCCCCACTTCCCCACCAGCCTTTACTCACCACTTCCTACCTCCGATTTCCCCACTATCGCTTGCTAATATCTCTCCTCTGCGTAGAATTAAGCAATGAAAACCGCCAAAGAAATATACTCACAATTATCTTCTGCTACCGAAGCCGATAAGTCCTTGATTGAAAAAGCCTACAACTTCGCCCAGAAGGCTCACGAAGGACACACTCGTTATTCTGGCGAACCATACATGGAGCACTTAGCGGCGGTCGGCTTTGAGTTGGCCAAAATGGGCATGGGGCCACGCACCATTGCAGCCGGACTTCTTCATGACACCATCGAGGACACCAGTGTTACCGACGAAGACATCGAGCAAGAATTCGGAGCTGAAATTCTTTTCCTGGTTGAGGGTGTCACCAAACTAAGCTCAGTACGTTACTACGGCTCAGACCGTCACAACGAATCCCTGCGCAAGCTGTTTGTCGCTACCAGCCAGGACATCCGCGTGCTCATCATCAAACTAGTTGATCGTTTGCATAACATGCAAACTCTCCAGCATGTACCAGCAGAAAAACAAAAGCGTATCGCCCGTGAGACTTTGGAAATCTACGTACCAGTAGCGCACCGACTTGGAATGGGTCGTATCCGTAAGGAGCTAGAAGACCTGGCCTTCCCTTACGTCTACCCCAAAGAATACAAAAATGTCTGCGAACTACTAGAATCAAAAGCGAAGAAAGCCGACATCATCTTAGAAAAAGAAAGAAAGCATCTCCAGAAAAAACTAGCTGAAGCAAAATTAAATAATTTTATCACCGCTTATCGAGTAAAAGGTCTGTACAGTTTGTATCAAAAACTCAAGCGCAAAGAGTGGGATATAGAAAATATCTACGACCTGTTGGCCATGCGTGTTTTGGTGGATTCAGTTGAGGATTGTTATAAAACCCTTGGTATTATCCACGAGATTTGGCGACCACTACCAAAGCGTGTGAAAGACTACATTGCTTTTCCAAAACCAAACGGCTATCAATCCATCCACACTACCGTTACCACCCCACATGGAACCATTCTTGAAATTCAAATCCGCACTCAGAAGATGCACCACGAAGCCGAGTATGGTATTGCCTCACACATCATATACAAGCAGAAAAATAAGAGTGCTGAAATCGGCAGTTCGTGGTTTAGCCGTCTGTTACCTAACCTCTTCAAACCATTTGCTAAACAAGAGGGTGACAATGAGGACCTCAAAATAACAAAAGACATGCCCCATGCCGAAAAAATCCCCCGCTGGATTAACCAAATTGGTGAAATGTATACCGAAGAAAAAAGCACCGGCGAAGAATTCATGTCTGATATGCAGAAAGACTTCTTTAAGAACCGCATCTTTGTCTTTACCCCAATCGGTGACGTGGTTGACCTGCCACTTGGAGCAACCCCAATCGACTTTGCCTATGCTATTCACTCCGAGGTTGGCAACCATATAGCCGGAGCTAAGGTTAACAAGAAGTTAGTACAACTCGACACAACTCTTAAAAATGGTGACATCGTCGAAATTGAAACTAAACCAAGCGCCAAACCAACATCAAAATGGGTGGATATTGCACAAACGTCAGAAGCTAGAAGAAAAATCAAATCTGCTTTGCAGGCAGCTAAGAAATAAGCAAGAAAAGACACTATACTCAATCTCTTGCAAAAGCCGCGGGTGAGCTTCGCTCACCCGCGGCTTTTACCACACCGCAAACATTTCCTAAATAGAAAAGTTATTCATCGAGTACAAGTCGCTTTCGTCGTCTTGCTTTGGCTGGTTATCAACCGCTAAATGATCAGTTACATTAACATCAGCCGGTGCAACTGGTGCCGCCGGTGGCACTATAGGTGTAAACGACTCCTCTTTCTCTATCAGGGCACTTATTTGCTGTTCCACTTCTGCTCTAGTAGAGCTAGACTGTGCCACTCGCTCCTCTGGAGTTAGTTCACGAGGAGTATTGTTAATTGCCCCAATTGCTTCTAGCACTTCACCTTCTTCAGAAGACATTTCCTCTCCTACTTCTGCCAAGACATCAGCAAATGGGTTGGATAGATTCTCTTCTTCCTCAACAGTTGTAGGTGCTGTTTGCACCTCTGTCACAACGGCTGGTACTGGCGGAACAAACTCATCTTCCACAGCTGGTGTTTCTTGCAACAAAGCATCCTTTGCAAAATCTGTTTCAAACTCATCCTCAGCCTCTCCCACCATCTCGAGCGGCGTAGCAGCTGTTACTTGCTCCATGGTACGCACTACTGGAGCTTCGATATTTTCCACCACAGAATCAGACTTTGGCTGTTCTTCACTCTTTAGAGCAGAGAGAAGTTTCTGTAATTCATCCTCTGAGAAGTAGTCGATTGTTACCTTGCCACCATAGTCGGTCTTGGCAATTTGTACCCGCGTACCAAGTGCGTCGGTAAACTTCTTTTCGATTTCAATAAGATGTGGGTCTGTTCCTTTCCAATTCTTCTTGCGCACTTTATCGGTCGCAATCTTGCGAACGATACGTTCTACTTCACGAACAGATAGTTTCTTAAGCAAAACCTCACGGAAGACAACCTCCTGCTCTTCTGGACGGTCTTTAAGCATAAGCAGTGTCCGAGCGTGCCCTTCGCTAATATCGCCCAGTTTGAGAGACTCAAGCATGTGCTCAGGTAGACCAAGCAAACGAATGGTATTGGAAACATACATGCGTGAACGTCCCACCTTCTTTGCCACCTGGTCATGTGTGAGATTAAAGGCACTAGCAAGCTGCTGAAAGGCCATGGCTCTATCGACTGCGTTTAGGTCTTCGCGTTGAAGGTTTTCGATGATGGCCAACTCAAGTTTTTCCTGCTCGGTATCATCGTTGTCACGAATAATAACCGGCACCTGGATGAGACCAGCTAGCTTGGACGCGCGCAGACGACGCTCACCGGCAATCAGTTCGTACTCAGTGTAAAAGGCACCGTCTTCACGCTGTATTTCTTTGCGAGTTACGGTAAGTGGCTGCAGGATACCATACATACGCACTGACTCAGCCAACTCTTTGAGCTTATCTTCGTTAAACTCACGGCGTGGCTGATATGGATTGGGTACAATCTTCTCTACCTCTACCCAAAAAATTGAATCTCCTTGAAAAGCCATAAAAATAAAGTTTAAAAATGAAAACGTGAAAAACACTAACACTTAATCCAGGCATGAAAAAGCGCAGCTTTTTCATGCCTCATCCCCTAATCACTCCATTTTAACACATTCTATATTCTAGGGTGTTTATAACTTTCAAAAAATCTGGTACACTCTTCTGCACCACATAAATGCCTCGGTGGTGGAATTGGTATACACGTACGACTCAAAATCGTATGCCGCAAGGCTTGAGGGTTCGACTCCCTCCCGAGGCACAAACGAAAACCGTCGGCGCTTTGCGCCGGCGGTTTTCTTACCTCTTACCTCCCAACTCGTACCTCTTCAGCGCCTGCTGATTAAATCTTCCCTACCAAATCAACTCCTGGAGTTAGAGTCTCAGCTCCCTCGTCCCAGCTAGCTGGACAAACATTGTTTGGATGTTGGTTGACGTATTTTGCAGCTTTTAACTTACGCAAAGTTTCTTTACCAGAACGACCGATAGCATCACTGTGGATTTCTGCGGTCATAATGTCACCGTCTGGCGAAATGATGAAAGTGCCACGCTTGGCCAAACCAGTTTCCTCGTCTAGTACACCAAACATCCTCGACATAACATGAGCAGCGTCAGCCCCCATTGGATACTTAATTTTTTTGATAGTGTCAGAAGCATCAGACCAAGCTTTATGAACAAAAGCTGTATCAGTTGAAACTGAGATAACTTCTGTATCTTCGGCCTTGAATGTCTCATAAAGATCAGCCATTTCGCCTAGCTCGGTTGGACAAACGAAGGTGAAATCAGCTGGATAAAAGAACAAAATCACCCACTTACCGCGCAAATCAGAGAAACTCAGTTCTGAAAGATCTCCATCTTTAAAAACTGGAAAAGTAATATTCTCTGGCACACTATCCCCAACAGTTAGAACATCACCAAACATAGGATCGAAATCAAAATCTTCCATAAAATAAACAACTAGGTTTTTAACCCACATATGATAACATGCCACTAAATACCATGGTAAACAAAAAGCCAAAAGTTGTGGTAGTGGTTGGACCAACTGCTGCCGGGAAAACCAGCCTTAGTATAGACATCGCCAAGCAATTTAACGGTGAGGTTATTTCTGCCGACTCAAGGCAGGTTTATAGAGGACTTGATATAGGTTCTGGAAAAGTCACACCTGAAGAAATGGGCGAAGTTCCCCACTATCTTCTTGATGTAGCAGACCCCATGACTGTATATACCGCATCGGACTTTAAACAAGATGGTGAAGCGGCCATAGACGAAATAATAAGCCATGGACACTTGCCCATTATCGCTGGTGGAACTTTCTTCTACGTCGACGCTCTCCTTGGTCGCATCAGCACACCCAAGGTGGAACCAAATCCGGAGTTAAGAGAAAAACTCGAAGCAAAGACCACTTCTGAATTGGTAAAGGAACTTGAAGCAAAAGACCCTGAACGAGCTGCCACTATAGATAAAGACAACAAACGTCGTTTGGTGCGAGCTCTTGAAATTGTCGCCACTTTAGGAAAAGTTCCTGAGCCAAAAGTCGAAGAACAGTACGAAACTCTAATCATTGGCATTGATATCGACAAAGAAAAGCTTCATCACAATATCCATATCCGTCTTCTGCAGAGACTAGAGGAAGGTATGATAGACGAGGTTACAAACCTCCTAGCCGCTGGAGTTACCCACGAACGACTCGAAGCCCTTGGTTTGGAATACCGCTATCTCTCCCGCTATCTGCGCAGAGAGTTGACCTACGAAGAAATGGTTATTGAGTTGGAGACAAAAATAAGACAGTTTGCCAAACGACAAATGACTTGGCTCAAAGGAGACAAGACCATCGAGTGGTTTGCGACGGAAAATCGCTCCGCGATTTTCCGTCGCATCGAATCCTTCCTTTCCTAATCCTACAAGGCGCATATACGCACGCATATGCGTGCGTATATGCGCCACAGACCAAGCTTTCACAATCCAATATCAAAGTGTTGCTTTTCTCCCCTCTTTCGCCTACTATGTTGGACAATTAAATAAATACACGGGTCTATAGTTTAGTGGTAAGAAATCGGAGATTTCTTTCTTTCGTCGCTCGCTCGGAGATGTGAGAGCTGTCGCTCTCCCACCTCTCTCGCTCGCTCGAAAGTAGAACAACGGTCTCCAAAACGGGTCTGGATTTGATATAATAGAATAAATTTACGGGTCTATAGTTTAGTGGTAGAACAACGGTCTCCAAAACCGTCGGCCGAGGTTCGAGTCCTCGTGGACCCGCAAAATAAGAAGCTAAACGCGAACACTTGGAGTGTTTTGCGACTATATTTTGCAGTCCGCGAGGACTCGAAAAGCTTTTGTGATATTTCTGGAGTTTACGAACAGAAATAACCAAAAGGTATACTGGTTATGTAATAACCGAGATTCCTCGTGGACCCGCATATAAAAACACTCCTCTTAAGGAGTGTTTTTATATGCGGGTCCAAGCAAGTGAACTACTTCACTTGCGGCGAGGACTCGAAGCTCCGGACGATGTTTTGTGAGCTTCCCAGCGAACAAAACGAGGAGGAGCCGACCAAGAAAGCGAGTCTGTTTTATGAGCAAAGCGAAATAAAATAGCCGCTATTCGGGGTCGAGTCCTCGTGGACCCGCAAAAAAACATAAAAGCCAAGATATTAACCTTGGCTTTTATGTTTAAAATGCAACATGCAAGTGATACCCACTCCCGACATTATGCCTAAGTGTCTCTATCGCCCCATTAGATCTTGCCCATGCCTCTGCCGCCTCCATATTTGATACGCTACCGACGAAGTCAGCCGCCCGGCCTGTTAAATGATATGAGTTTGCTACACCACCAACCTCCGCGTTATGCTCGGGTGTACGGTAGCCACTTGTTACGGTTAGATTAAAATTCTCTGCCGTATATTTAATCTTATTAACCACTGACGAATCAAATTGATATCCAGCATAACTAATCAAATTACCTGAAATACTGCCAGATTGACTCTGTCCTGCTGTATAATCATCTTTAGTTCCAGAACTATCATATGACTGCTGTTGTATTGTATTACCGTCAATAGTCCACTCCTTTAAACCACCCCTACTTGTAAGCATAGACAGTACGGTATTAACGATAGCCCAAGCAGAAAGAAGAATCACAAATCCAATGATCACATTTGTCATCATGCTTTTTGCTTCTTTCATGGCGCTGGTATCACCGGCAGATGTAACCAGTCTGAATCCAGCATAGACCATAATACCCACCGCAACGAGTGTTAGAATTCCCACAACCCAATCGATGATTCCATTCACCATGTCAAATAATGAACCAAGCGTACAATCTGGACCATCACAGGTCACCAGCCCGGCTGCGCCAGCTACAGCCGGCAGCACCATAAACAACCCCAAGCCAAAGAATAAAATAGTGTTTTTCATATTAACTCTAATGTTACACTAACTTGCGGTCAGCCAAAACTAAGTTATTACCAGCAACCTGAGACAAAAAGACTTTGCTAACCGCTCACAATATGGTAACTTATACGCCACAAACGCGTCGGTGGCGGAGTGGATGAAAAGTGAACAGTTTCACTTTTCATCTGGTCTGCGAGCGAAGCGAAAGGAGTACAATCAAATAACATCATTATGCGTCGGTGGCGGAGTGGTCAATCGCGGCGGACTGTAAATCCGCTGACTTATGTCTACGTTGGTTCGAATCCAACCCGGCGCACGCGTATAAAAATCAGCCTAAGCTTCGCTTAGGCGATTTTTATTGCGTGCGCCGGGAGAAAGCAAATGGTTTTGCTTGCGTTTGGATTCGAAGCCACGGAGCATATATTTTGGAGTTTTCACAACGACAAAATAAGCGAGTGGCCGACCAAGAAAGCGCGTCTATTTTATGAGCGAAGCGAAATAAAATAGCCGCTATTCGGGGTCGAATCCAACCCGGCGCACAAATACAAAAATCAGCTCAAGCTTTGCTTGGGCGGTTTTTGTTAGTGCGCCGGGAGCAAGAAAACAGTTTTGTTTACATTCCTAGGCACCAAAATCCCCCCCCTTGCACAAATCCCCTATTTTAACTAGGATGAATTATCACCCATTCCACGAGGGAGGTAATAATGGGAATGTTCTTTAAGTTTATTGCGGTTATTACCACCTTCTGGTTTACTGCCGCACACGCCGACGACATCGACATGTCTAGGGTACAAGACTGCACCCAAAGTGCACTCAAACTTGCCAGGCACGATATGGCTGGAAGTCTTGAGAGATATTTAAACACCACCAACGTCACAGCGAACGCACACCCAAGCTGGCGCACACTCAGCAAAAGTCAGCAGCGAAACGCCGAAAAAACAGCCGAAGCTGTGATGGTTCGGAGCCTGAAGCAATACGGCTTCGGCCTTTGGTTCTCGACAATCGACGCTGAGTCGATTACTCGAATCAACAGCAACCTGTTTAGGATAAAAGGGAAAGTGACAGTGCTGCTACTATTCGGCCAGCCTTTTACGGCCGAAATCGACAGCAGCTGTCGTGTTCAACAAATCCATCTGCTGACCAAAGACCGTGGCTGGCGCTCGCTCAGTCAATGGTTGGCCGAGCAGGACGATTGGCCGCAATAGAGACACTGGGCTGCCCCACCTTGCGGGGCAGCCATTTATTATTCTTGATTTAATCTGTGTAAAAACCTGTGCACAACTCCTGCATAAAGCTGTGGAATTGCTAAAATTAGGTTATGAATACACTTTCACGGGCTGTTATGGCCAAACTTGTTTTTTCTTTATTAGTTTTTTTATCAGTCAGTTCATTTACTTTTTTTGCCTCGCTTCAATTCACTCAAGCCAGAGAGGAAGAAGGAGCCGGCTATGTAGGAGGAGAACCTAGCAAGGGTGATGACTCCAGCGGCGGACTCGGTACCCAATCCAGCGATGACAAAGGCGACACGAAGGACACCACTACTCACACCGGAGGAAGCGGCAGAGATGACAGAGACACACGCGACACCACCAGTAGTGGCCTCGGCACCCAAGACGCTGTAAAGTCTGCTACACAGCAGATAGAAGACCAGGTTGCGGCCGACACCCAGGAAAGTAGGAGTATTTTGTCTAATATCAAGAACACTCTAAAAAACACAGCTCTAAACTGGTATAACAAAGTTATGGACGCACTCCCTCTCATTGGAGGCGACCAGACAGAAGAGAGACCAACCGACCTCACCTCTGCCCTCGGTGGAGACATAAAAGAACCAACTAGAATAGTTGACACTACCGACATTACCGATACAAGGGGGACAGGCGGAGGCGGAGCTGATTCTGGCTCGGCTGGTTCTGGCAGTGCTCAAGATGACTATCCTGACCGCATAATCCGCACTACCGAGACAATTCCCGTTGTACCAATAGACAAGGGAGATGTGGCTGTCACCGTAACCGTGACTATCATGGACGAAAACGGCCGCACCTACACCAAGACCAGCACCGACGGCAGCGACATCATCCTTACCCAGACAGAAGCCGAGCAGGTCATCAGTACAAAAGTCGACTATGACTGTGGAGAAAAATGCGCGACTGCCCTTCCCTATGGTTATGTAGGTGGTGCTGGCCAAACTTCTGGTTCGTATGATGTAACAATAAATCAAGATGACACAACGGTTGTTGGTGTGGCTGGGCAAGACGAGCACGGCAACTCGGCAGCTAATTATGTAGGCATTAAAGTTGCTGGGACCAGCGCTATCACAGACACTATAACTGACACCTTGGAAAACCGCGACACAATTGTGGTTAAAACAGAAGAAACCGTTAGTACTTATGTCGACATACAATCAACCACACCAAGCAAGCCAAAAACTTACACACAAAGCGAAGGCTTTCTTGATAGTGCCGGCGACGCTGAGACTTCTGACTTCTGGGGCGACACCACACAGACATACAATGATGCGGTAGCACAGGATGCACAAGAGGCACGCGATGCCTATGTACCAGACAGTTCTATTCCAGCTGGACTTAATGTTGGCGAAGAATACATTGGCACAGTGCGCGAAGATGGTAATGTTTTGGACGAGATAGACAGAACAGCCAACATTGATGCAATCATCACAGATTTGGACCACATATTACACCCCGAACAGTATGGGCTAGAGGACCAAATTGCCATCGACAAAAACTCAGAAGCCTACCAAATTGCTCAAGAAGAATACGATAAAGCAGTGGAAGAACGAGCAAACATTTTAAGCTTGAGTGACAAAGAGTATATTGAGATTCCTGACTCATATACTGAGGAGCAGCGCCAGCAAACGCTAAGCAACCTAGGTATTACCGAACAAGAGTACAAAGACAACCAGGACAAGTACGAAAACCAAATTAGTAATGCAGACCGATCAATCCGCACAACCATCGCGGCGCTTGATTCGGCTCTTAGCGGTGACACCTCCGGCAAAACAGCCGACGAGGTTAGAGACATCATAAACAAAAAAAGCGACAGTATCGATTCGTTTTCTGAGGATATAAAAGAGTCTGACGAGGTAATGGTTGTTGTGCCTGGCATGACACCACCATCAAAGATGAACATCGCCGTCAACAAAGCAAATACCCTGCTGAGAAAAACCTTTATCAGCACTTCTCTTCCTTCTGGTGATGCCCTTGCGTCTGTGAGACCGGACATTATCGCTGACTCGTCTATGGTGGACACAATTTATAACAGCGACAACCCCTACGCAGAAGAAATGAAAAGAGTGTGTGCTGCTCGGTTGTCAGAAGAACATTGTGTGGTTTTATTAGCCCAGATGTATAAAGAATCACACTTTGATCCTAATGCTATTAGTCCAGTTGGAGCGGCTGGCATAATGCAAATCATGCCTGGCACAGCCAAAGAGCTCTGTAGTCAAACTGGTCTTTGCGATTTCAATGGAAAGTCACCAAGTGAGATCAGGGCCGAGCTTATAAACAACCCTACCTTAAGCATGGAACTAGGAGTTGAATATTACAATCAAGGACTTGATGCTAACGGTGGAGATATAGCAAAAACCTTGGCCATGTACAACGGTGGACCAGACGCCAACAAAGCAAGTCGCACTTGCCCGGGTAAAACTTATTCGGAGTGTGAAGCCAACGACGGCTATGCTGAAACCCGAGACTATGTAGATAAAATACTTGGCTGGGCAAAAGCTGCCCCCGAGGTACAGGTAGATAGCACGTTAGCAAGTGGAATTAAAGACGTCTTCAATATTGTAGCGGATAAAACTTCTGACCTACTGAATCTTGATAAAAGTGTAGGGAACCAAGAGGTGCTCCAAAACACACTCGCCACCAAACAAAGCGTAGATGATGAGGTAGCTGCAGCTGCCGCAGCGCGCGACAAAGCGGCTGAGAGAGCAAAGGGCGTACCGATTGACAGCGCCGAGATGTTCGCTTATGCAAAGGCATTGTCACTATACAACGATGCCGTAGCACAACGTGAGGAAATGGATAACATAGACCCAACAGACAGTGAGGCTATCGCGAATGCTGCTACTGATGCTATTAGAATCGCGCAGGAATCACAGGTAATTTCTGAACTAACTATCAATAGAGGTGCCATTATAAATGGGCGACAAGTATTCCTAGATACAGGATCTGGATCAGGTATAAGCATAGCTGACCCTACCGTAGAAGTTAATGCTGGAATGAATCCACTAACTGATTCTCTAGCTGGAGCTTCACATATGGTTCGCGACTATGCAGACGAAAACATGCAAAGCCTGCTTTATGGTCCACTACAAGCACTACAGGAAGAGTGTGGCTGTATAGTTACCATAAACGATGCTATAGCCAAAGAAGGAACTAGTCGAGAGACAGAAACTCCAGGTTCTCAGCACTTCCACGGCACAGCCCTGGATATAGACATCTCAAATATGACAGATGAAGAGAAGTTGGCTCTTGTTGAGGCTGCGAAGGCTGTAGGATTTCGAGGTTTTGGTCTTGGCGACGGTATTATTCACATAGATTATAGAGACGACGCTGCCAGCTGGGACTATGGGGTATCCACATTTGGCGGTAAGCCATTAGCTGAAGTTCAACAGGAACTAACCAACAATCTACCATCAAGAACAGAACTTGAGGATTACCCTCCTGTATCCACTACACCTATTAGTATTGTTGACTCAATAGCAGAACAGTTAATCGACCAGGAGCTAGGTCCTGTTGGTGGAGAGGAAGTGACACCAAGTGGTGATTTAGACATTTACGCCGGAGGAAGCGGAACTACTGATGCGCCTGGAACAAAAACTCCTAGTGATACACGAACTCCAAGAGCCCACAGCCGCCCCAAGGACAAGAACCCTGTGACCGTCACCGCCGTCACCGATACAGACACAGAAGTGCCAGTTATCCATCATGTTGACCTGTACGACTACTATGAAGACCTCGTAAGCGGCATTGATATCACCAACACAAACCCTACCACTGGTCTGCCTGCCGACACTTCTCAGGATGACATCATATACACATTTGAAGTACCATCAACTGTAACCCCAACTGCGGGCGGAGCAACTGATATCGGTGTTACATATGTCGCCCCTCTCACCAACGACCAGACAGACTTGTTTGTAAGTATCAAAAACCAGCTGGAAGATAAGACATCTTACGACCAGATTGCAACTGCTTCGACTGACACAACCGTTCTAAAAGCAAAGTCAGGCAGTTTTACTCAGGGAGACCTAGTATCGGCAACCTACAAGGTAGACCTGGGACAACCTGGAGTTGCTGACGACAAGATTGTTTACAGCTTCAATACCAAAGACGGAGACAAGGCAGAGGTGGAAATTCCGTCTGTAGTAGACGAAGAAGCGATGAAGATAACCTTCGCCAAAGCTGGATTCATTGGTGATGAGTACAAACTACTCAAGACCGCCGACTACGCCGGTACTACCGATACTCGCCACCGTGGTATCACAGGATTCTTCAAGAAAGTTTGGGAGACAGTTTCATCTCCGTTTACCAAAGAAGAGCTCAAGGATCAAAGCTTTACTGTGTTACCGGTTGCTAGCTAAAAGACGATGTGTAACAAAAGGCGGCGCCCATAGGGCGCCGCCTTTTGTTACAAAAAAGTAGACACCGTCAGTCAAATACAAAGCAATAAATATAAGTAAAAAACAAACATCGCGATTAATAGCGATGTTTGTTTACCCAAACTACGATCAAATTAGTTCGTTTAATCGAACTAATTTGATCAGCCAGTTTTAAAGTTTAAAGCTTTTATGATTTTAAAATACTCCAATCGATTGGAGTATTGGGTACGAGTGTCAAGAACGAAGACATTACCAAACCAAACGGCGGAAGGCCTACCCGAGGCATATAAAATGAGTTTCTTTACTCGAAGTTTGTAAAAGTAATATAAAAGCAGGCGCCCTACGGGCGCCTGCTTTTATATCCTCACCTTCTACATCACATTTTCATTTAAGCCATTGCTACTTCCCGCTTTTTAGCAGGTGCTTTTACAGCCAACTTACTTCCCTTCTTTGTTACTTCAAACTTAAGTTCGCCGTCTTTCATAGATACCTTCACAGTACCGCCCTTAAGCATCCCTTCGCTTACCATCTGGGTCGCTACTGGAGTTAGAATCTTACTTTGAATTACGCGCTTAAGCGGTCTAGCACCAAAGCGTGGGTCATAACCCTCTTTAGCCAAATAGTCATAAACATCCTTACTCAAACTTAGCTTAATATCTTTGTTATCTAGACGTTTTGTAACCTCTTCCACCTGCATCTCGACGATAGAACGAATTGTTTCTGATGAAAGAATATCGAAGATAATAATTTCATCCAATCGGTTTAAGAATTCCGGACGGAAATAGTTCTTGAGACTGTCCATCACTTTGTCCTTGGCTTGTACATATTGCGCCTTATCGTCACGCTGGTTAGAGAAACCAAAGTTTGACATACGGTCAATGTGTTCGGCACCGATGTTAGACGTCATGATTATGATGGTGTTCTTAAAGTTCACCTTACGTCCCTTAGCATCTGTTAGATGACCAGAATCAAGTACCTGAAGAAGCACATTAAACACTTCTGGATGTGCCTTTTCGATTTCATCGAGGAGAATCACCGAATACGGACGATGACGAACCTTCTCGGTAATAGAACCACCTTCCTCGTGACCAACATATCCAGGAGGCGAACCGATTATCTTAGAGACTGAGTGCTTCTCCATAAATTCCGACATGTCGATACGAAGAAGTGCGTCAGGGTCGTCGAACA
This sequence comes from Minisyncoccia bacterium, assembly GCA_050292865.1. GTDB lineage: Bacteria > Patescibacteriota > Minisyncoccia > Phycocordibacterales > UBA918 > OLB19. The sequence goes on along the minus strand of JBNKMC010000007.1, from coordinate 4,964 downwards.
TAAAGTCGGCCAAGACCTTGGACAACTCTGTCTTACCAACTCCGGTTGGACCAAGGAATAAGAATGAGCCGATTGGGCGATTCGGGTCTGCAATCCCGACTCGAGAACGCTTAACAGCGTCGCTAATAAGCTTTACGGCGTGGTCTTGCCCCACCACACGCTCTTTAAGGTCTTCTTCCATACGAGCCAGCTTGGCTGCTTCTTCCTCCATCATGCGAGCTACCGGGATACCAGTCCAGCGTGACACAACTGCCGCTATATCTTCTTCGGTGATTTCTTCTTTAAGTAGACGACGTGAGTGGTGCAGTTTCTTTAAACGCTTGGTTTTTTCATCCAATTCTTTTTCCACTGCGGGTATCGTATCGTAGCGAATCTCAGCGGCTTTAGTGAGGTCAGCGATAGCTTCGGCACTTTCTGCCTCTAGACGCAACTCCTCCAACTCTTTCTTTAAACGACTAATATCGCCAAGAGCTTCTTTCTCGTTGTTCCACTTTGTTTCCAGAGCAGCAGTTTTTTCGCGCAGCTCACCAATTTCAGAGTCAATTTCTTTTAGACGAGCACGTAGTTTGCGCTTGGCTGAAGCTTCTGCATCAACCTCGTCCTTCTTGAGTGCTTCTTTCTCAATTTCCAAACGACGCACCTGACGGTCCGCCAGCACCAACTCTTCTGGCTTATTTTCAAGAGAGATACGCAGGGCCGAAGCAGCTTCATCGATAAGGTCGACAGCCTTGTCCGGCAAGAAACGGTCTGTGATGTAACGACTAGAAAACTGCACAGCTGAAACAATCGCATCATCAGTGATACGCACCCCATGGAATAATTCGTACTTCTCGGCAATACCGCGCAAGATAGCAATGGCATCTTCCTGACTTGGCTCCAGTACATGCACCGGCTGGAAACGGCGAGTAAGAGCTGGGTCTTTCTCTATATGTTTTTGATATTCCTTAAGGGTAGTGGCACCGATCACACGGATTTCGCCACGCGCCAAGGCTGGCTTTAACATGTTGCTGGCGTCCATCGCACCCTCGCTAGCACCTGCTCCCACGATGGTATGGAGTTCGTCAATAAAGAGAATAACTCCTCCTTCTGATTGCTCTACTTCTTTCATCACTGTCTTAAGGCGCTCTTCAAATTCACCACGGAATTTTGTACCAGCCACCAAAAGTCCGAGGTCAAGACTGAGAATTTCTTTATCTTTAACTGATTCCGGTACATTGCCTTGAGCAATTTGTTGGGCCAAACCTTCGGCAATGGCAGTCTTTCCCACACCAGCTTCACCGATAAGGACTGGGTTGTTTTTGGTACGCCGAGAAAGAATCTGAATTACCCGGCCGACTTCTGTGTCACGGCCAATCACTGGGTCAAGTTTGTTCTCTTGTGCCAACTTGGTCAAATTGCGAGTATATTTTGTTAAGGCACGGAATTTCTTCGGCTGTTGAACATCGCTGATATTGGCACGGATGTCTTCAATTGCTTTAGCCACGCGAGTTTTATCGATACCACTGCGCTGTAGAATTTCTATTGCCGGTCCTGGATACTCCAAGGCAGCTAAGAAGAGGTGTTCGACACCTATATAAGAGTCACCGAGCTGTTCAGAGACAACAGCAGAGTGTTCTAGTATTTTGGCTAGTTCTGGGGTTAGGTAAAGTTGGAAAGATTGTGATACAGAAGAGGACATTTCTGGCCCTTCCATCGCCTCCAACAACATATCTGTGAAGACAATAATATCCACGTCCAACTGGTCGAGCACAGAAATAACCGCACTTTCGTCTTGTAGTGAAAGCGCTGCTAATAAATGAACCGGGCTAACGTGGTTTTGACCACGCTCTATGGCTAATTCGTGAGCTTTACGAATAGCTTCTTTAGCTCGGGATGTGAAATTTTGAAAATTCGGCATTGTCGGTAAATTAGTCTCAGTAATAAAGCAGTGTAGTAATCACTTCGTATCTGTCGCACAGTTAAGTCTGCTTATACACATATTGCTACAAAAAGGGGTCTGGGGCAAGTGAGTTGTGAATAGAACAGTGGGCGGCACCCGAAGGGTGCCGCCCACTGTTCTATTGCCATCTCCCCTTTTCTAAAACTTCCCCATCGCCTGCCTAGTTTTTGCCACATGAGCAGACAACGTCTTAACCAAATCTTTAAGTTCCTTTTTGGTTGTGTCTTCCCCTAGAGTGATACGGATAGTGGCTGCTGCCCTACTATCATCACCAGATATTTCTTTAACCACCTTACTTCCCACACCACCAGCTCCAGAACAGGCAGATTTGGTCGACACCGCAAAGCCCGCCTCATCCAGAGTAACGACCGCAAACTCACCATCCACTCCTGGTACAGATATATTTATATTGTTGGCCACTCGATACTCACTCGAACCATTTACCACCAAGCCTTCAATCTCTAACAAATCTGTAAAAGCCTGATCACGCAGATTGGATACTTTTTCCGCACGCTCCACATAACCAGTCTGAGCTATAACCAATGCTTCCACCGCACCAATAATAGCTGGAGTATTTTCTGTGGCAGCACGGAGTCCCTGCTCCTGTCCTCCTCCGCGTACAACGGGAGACAACTCCACCCCACCGCGCACAATAAGTACACCAACTCCTTTAGGGCCGTAACACTTACCAGCATCAAGAGAGATCATATCCGCCCCCAGCTCATCCGGTCGGCAAGACAGCCACAGCGGTGCCTGCGCAGCATCGGTATGAACTTTTATCTCAGTCCCCTTTTCATTATTAAATTTCTTTACCAAACGACTGACATTATTTATGTCCTGCACTACACCGATCTCGCTGTTTACATAGGCAAAAGTACAAAGTACTACTGACTCATCCAAAAGTGAACGGAAATGATTCAAATCGAGTCTGCCTCCATCATCAACCTCAACGTACTTAACAGCCACACCAAGAGTAGACAAATCGTCTAAGACTTCTAATACTGAAGGATGTTCTAGCTTGGTACTTAAGACAGTCATATCAGCAAAAGCTTTACCCAACTCATTCAAGCGTCGCAATAAACCATAGACAGCCAGGTTGTTACTCTCAGTACCAGAACCGGTGAAGATTATGTCTTCGGGCCGCACCCGCAGGGTGCGGGCCAACTTCAGGCGGCTATCTTCAATAGCCGCCTTAGCCGCCACCCCTTCCTTATGAATCGCACTCGGATTAGCGTAAAGCTGCTTGGTAACATCCACCATAAGTTGCAAAACCGCCGGCCGCACTGGTGTAGCAGCAGCATAGTCCAAATAAACTCTCTGGCGCTTTTTTCCTTTAGAAAATAGTTTCATATATAGAATAATGACACACGTTTTAAAAACCGCCAAGATATGTTAGAGTACCTTGACTTTGTGCCGAACTATTCGGCTACTAACTTTAACAGCTAAGCGCGTACAAAATTATATGGCAAAGAAAAAAGCAACAAACGAACCAAATATTGTAAAACGACCACCAGTGGTGGTTATTATGGGTCACATTGACCACGGTAAGTCGACTCTACTCGACCACATCCGTAAATCAAACGTAGTAGAAGGCGAAGCTGGTGGCATCACCCAGCACCTTTCTGCATACGTGGTAGAACACACCACAGCCGAGGGTGCGAAAGAAAAAATCACTTTTCTTGATACTCCAGGTCATGCTGCTTTCCAAGAAATGCGTTTGCGCGGTGCTGATGTTGCTGACATTGCCATTCTTATCGTCTCTGCTGAAGACGGTGTAAAGCCGCAAACCCTAGAAGCGCTTGAAAGCATCAAAGCAGCCAACATTCCGTTCGTTGTCGCCATCAACAAAATAGACAAGCCGGGCGCCAACATCCCTCAGACTCAAGCCAGCTTGATTGAAAAAGAAATATACATCGAAGGCATGGGCGGCGACATCCCTTGGGCACCAATCTCAGCCAAAAGCGGTGAGGGTGTTAACGATTTGTTGGATTTGGTTATCCTGTCAGCTGACTTGGCTGAGCTCACTGGAGACACCAATGCTCCAGCCACTGGAACCGTTATCGAAGGTTACATGGACGTCAAGCGCGGTACTACTGCTACACTGATTATCAAAAACGGTACCTTAAAGAGCGGGTCGTTTGTCGTGTCAGGAAATACCTATGCACCAGTACGTATCATGGAGGACTTTAGCGGCAAATCCATCAAAGAAGCCACTCTATCAGAACCAGTTGGTATTGTAGGTTTTTCTGATATTCCAAAAGTTGGCAGTGAGTTCACAACAGTTGGAAGCAAGAAAGAAGCCGAGGCTCTAATAGAACAAAACTCCACTCGGTCTGAGGTGCGCCACTTCGGCAACACTAATCTTCCGATTGTCCCAATCCTTATCAAAGCCGATGTACTTGGTACTATCGACGCCATCAAACATGAATTGGAGAAATTCAAATCAGACCGTATCTCTGTCCGTGTTATAGGCTCTACAGTCGGTGATATTACAGCTACTGACGTACAAAACGTTAGCGCCACAGAAAACGCCATCATCGTCGGCTTCAATGTGAAGGTAGAACGAGCAGCCACCGACTTGGCCGAACGTCTGGGGGTAGAAATCGATACTTTCGACATTATCTACGAACTATCAGAGTGGCTCGAGACAGCCCTTAAAAACCGCACTCCAAAGAAAGAAGAGAAGGTTGTGACCGGTCGGGCCAAGGTCTTGGTGTACTTCAGTACCCAGAAAAACATTCACGTTCTTGGTGCTCGTATGGAAGACGGTGTTCTTAAACAAAAGCAAGCAGTCCGCATCATCCGCCGTGATATCGAAATCGGACAAGGTACCATCTCCAACCTTCAGTCCATGAAGCAAAATGTGGACGATATTAAAGAAGGCGAATTCGGTATGCAGATTGATTCAAAAACAGAACCAGCTCCTGGAGATATTATAGAAGCCTTCGATACTGTAATCACTTAAAACATACATTCTTTTAAACTTAAATATAATTAATTTATGTCAGATCGACACGAAAGAGTT
>JBNKMC010000006.1:0-18781 GCA_050292865.1 Minisyncoccia bacterium | reverse complement strand
TAACCACACAGTCTGTCGAGCGGTGTCTACAAATGCGATACAATACTAATATCAATGTCAAAGGAATTTGAAAATACAAACGACGAAGAGCTTTTTCATGTACAGGAAAAAGCTTCTTATGTATTGGGTCAGGTTCTTGAGGAAGAATTGGAGGGTGGACCCAAGAAAGATTTGGTCGATGTAAGGAGTGCTTTGTCCGGTCAGAAGTTCACCTCAATTGCCGGAACCGAAAGGAGTAAGTCACGGTTGTTGGTAGTCACTGATGATTTAAATATTTTGGATGAAAATTCCAGCCAGCATGCTTTCTATAAAAATTTAGCCAATCAATTTGAAGAGTTGCACGTTATTATTGCCGCTAGTTTGCGTCAGAGTCGCAAGTTGTCTCAGCGTTATGGCAATCTGTGGCTGTATACAACTGGTCACTTGAGTTGGCTTAGGGCACCTGGAGCAGTAAAGAGGGTAGCGAGAGAACAGCTGACTTTTGGCGGCGGATTTCGTCCAGACTTTGTATTTTCTACCAATCCGTACGAAGCTGGTTGGGGTGCTTACCGTGTTGCGCAAAAGCACGATCGACCCTTTGTACTTGAGGTGCAGGAAGAGTTTTGGACAGAGTATTTTAGAAACAAAGATAAGACCAATCGTTGGCGACAGAGGATTGCTGGTTGGGTACTCTTGCGAGCTAATAGTGTGCGCGTACCCACTAAAACTATTTTTGAATATCTAAAAACAACTTACCCAAAAATCAAAGACGTTGATGTTTTGCCTCGTTATCACAATATTAAAGAAATCAAAGAAGAGGTAAAAAATAGTGTTTTTGAGGATGCTTTCCCACGATTTGCTTTAGTATTTTTATTTGTTGGTCGGTTAGACCACAGGAGTACTCTTTATAGAACAATAGATGCTGTTCGTGACCAGTTATATAACGAGCGCAATGTCTTAGTGGTGGTGGGTGATGGTCCAGCTAAAGAAGAATTCAAAGAACGAGCGAAGATTTTTGGAGTGGATAAAAATATTGTATTCAAACCAGAGAATACAGATATTGTATCTTTGATGAAAAGCGCAGACGTGTTTATTTGTACAGATACAAATGAAGAGAGTGATGATGTTGTTTTGAAGGCGGCAGCAGTTGGCTCATCTTTGGTTATTGCGAAAACATCTTTGCGAGAAGATATATTTACTCAGGATGAAGATGCTTATTTGTGCGACCCAGAAGATACTGTTTGCTTTACTAAGGCGGTCAAGAAAATGGCTGACGATGTTGGGTATAGAAACAGATTAAAAGAAACTTCCGAGTACACAGTACAGACCAGATTACATGAAGACTCAGAGACTTTTTATCAAGCTTATCGCAATAGTTTGGAGAGGGTATTTAATGTGGTTAATGAAGAGGTGGTACAAAAACAGGAGGTGAGTGCTTCGCCAAAGGAGGTTGGTGAGGAGGTGGTAAATAATTAGATCCTACTGGATTGCTTTGTTGGGCGGCAGTTTTATTCAGCTAAAGCTGCATAAAACTGCCGCCCTCCTCGCAATGACGGGTGAGCGGAATCATTTTTCAACTATAAAATATAAACTATTTTATAGTTGAAAAAATTATATACATTGTATATAATAGTGAATGTGAAGTATTTTGATTGGAGTGAAGAAAAGAATTTGTGGCTTGAAAAAGAGCGAGGTATCACTTTTGAGTTGTGTGTATCTATCATCGAGCGCGGTTATATATTGGATATTTTACAAAATAAACATCCTTACTCTCATCAGAAAGTCTTTATCATTAATATAGAGGGCTATGCCTATAGAGTACCTTTTGTAGAAGATGACGAAAAGATATTCTTAAAGACAGCTTATCCGAGTAAAAAAGATACCAAGACTTATCTATTTGATAATACATAAAGACAATTTTATGAAAAAGGTTACACATACAAAGGAAGAAAGAGATATAGAATCTGCTATAAATAAAGGCGATTACAAGTCTGTATACTCTAAGCAGGTTGTTTCTGCATACGAAAAAGCAGCTAAACAAACTTTTGCTAAACAACGCACAGTGAATGTTCGCATTTCCGAGCGGAATCTTGTTCGTTTAAAGGCTGCTGCCGCACGTCAGGGAATGTCTTATCAAACTTATATTACTTCTCTTATACAGAGGAGTGTCTAATTGGTTTTTGTCGAAAAGTCCCTTGCCTTTGGCAAGGGACTTTTTGGCTGAGGGGAAGCAGTTTGGGGCGGAGTCAACAGTCGCCCGTTCATCGTAGTTAATCCTGGATTGCTTCGTTGGGCGGCAGTTTTATGCAGCTAAAGCTGCATAAAACTGCCGCCCTCCTCGCAATGACAAAGAGAGCGCGGGAATGACAAAGGGAGTGCAGGGACGACACTTTGATTGCAATGGGTTTATTTTCCATGACGGTCTGGTACAGGTGTGATAATATTCTCTTTAATATGAAAGATTTTCTTAAAGCAGTGGTTTTTATTGGTATCTTCGCCATCCCTTTTTTACCGGTTTACGTTGAGTCTAGTTATTTCTTCCCGTATATCACAGGAAAGAACTTTGCCTTTCGTATTATAGTGGAGCTTATGTTCGCGGTATGGGCACTGCTCGCTCTTTACGATGCTAAATACCGTCCGCGCTTTTCTTGGATTTTGGTGGCCTTCGCCTCGTTGGTAGGTGTTATGTTCTTGGCCGACTTGTTCGGCGAGTATGCACCTAAGAGTCTCTGGAGTAACTACGAACGCATGGATGGTTTCGTCACTCTGGCCCATCTGTTTATGTATCTGGTTGTACTCGGTAGTGTCATCACTACAGAAAAACTGTGGTCATACCTACTTAATACATCTATTGCGGTAGCTATTGCTGTTTCTATGTATGGTCTAATGCAGCACTCCGGTATGGCGGGTGAGCTAAAAGACCGTATCGATTCATGGCTCGGTAACGCTGCCTATTTGGCTATCTACATGCTGTTCCATACTTTCATCGCGTTCTATCTCTTGGTGCGCTCAAAGATAACTTGGCAGCGTGTGTTCTATAGCTTGTCTGCTTTGCTCTTTGTTTACACCCTTCTTCTCTCTGGTACCCGCGGTACTTTCTTAGGTTTGGTGTCTGGTAGCTTCGTGATGGTGGCTTATATCGCTATCTTCGGTGCTAGATATCCGCAGTTTAGAAAAGTGGCCGCCAGTGGCTTTGTTGGTCTGGCCATACTGGCTGGTGGATTCTTCTTAGCTCGTGATACAAATCTGGTTCAAGGTTCCTCTGCTCTACAACGCATCGCAAACATCAATATCGCTCAAGACCTTTCTGTGCGAAGTGTTATTTGGGGTATGGCCTTAGAAGGTGTTAAGGAAAGACCGGTTCTTGGTTGGGGTCAGAGTGGCTTTAGCTATGTCTTCAACAAGTACTACGAACCTGCAATGTGGGGACAAGAAGAATGGTTTGACCGCGTGCATGATATTTTCCTCGACTGGTTGATTGCTGGTGGTGTACTCGGTCTCTTGGCTTACTTATCAATTTTTGTGGCTGTCTTCTATTATCTCTTCTGGCAACCACTTCGTACTCCCAAAGAGGAGCATGTCTTTAACGTGCTAGAGCGAGGTGTTCTCATCGGTCTTTTGGTTGGGTATTTCGTACACAACTTAGTGGTGTTTGATAACATCATTAGTTACATCTTCTTCATTATTATCTTGGCTCTGATTCATTCTCGTTATGCTCAGGTAATGCCCAAGGTAGAGAAGTGGCAGATGGACGAGCGACTCATCGGACAATTTGCCGCTCCGATTATTGGAGTGGTAGTTTGTCTTGCGGTTTATTTTGTAAACGTACCGGGCATGCAGGCAGCGGGTGATCTTATTGATGCGCTACAAGCTCCAACCGTATCGGGTATTAAAGACGAGTATGAAAGTGCTTTGTCTCGCGGCTCATTTGCTAAGCAGGAAATAGTTGAGCAATTAGCACAAAGAGCAATCCAAGTATTGCAGCAACCATCTATCTCTGTTGAAGACAAAAGGGTTCTAGTTGCTTTTGCTGAACAGGAACTTATAAAAATGAATCAAGAGAAACCAGGTGATGCTCGCTTGCATGTCTTTTTCTCTTCTTTCTATCGTTCGCTTGGTTCACATGAGGCAATGATAAAGGCTAGAGAGCAGGCAGCTATCGCGCGCACACTCTCACCAAGGAAACAGTCTGTTATGTCAGAGCAGGCAGTGGTGGAGCTTCAGGATGGAAATCTGGCTAAGGCACATGACTTCTTGAAAGAGGCTTATCTCCTCGATACCGACAACAACAAGGTGTTGGTGCTTTACGCAGCGGTTCTGGTTGGTATGGGTGATAGTGCCGAAGCCAAAAGATTGATAGGAGAAAGATTCGCTAATAACTTTGCTTTGAATGATTATGCTGTGACTATGGTGCAGCAAAGCGGTGATATTAATTGGTTGATTGATTTGTTCTTAAGAAGGATTAACTTGCAACCAAATGTCCCAGCCAACCGCATCAGCCTGGCAGCCGCTTATGTAGAATTAGGCAAGAAGGATGATGCTATCAGTGTACTAAACGAAGTAGCTAAAGTTTCACCTGAATACGCTACATCGGTAACTTGTTTTATAAACAACATTAAAGCCGACCGAGACCCTAACGAAGGTTGTCAGTAGTTTTGTTGGGTCATGTCGATGTCCGATTTAAAACTCGAGTCAGGAGTTAAATTGTCTCTACTTACCACCTTTAAGGTGGGTGGGGAGGCAGAATACTTATTACACGCACAAAATGTCGAGCAGCTAGCAGCGGCTGTTTTGTGGGCTAAAGAAAATAAACTAGCCATTACAATCATTGGTGGCGGTAGTAACATCCTGGCTTCTGATGATGGTGTGTCTGGTTTGGTAGTAGTGATGGATAGCAAAGGTGTCAGCGTTGAGACATCGAGCGAAGAGGTTTTTGTAACAGTCGCAGCGGGTGAAGTGATGGATGACTTCATTGCTTATACGGTGAAGCAGGGTTGGTGGGGTCTGGAAAATCTTTCGGCTATTCCTGGCAAGGTTGGTGCGGCGCCGGTACAGAACGTAGGTGCTTATGGTGTCGAAGCCGGTGATTTGATTTCATCAGTGCAAGTTTTTAATATTAAAACCGGAACAGTAGAGATGCTTAGCGCAAGTGAATGTTGTTTTGGTTATCGTGATTCAATTTTTAAAACCGCAGAAGGAAAAAAATATATCGTGACAGCTGTTACTTTCAAACTCAGTTTGTTTCCTAAACCAAAATTATCTTATCGTGATTTGCTAGAACGTTTCTCGACTGAGTGTAATGACCAAGGGGCTGTAAGAGAGGCTATCATTGATATACGGAGTCAGAAGTTTCCTGATTGGCGAGTGGTTGGTACCGCTGGTTCCTTCTTTAAGAATCCAGTTGTTAGTCTGGCTCACTATGAAAGTTTGCTTAAAAAATATCCAGAGTTACCAGGTTATATTGACGCTTCTAAACAAGTAAAGATTCCACTTGGCTATGTGCTTGATAAGGTTTGTGGCCTTAAGGGGTTTTCGAAAGATGCAGTTGGTTTGTATGAGAAGCAGGCATTGGTGGTGGTGAACAATGGCGGAGCAACTGCGAAAGAAATAAAAAACTTTGCAAAAATGATTGCAAAAAAAGTTAAAGAAAAAATAAATGTTGATGTTGAATGGGAAGTAACAAAAATATAAAAGTCAGAGACCAGGTCTCTGACTTTTTATTTTAATTTCACTTTTGAAATTTTTTATAACAAATTTCAATTAAGTTTTTAAAATTCTTTATCCACAATAAAATGAGTTTTGTTTATTGTTTTAGTTTGTACCTCGCGTGATAATTATGTTAAGCGACGTTCTCCCACTTTACTGAATGTTCTTTACAGAGAGAGGTCTGCGGTCGATGATTGTTTATTCATTAATTCATCACTAAGAAACTATGCCAGCAAAGAAAAAGACTGTGCGTAAAGCTGCCGCAAAAAAGGTAGTACGCAAGTCAGTGAAGAAGGCGGCTAAAAAAGTAGTCCGCAAAGCTGCACCTAAGCGTAAGCCAGCTGCAAAAAAAGTTGCAAAGAAAGCTACTAAGAAAAAAGTAGTTAAGAAAGCAGCAAAGAAAGCAACAAAAAAGGTAGTACGCAAAAAGGTGGTAGCTAAGAAAAAGACAGCTAGCCGCAAGACCACTCGACGTAAATAATTTACGTTCAAGTTTAAGAAAACAGCCGGGCTTCGCCCGGCTGTTTTCTTAAATATCCCCCGCATCCTTCTGTCATTCTTGCGCAAGCGTGAGAAAGTTTTGGAAACTTTACCATCCACAATGGATGGGCTGTGTGGATTATCGTCATCTTCGTACACTCTTTTGTCATTCCCGTTCTCTCTTTGTCATTCCCGCGCAGGCGTGAGAAAGTTTGGGAAACTTTCGCAAGAGGTTAACTGTTATTTTGACGCCAGGAAAAATAACGATAACCTGAACAGCCCCTGTAAGGGGAATCCAGGACGAAGTTAATAGTCGTAGGTTCATCATGTTCAACCCTGGATTGCTTCGTCATATCTATAACCGTAATTTTGATCTCAAAACTATGAAACTAGAACCCATTTTTTCCATTACCAGTACCCTTATTTTATGCTACCATTGGGGTCATTATGTCAATTTTAGATAGAATTTTTGCCCCTTCTTATGAGAAGGAATTGAAGCAACTTCAGCCATTGGTGGCTAAAATAAACGGTCTTGAAGAAGAAATTCAGTCACTATCAGATGAGGATTTACAAACTCGCTTTTTAGCCCTGAAAGAAAATGGCGACTTGGACGATATTTTGCCAGAAGCTTTCGCTTTTATTCGCGAGGCAGCTAAGCGCACAGTTGGTCTGCGTCACTATGACGTACAGTTGGTGGGTGGTATTTTGTTGCATCGAGGAAAAATTACCGAGATGCGTACTGGTGAAGGTAAGACCTTGGTGGGTACACTGCCAGCCGCACTCAACGCACTTTCTGGAGAAGGTGTTCACGTTGTGACCGTCAACGACTATCTAGCTCGTCGTGACGCGGTTTGGATGGGACAGGTTTATGTCAAACTTGGTTTATCTGTCGGTATTATCAATCATGATCAATCTTTCCTTTATGATGCAGGACATCAAGAAGTAGACGAAGAGAGAGACGAAGAAGGTTCACACAAAGTGTTCTATGAATTCTTGCGACCATGTACTAGACGTGAAGCTTACCAAGCTGATATTACTTACGGTACCAATAACGAATTCGGCTTCGACTACTTGCGTGACAACATCGAGTTTGAATCTGAAAAACTTCGCCAACAAAATCACTCCTTTGCTATCGTCGACGAAATTGACTCAATCCTTATTGATGAGGCAAGAACACCTCTAATTATTTCTGCACCAGCAGCAGACTCAGAAAATCTCTACGAAATATTTGCCAACATTGCACGTGGTCTTAAAGAGGGTGAGCACTACACTCTGGACGAAAAAATGAAGAGCGCCACACTGACAGACGCCGGTATTGAAGCGGCCGAAAAAATGTTAGGAGTAGAAAATATTTATACCGACCGTGGTATTAAGTATGTTCATCATCTCGAGACAGCTGTACGTGCTAAAGGTCTTTATACCAAAGACAAGGAGTATGTAGTACGTGACAACGAGGTGATTATAGTCGATGAATTTACTGGACGTTTGCAACCAGGACGACGCTGGTCTGATGGCCTACATCAGGCAGTAGAGGCTAAAGAAGGAGTCGAGATTCAAAAAGAATCTCGCACCTATGCTTCTATCACTTACCAGAACTACTTCAAACAATACAAGAAGTTGTCTGGTATGACCGGTACAGCACTTACTTCTGCGGAAGAGTTTTTCTCTGTCTATGGTTTGGATGTAGTGCCGGTTCCGACACATAGAGACATTGCTCGTATCGACCGCAATGACCTTATCTTCCAAACAGTTACCGGTAAACATAAGGCCATTATAGCCAAGGTAAAAGAGTTGCAAGAGAAAGGGCAACCGGTCCTTATTGGCACTGCTTCTATCGAGACTAACGAAGAGTTGTCTTTAGCGCTAGATAAGGCCGGAGTGAAGCACGAGGTTCTTAACGCCAAAAACCACGAACAAGAGGGAGAGATTATTGCTGACGCTGGTACCAAAGGAAAGGTTACACTGGCTACCAACATGGCTGGTCGTGGTGTCGACATTAAGCTTGGTGGTATAGATGCTACCAAAGAAGAAGAGCAAGCAGTAAAGGATTTAGGAGGTCTATTCGTGCTTGGTACAGAGCGTCACGAAGCCCGTCGTATCGACAATCAGCTTCGCGGACGTGCTGGTCGTCAGGGTGATCCGGGAGAAACACAATTTTATGTTTCTATGGAAGACCAGTTGATGCGAGTTTTTGGTGGAGATAGGCTTAAGAATTTGATGGGTACATTCCGTATTCCTGAAGATCAACCACTAGAAAACAAGATGATTTCTAAACAATTGGAAGGAGCACAGACAAGAATAGAAGGCTTCCATTTCGATGCTCGAAAACAAGTTTTGGCTTATGACAACGTCTTAAACCAACAACGTCAAGTTGTTTATGATAGACGACTTAAGCTACTCTTGGGTGATGAAGATGAACTAAAAAATATTTTAGCGGAAGTAGTAGAAGCTGTTCCAGAAGCGGCGGAGGCAATTGATAAAAAGAAGTCTGAATTTGGAGAAGAGGAGTGGGCAGAACTATCAAGGAGGTTGGCTTTGCAGATGATTGACATCTTATGGGTAGAGCACTTGGAGGTTATGCAATATACACGTTCTAGTGTGAACCTGCGGGCCTACGGTCAACGCGACCCACTCATTGAATATAGAAAGGAAGGTCTACGTTTGTTTAAGGAAATGCAAGAAGCAGTTCTACATCGCATGGCAGAAGTAATTCCTCAACTACAACCAAAAGCTCTAGAAAGGGAGGAGGAAGAGATGAAAAAAGCTCGGGCAGCAGCTAAACAGGCAGGAGCAGAAAAAGCTTCTCCAGAGCCAAATAACAAACAACGAGTAAAAGAAAATGACTTTGGACGCAATGATTTAGTTACCATAACAAATGGTAGTGAGACAAAAGAAATGAAGTTCAAAAAAGCCGAATCACTACTAACAGAAGGTTGGACAATTGTTAACAAATAGTTGCTTACATTAGTAGGTGACAAATAAAACAAAAAGGACGGGCGCTTCGCGCCCGTCCTTTTTGTTTATCTCGTAACACCCCAATAACTCGTCATCGCGATATTCGACATCGTACACCTCACTCGTCACTCGTGAGGCACGAAGTAATCCAGGTTTGCACAACACGTACCCTCCACTCGTCACTCTGAGTCACGAAGCAATCCAGGGTTGAACATGATGAACGTACGGCTTTGACTCCGGTCTGGATTCCCCTTACAGGGGCTGTTCAGGTTATCGTTATTTTTCCTGGCGTCAAAATAACAGTTAACCTCTTGCGAAAGTTTCCCAAACTTTCTCACGCCTGCGCGGGAATGACAAAGAGAGTGTAGGAATGACAACAACTTTTTCACTCGCAATGACGAGATTGTTGATTCTTTTTTTATTCAATTTACTCGCAATGACGAGTATTTTCTTGCAAAGAAGATGAAAAACACTCATACTTATCTTTGCTTCTAAAATTGAAATTGAAAATATGAAAATAATTTATCGAGTATTAGTAACATCGTTAGCGCTACTATTGGTAGCAAATTACATACCTGGAATAACCATAGACGGCCTGTACACAGCCGTTGTAGCTGCCGTTGTGCTTGGTCTGCTGAATCTTATTGTAAAGCCTGTGTTGGTGGTTCTAACACTGCCTGTAACCATAATAACCCTCGGTTTGTTTATGTTCGTTATAAACGCCACTCTATTCTGGTTTGCAGCTTCGTTTATTGATGGATTCTCAGTAACAGGCTTCTTACCAGCCCTGATTGGTTCGTTATGTGTGTCTGTAATAAGTTCATTCGCTCACAAATTCATTGATTAAAACAAAGATACAAAAAGACCGCAGGCTACGCCTGCGGTCTTTTTGTACCCGAAATATCTAGTAAATACTAGTTTTTCTTAGTATGAGATGATTTGCTTTTAAGTCTCTAAAAGAAAGATTTTAAGTCTCGTCGTTATTTAGTGGGTATAAATCAACTCTTATATTTACAATATAATTCAAGTCTATACTATTTCGTAAACCAATATTTTACTGGCTATTTTTGACAGAGAGTGGTATCTTTGTCAAATAAATAATCATACTTATATATGTTTGTAGACCAACTGGAAATATATGCCAAGGCAGGAAACGGAGGCGACGGTGTCGTGCGTTTTTTACGTATGAAGTTTAATCCCAAAGGTGGTCCTGCCGGAGGTAACGGCGGTCGCGGTGGTGATGTGTATTTAAGGACTGTTCGTGACCTAAACCTATTAGCTAAGTATACCGGCTCTAAAGAATTTCGAGCAAAAAACGGAGAGGATGGCAAGAGTGGTAGCCAGCACGGTAAGGGTAGTTTGGATGTATACATAGATGTTCCAGTTGGATCGGTGGTAACAGATATCGAGCGCGAGAGAAAGTATGAGCTCTTTGAAGAAGGGGAAGAGGTGATGATTTTGAAGGGTGGTCGAGGTGGTCTCGGCAACGAGAGATTTAAGTCATCAACCAATCAGACTCCTCTTGAAGCAACTAAGGGTGAAAAAGGTGAAGAGGGGAGATTCTTAATAGAGCTATCTTTGGTAGTTGACGTTGGTCTTATCGGTTTACCAAACGCCGGCAAGTCAACTTTGTTGAATCTTATGACCAATGCAAAATCAGAGATCGGCTCTTATGCTTTTACCACTCTCGAACCACACCTTGGCACTCTCTACGGATACAGCATTGCTGACATCCCCGGACTTATTGAAGGTGCCGCAGAAGGGAAGGGACTTGGACATAAGTTTTTGCGCCATGTAAGTCGTACCAAAATGCTTCTTCACCTAGTCTCGCTAGACCAAAATGACCCAATTTCTGCGTATAAAACCGTCAAAAATGAGCTGACCAGATTTGATAAAAGTCTATCAGACAAGGAGGAATGGATTATTTTAACCAAAAAAGACCTTGTAAACATTGAAGATATTGAGACTATTAAAAATCAGTTTGACAAGTTTGAAAAACGTGTGTTTGTAATAGACCAAAACGATGGTAAAAGCATAAAAAATCTAAGTGACAACCTTGTACAGTACTTGGAGAAAGAGTAGTATTAACTACTAATTAGTAGTACTTACGATAAAACTTCTTATATATGAGCGCGGACACCGCACCAAAAAATAAATATGTAGCGACAATCGGCATGGAAGTTCATGCCGAACTCAATACTAAAAGCAAAATGTTCTGTGGTTGTAAAAACGACCCACATGCCAGCGAACCGAACAGTAATATTTGTCCTGTTTGTATGGCACACCCAGGAACACTACCAACGGTCAATAAAGAAGCGGTCGAGTCTATGATGAAAATCGGCCGAGCAATCGGAGGCAATCTGGCAGACTACAGTGAGTTTGATAGAAAGAATTATTTTTATCCAGATATTCCAAAAGCCTATCAGCTCAGTCAGTATGAGTTTCCATTTGTATCGGGCGGCGAGATTGCTGGAGTCGAGATAACTCGTGCCCACCTAGAGGAGGATACTGCTCGCAGTCAACATGATCAAGGAAATGATAGTTTGGTTGATTACAACCGAGCCGGGGTTCCTCTAATGGAGATGGTAACAGAGCCAGTTATCCATGATGCAGAAACAGCAGTTAGCTTTGCTAAAGAACTACAGCTTCTCCTAAGAACATTGGGTGTATCTGACGCCAATATGGAGAAAGGCGAAATGCGTGTTGAAGCCAACATATCTATAAGTACAGATGATACACTGGGAACCAAGGTAGAAGTTAAAAACCTGAACTCATTTAAGTCCGTAGAGTCCGCAATCAAGTTTGAGGTTAAACGCCAAGCCGAGATATTGGACAAAGGGGAGAAGGTTATCCAAGAAACAAGAGGTTGGGACGAGAATCGTAATAAAACATTTAGTCAGCGTGTGAAAGAATCTGCTGATGATTACAGATATTTCCCAGATCCAGATATACCAAAGATAAAACGATCCGAAATACCAGAGTTTTCAGAATCTCGGATAGACGAAATATCACCATTGTTACCCACATTTAAGCGAGAAAAGCTAACTAGTCTCGGTTTGACGAGTGACCAAATAGAAATAATTATTGCTGATTTGAAACTAGATAGTTTCTTTTCTGAGGTATTAAACCTACTCGAAGACACTACTTTGGCTAGGGCTGCTGCTAACTACTTAGTAAGTGATGTTGTTGGTCTTCTTGATAAAGACCATACACTAGAGGGTGCTAATGCTGCTGGTTTAGCTTCGCTGGTTACTCTTGTTAAGGGTAATAAGATAACTTCAAGAGTGGCTAAAGATTTGCTTCCAGAGGTTATATTTGACGGCCTTGATCCGGTTAAAACAGCCGAAGAGAGGGGATTGCTACAAGACTCATCAGAAGAGTCGCTATTGCCTCTAATTGAGCAAATAATAAGCGAAAATGGGGAAGTTGTTGCTGAATATAAGGCTGGTAAAGAAGCCTCCTTTAAATTCCTCCTTGGCCAAGGTATGAAGTTATCAAAAGGCTCTGCAAACCCGCAAATTCTAGAGAGACTACTTAAGGAAAAGCTGACCCAGTAGGATTAAATCGTTCGTAAAAACACCACTTTGATGTGGTGTTTTTTGTGTCTGGAAACCTTACTTTATAGGAAATTATTATGTTAACATCGATATAAATTGCTGCTTCGCAGAAATCCGGGTTGAAGTCATTCTGTAAACTAAGTACGTCATTCCCGCGCAGGTGAGGGAATGGTAAAGAGAGCGCGGTAATGACAACTGGTGGTTGTGTAGTTTGTTGTTACGCTATTCCTCGCAATGACGAAAAGGGGGCGTCACTCTCAAATACTTCGTAGTCGTCACTCTGAGGTGCGAAGTAATCCAGCTCTCTGAGGTTGTAATTTTGATATTTCATTAAATCATATCTCGCCACCATGCCTTTATTTATAGTCATATTTCGTTTATCCGAACTTTCTACTTGGATTTTTAAATCGTCTAGTCTATAATTTAGCTAATGGAAATTCTAAGTATCGATGGTAAGTCCTTTGTTAAAGCTAGTAGGCTAGCAAAGGAGTTTGGTTATACCTCCGATTACATTGGTCAACTTTGTCGCGCCGACAAAGTTGATGCTCAACTGGTTGGTCGATCTTGGTATGTCGACCGCGAATCTTTACAAAGTCATAAAGATGGCAAATACAAAAAGAAAAGTGAATTATTAAATGGACGTGCTGTACCGGCAACACTACGAAGATCAAATATAGTAGTTAAGCCAAAATCATCTAGTTCGTTCTTATACGATGAAGATGAAACAGATTTGATTCCTAACCCATACAAACAGGTTGTTGATGAAAAAGAACATAAGCTGGCTATAAATATAGCTCGTCCTGATTATGGCAATCGTCCTTTAGGCGAAATTAAAAACTTGTCGGTAAAAGATACTACAGACAATGACTCAGACAATACCTTCACCGATAGTTCACGCGAGACAGTTAAGCAAGAAGTAATCCAGACTAGAACTCAAACCCAAGATAAAACAATAAAGCCTAAGATTCGGACAACCATGGGTGATATTGGGAATATCAAGATAGGTCACAAACTATCAAAACGAATTTCACAAAGAAAGAAGCAGGGCAGAAAAAGTTTTTTACCTCTTGTTATAGCAACAGCATTTGTAGCCATGTTGCTTTCTTCGGCTTTAATAAGTATCGAAAATGTGGTTTATATAGATCAAGGAAGTATTATTTCTAGTCATTTAAATGTGAACTTTTCAAGTTTATTGGCGGTAGTATACGCCTATAAATAAAGATATCTCGTCTAAAAGTGGTTATTATGACGCATAACGAACCAGAGTCTTCACTCTGAGACACGAAGAAATCCAGGTAGGAATCCAGGACGGAGTAAATAGCCACACTTTTGGGTGTCTAATCCTGGATTGCTTCATTAGTCTCCTATCTCGCTCCATTTTCCTTGCAATGACAGTGCTGAGTGTCAGTCATTTTGATGCCCGCAATCTCATCAGAAAAAAATGAATAAAAATTGATTTTAATTAAGACCTTTATACGAGGTATTTTTTTATTTCTGTTGTCCACAGAAATGACCATTTTCTATGCTGGTTTTAAACGAAATCATTATAAAATATAAAGGTATAACGTTTATGTCTAGTTCTGTACTAAAAACTCAAAACGACTACTTGCCGGCTGCGATATTGGCTAAGAAGTTTTCATACACTTCAGACTACATAACCAAGCTTGCGCGCGATGGAAAAATTGCTGCAATGCAAGAAGGTCGCAAATGGTTGATTAACGAAAATTCTCTACGCTCATTTTTGTCTGAGGTATCCAAAGCAAAAGAACAAAGAAGTGCTGCTCTCAGTACAGAAAGAAAATTAGAAAGACAGAAACATTTAGCCACTCAGGTGGCAGCTTCTGCACCGGAACTTACTCCTGCCTGGGCAATTTCACTTTCTGCTGCAGCTCAATCTTTGGTGATTGTTTTGTGTGGAGGTGTAGTTGGTCTCATGGGTTTTGTTGTAATGCAAGAAAATTTAAATATCACCACTTTAGTCTCTGGAGCTCGGTTGGCTGTTAGTGAAGTTGATAACGCTGTGGTCGCACACTCACTACCAAGTCTTCCTACTTCTAACACCGACCAACTCGCTGCTTTGAGTTTTGCTTCTGTTTTGGATTGGTTGTGGCCAAATACAAAAGTTGAAACACAAATAAATCAGTTGGCGACAAACAATCAAAATCAGGTAATGAACGGTTTGGTAATGATTAACGAAAATGACATGGTTTCAACTTCCACCATTTCTGATATTCGCAAATCATTTTCTGACGAGGTCGATGTTGTGTTTGACGGAAGTGACACCGGAGTTATCAAACCAGTTTTCAAAAATGCTTCCGACGAATCATATCGATTTTTAATGGTGCCGGTTAATACTTCGACTCAATAAACATGCGTATGAAAAATTTTGATATTTGGAATGAAGTGAAGAAAAAGATAGACGTTGGCGAACATAAGCCACCTTTTGTTTCTGAGCGTGATTTGTGGTGGGTGAATGTTGGAGAAAATGTTGGTTCAGAAATAAATGGTAAGAGCGATATTTTTTCACGTCCAGTCATTATCTTTAAAAAACTTTCGCACGGTTTCTACTTTGTAATTCCAACCACTACAAAAGAAAAAGAGGGAAGTTGGTTTGTTCCCTTTGTGCATGGAGGGAAAAATATGTGCGCATGTCTGCATCAGGCACGAGTTATGGATTATAAAAGACTCCTAAACAAATTGGGAAAAATAGACACCAATGATTATGTGAGTGTTCAGGTTGGGTTTGAACAGCTGTATCTGGGAAATAAAAATAAATATTCCCCGCCGAAGCGGGGTCGCGACTAATGTCGAATTTACCCCTAGTATAGAAAACGTTGAAAATAAGTCAAGCAAAACATAAACACAAAGTGAACAAAAATATTTAAACCAAAACATGCAGCGCATCATTAAAAACCTAATACTCACTATCACACTGGTCATTGCCATCGGTGTGTTTGGTGGTGCGCACGAGGTCTATGCCGCCTTCAACAAAGAAATCAACTACCAAGGCAAGCTTACTGATTCAGCGGGAGTGACTGTATCAGACGGCAACTACTCAATCGTCTTCAGCCTCTACACACAGGCTTCTGGTGGAGTGGCGGTATGGACCGAGACCGATTCGGTTGCGGTCACTAACGGACTCTTCTCAATCATGCTTGGGTCAACTACTGCGCTCACTTCAGTGGACTTCAATCAGACACTCTACCTGGGAGTTGATGTCGCAGGTGATGGTGAAATGTCTCCACGCAAAGTGCTTGGTGCGGTACCGGCTGCTTTCGAGGCAGACAACGCAGCGACACTCGGTGGTGTTGCTTCAACTTCATTCTTACGTAGTGACCAAGCCGACACTGCTACCGGAGAGATTACCTTCTCGGGCGGATATACTGCTACCAATGGCACTACCACCAACGCCACCTCGACAAACCTCTTCGCTACCTTAGCCAACTTCACCACAACAATCATAGACTCCATCACCGCTACCGTTGGACAGTTCACTGGTCTGACAGCGACAAATGCTACTACTACCAACGCCACTTCGACCAATCTTTATTCAAATACACTCAACCTAGGTAGTGCCCTGTCTGTTGTTAACGGTGGTACTGGAGCCTCTACTCTCACTGGTCTTCTTCTGGGCAATGGCGCTTCTGCCTTCACATCCACTACTACACTTTCTTCAAGCTACATTCAAGATGCTTATCTTCTTAATACTGGTGATACAGGTTCAGGTACATACAACTTTACTGGCAATACTAACCTATCTACGACTACCATAGACTACTGGCTCTCTCAGCAGGGCAACCTCGGTCTTGACCTTACTGATACCGGATCTGATCTTGTGTTGCATTCTGACGTTGGCGGTACAAATAGCCTCATATTAGAAACAGATGGAGCATTCTTTAATCTCATTGCTAATCCAGGTCCGTCAAATGATTATCTCCTCGCCGCCATCACCGAAACACAGGGTTCTGATACACAAATCAATTTCTATGAAGGAGGTGTGGGACATAACCGTTTCTATGATTCTGGTAGTGCTCGCTTCGGAGGTGCGGTTGGTTCAAACTGTTCAGCTCTTACTTCACTTGTTGACTGTGACACATCAGGTACCGGTGCCGACATTGTGGTGCAGGACGATATTTGGTTTGGCGGCTCTCTCGTATCAACCTCTACAGAATCATCGTATTTGATGGGTAATTTTGGCATTGGCACCACCAGCCCATCATACAAACTCGACGTCGCAGGAGATATCAATGCCACAGGAACTATCCGTATCAATGGCACCGCACTCGGTATCGACCATCTATCTGACGGTCAAAATGATACAACCAACAGCAACCTTTTCCTTGGTCACGCTGGTTTCTCTGGCACTTTCTATAATAACAACAACACCGCCATCGGTATTGGAGCTTTTGCTAACCCTAATACAGATAATACTCAGGCATGGTATGGAGATAGTAATACTGCAGTTGGTTATTATGCTTTGACTGCAAACACCACCGGTGCCAACAACACCGCCAATGGTTACCAATCCCTCTTCTCCAACACCTCCGGTGCCAACAACACCGCCGCTGGCTTCCGATCCCTCTTCTCCAACACCACCGGTGCCAACAACACCGCCAATGGTTACCAATCCCTCTACTCCAACACCACCGGTACTAACAACACCGCCCTTGGTCGCGAAGCCGGTCGCTACCTAACCGACGGTACATCCGCTGCCTCAACCACCGACTACTCACTCTTCCTCGGCTACAACACCAAAGCTCTCACCGACAACGACCAAAACTCTATCGTCATCGGCTACAACGCCAACGGTCTTGGTAGCAACAGTGTGGTACTTGGAAATGATTCTATTACCACCACGGCGCTGAAGGGCAACGTCGGCATCGGTACCACTTCGCCATCAGTCCCTCTTGAGGTGGTAAGTACTGGTCAGGTATTTCGTTCAGTTCAAGATGGTGGATCTGGACAAAGTGTTTTTAGTTTCGCTCGCGTTAATCATGCATCACAAAATAATGAATGGGGATTTTCTATTTCTAATGGAGGTGGAAATCTAGCAAATGGCTCACTCTCACTCTTTACTTCTGGTACAGGTGCTGATATTGGAATAGGGAACATTTCTAATTCTCCTTATCTAACTATAAAAGATGCAGGAAACGTCGGCATCGGTACCACCAGCCCATCTTCCAAACTTTCCGTATACGGCAACTTCCTTCTTGAAGGTCCTTCACGCTACTTAAACTTCGGTACAGTAGCAGGTACCTCTGGCTACGGTATTCGAGACAATGCTGGCACACTCCAGTTCAAGAACAGTGCAGGTACGTGGGCAGACTTCGGTTCAGGTGGTGCGTTTACTGAAAGTGGCACCTCAGCGTACTTTAATAACGCTGGCAACATCGCCATCGGTACTACTTCAACCAGTACTGCTCGCTTAACGGTGCAAGGTACTTCAACCGCCCCAATCTTCCGTCTCCTTGCTACCAACGGCACCACACTCTTTGATCTAGCTACCTCAACCACCGGCACCACCACCATTGCTACCAACCTTCAACTTGGCAGTACCAACGAACTTTCTATTGGCTCCACTGCTGGCTTCCGTCTTAATGCTGGTGCACTCCAGTTCAAAGACTCTGCTAACGACTGGACAGACATCGCTGCTTCTGGTGGTGGTACTACACAGTATGGACTTATGGAGAGTGAGTTTGCTACTTCGAGTGGGACGCTGCCAGGTAGTCTTATTCGCTCCCAAACCGCCGTCATCGGCGACTACGTCTACCTCTTTGGAGGATATAACAGCTCTGCACACACCAACGTCATCTACCGCGCTCCAATTTCCAATCCGACCAGCTGGACTAATACTGGCAGTACACTTCCGGGGAATCTCAGTCGCTCCCAAACTGCCGTCATCGGCGACTACGTCTACCTCTTTGGAGGAAATAACGGCTCTGCAACAAACGTAATCTACCGCGCCCCAGTCTCAGAC
Source organism: Minisyncoccia bacterium (assembly GCA_050292865.1). GTDB lineage: Bacteria > Patescibacteriota > Minisyncoccia > Phycocordibacterales > UBA918 > OLB19. The sequence goes on along the minus strand of JBNKMC010000006.1, from coordinate 127 downwards.
CCTACCTCTTGGAGTAATACTGGCAGTACCTTGCCAGGCAATCTTGGCTACTCCCAAACTGCCGTCATCGGCGACTACGTCTACCTCTTTGGAGGAAATAACGGCTCTGCAACAAACGTAATCTACC
>JBNKMC010000005.1:0-20762 GCA_050292865.1 Minisyncoccia bacterium | reverse complement strand
CCGGCGACCTCAACCGCGCGCTTGATACCCTGGACGAAGTGGCGCGAGAAATTATTATCTTGCACCACTGGTCACGTTACACCTTCGGCGAAATTGCCGAGCTCATAGACAAAAAGGAATCTGCAGTCAGGGTTCAGCATCACCGTGCCCTCAAGACCTTGGCAGCAGTGTTAAACATGTAGAAATATGTCAGATAAAAAAATCACAACCAAACTAGAATCAATCAAACCTCAGCTTTCCGCCGAGGAGCGTCTTCGTGTTTGGAACGGCATTGCTCAACATTTGCCAACTCCACAACCCATTTTGTCGCCATTTTCATTTACAATTTTAATTCAAAAAACTATGGCCCCATTGATTGTAGTACTAATGCTTGCCCTTGGTGGCGGCGGAGTAGCCTTGGCTTCTGATAATGCAAAGCCGGGCGATGCTCTTTATTCACTTGACCGTGCAATGGAGAATATTCACTTGCGGTTGGTAACTGATGAAGCGAGTCGTGATGAGCTAACACAAAAACTAACCTCCGAGCGCATGCAAGAGCTGCGTGACATTATTGATGAAGAAATTACGCTTGCACCATCAAATGACGCCGTTGCTATCGATACAGCGAGCAGTACCGCTACCAGTTCAGCTCTGTATATCGACGCGAGTACCTATACCGACACCACCGTGGTGAAGATGGAGTTTGGTGGACAGCAGTTTTATTTTGAAACTACCGCTACTGACTTGCCAGGAGTTATTGCTGCAATTGCGGAGCGTTTCCCAATGCTCACCGTTGAGCAAATCAGCGATGCTGTGTCACTAGAAACAAAAGACAGAGCAAGCCGCCCACAAGACAAGGGTGTGGTAACACTTTCTTCTGCTGGCGAAGAACGCATAAATGGTGCTATCGAAGCCTTGCTTTCATTCCTGGATGAGACAGACCGTGGCGAAGACAAGGATGTGCTTAAGACTATTTTGGCAGAAGTAGAAGGTATTACTAAGTCTGCCGAAGTGAAGAGGGTTAAGGACGGTGTGGTAATTGGTGATAAAGACGGACGTCTTTATATTCGAGTTGATGATGATGGTGACAGTCATGTAGAAGTACGTGATGAAGATAAAAAGGTTCGCATCGAAGATAGAGACGACAGGGTAGAGGTGGAGCACTCAAGCACTGCCACTAGCAGTGACCAGACTGGATTTGACTTCTCAGTCGAAGCAGAAATCTTCACCGACACAACTATCGTTACTTTGGAATTCTCTGGAGATAAGGTGTATGTAGAAACTGATGCTACCAGTACCGACGGCATTGTAGCTGCAGTGCTGGCTGACTTCCCAGCCCTTACAAAAGAACAGGTACTTGCCGAGCTTTCTATTCATGTAAAAAGTCGTGCTAGCCGACCTGAAGACCAAGGTCTACAAACTTCGGTAACTACTTCAACAACCAGCATTCGTCATGATGATGATAGAGAGGATGAAAACGAACACGAGGAAGAAGTTCGTGAAGAAAATCATGAGGTTGAAAGTCATAATGAAGATGACAGTCGTGATCATGAGGAGGATAACCACGATGGTGAAGATGAGCACGATGAGGAAGATGACTAGAGTCATTTAATCTCTTCAATTCTTAACAAAATCTATGAAGAAAGATCTTAAAAACGTTGTTATAACCTTTGGGTTGGTGATCAGTATGACCGCCGGTGCAGCCATGGTTAACGGCCATAACGTACGCGCTTTGACGGGGGAGAGTGTAAAAGCTCGAGCGTATGCCGAGAAAGAATTGCTGGCCGAGCGGGAGATGCAGCTACGACTCATCACTGCTGGAGCAGAGCAGCTGGTAGCAGTGCGTGGCAGTGAGGCGGTAGATGATGTTGCGCCAGCTGTGCCGGTTACGCCAAGTGCGGTGAAGACCGAGGCCGTGGCACCGGCTACCAAGCCGACTACTCCGACCACAGCGGCAGGTGATACTGCTGCCGCCGCTAAAGCGGCGGCAGCCAAGCAGCAGGCCGACGCAGCTCTGGCAGCACAAATTGCCGCCGCCAAAGCAGCGGCGGCCCAGAAAGCTGCCTTGGCCGCCCGGACCCAGACACAGACACAAACACAAGCTCGACAGTCACGAGCAAGTTAAGATTGGACGCAGTGGAGAGAAAATGCACGGCACCCTACGGGTGCCGTGCATTTTCTCATTACCTCCTCATAATTTGTTAACCAATTTCTTTATGTCCTTTGCTTTGCACTAGTAACAAACCAGATGCGAGTAGGGTAGTCATTATAAGTAAGGCGGTTTGATATCCGGCTGGACCGGCAATGAGTCCCACAGTCGTACCCCAAATAAGAGGTCCTACAAAACTAGCGAAGCGCTCAGCAATAATAAACATACTGAAAGAAGAAGCAATTTTATTCTGATGCGCCAGTTTGGATACAATCGCACGACTAATGCTCATTACAGGGCCAAAGAGAGGTCCGGCTACAAGCAGTACAATCAGCAGGAGTTTGGTATTTGGCACAAAAGCAAAGATTGGTAACAGTACTACCCACGCTAACAAAAGTTTTTTTAGTATAGCTAGGTCTCCGTAACGGCCAGCCAATTTGCCAAACCAAACAGCTCCGATGGCTGACAGACAAAGTACTCCGCTGGTGAGTAAGGCTCCCTGTGCTTCCGGGATTTTGAAAAGCATGTCGAGATACAGAGAGAAGTTGGTGGCGAAGGTCATGATAGCTTCACTAAATAATAAGTATGCGAGCAGGAACCATAGGAGAGGGCGGTTTTGTAATATGGATGAAAGCAAGCCGCTTTTGTCTGTTGAAGTTATCTCTGCTTGATTCTCTACGGCATTAGATTGCTCACTTTTATACAAAAACAACATCGGCAATACCAGCAAGGCAAAGAGGAGTGAGGCTGGAAGCAGTGAAGCGGCGCGCCCTGTTTCGCCAAGAAAAGACACTGCACCCGATACAATTGGAACACTAATCATCAATCCAGAGATTTGACCCAAGATACTCGCACCTTGTCCGATTCCAGATACCAGAGAACGGTTTTTCTCTGAAGAGAGTTCATTGAGAAATGGTGTGAAGTAGAGGAATGATACAAGTAGGGCGTACATCGACAAGGAGTAGGTGATAGCTGTCAGGTATAAGAGCGGCATGTTGGTAAGCGTGAGAATGGCTGTAGAGGAGAACAGAGTAGCGGACAAAAGTGTCCATAGACGCAGCCCAGGCAACTTATCTGTAAGTTGGTCGATGCGCTTTGTTAAGAAGGGAAGCGTGCAAAGGAATAATATGGATGACACGGCCAACGCACCATTAAACCACCAAGCTGGCTTGCCTTGTTCAATTGCTAACCAGCCGGAGAAGTGGAATACAAAGGTCATTATAACCACTGAGTTTGCGAAATCGCTGAGTGCCCAGTAGAAAATATTTTTACGATTTTGTTTCATAGGTTAGTGTCTGTTTGCTTTTGTAATGGATTATTGGCATCATAATATCACTATGACAGACCAGTCAAACACATCTCTACTCAGTACCGAGTACCGCTGCCGGTGCAATAAACTTTTATTCAAGGGTCTAATATTGCAAGATCACTTGAACTTGGTTTGTCCGCGTTGTGGCGAATTGTCGGAATTTTCTGGTGTGGATGTAAAAAAACAAGAAAATCGTTTTGTGCTTCTTTGCGATAATTACGGAGTAATAGTGAATGCTGACGAATTGGCTACGCTTTATACCGGATATGAGATCAAAGATTTTATCGATAAACCAATTTCAGATTTTTTGTATACTAAACGAGATATTGATGGAGATGTTGAGGTAAGTAAATATTGTCATGTTAATCCATATGTGCGCTACGATGTGAGGTTTAAGACTCAACAGGGTGAGGGTATTTTTGCCGCCGTTACTTATAAACAAGTAATTATCGGTACTCAATATTTTGTATTGCGTATTTTTGATATTACCCCTGTTGATGAATTGACAGCAGCTTCTTCCGTAATCAGTGAAGCCAAAACTTGTGATATGGTCGCCGAGACTGATGGTATGGGAAATATTTTATATATAGATCATAATTCTTTTAGATGTTTAGGGTATTATCCAGAGGAACTAATCGGTCGACATATTAAAAAGATTGCTACGCAGGAAGAGCATGATATACAGATGAGATTCGCTAGCCTAGCAAAACTCAGGGTGCCGTATTGCAGAGAAGACTATGCAGCGATACACAAAGACGGAACCTCGGTGAAGCTTGATGTTTTTTCGGTTCCTGTATATGGCGAAGATGGGACATTTATTGGACATAAACATATGAGTTGGGTGAGATAGTGTTGTTTTACGGCGACTAAACTACTTTTTCCACAGTTTCTTTTTTGCACCTATACATATCTACTTGTACACTGAAAGTACAACTTGTAATGTAGGGAGACCCGGTGAGGACCCAAACTGCCATGAGCAGTGGTTTTCCTTATGTTCCATCACCTATTACACTCTCTTCTTAAAAAAGTACAATTTAATAATCTCGTAGCGACGCATACCTTGGTGTTTTTCTTGTGTGTTTTCCTTTTCTTGCCAAGTTTCGCTCACGCCACCATCTACGAACCTGGCGCTACCCTTAATCCAGCTTGCGCCCCAACTGCGTCTGAATGTCGTGTGCGCACTCCTTTGGTGCAAGACGCCGAAGAAGCTGTGCAGCTTTCAACTGCCACCAGTACTCCGGCCACCACTTCAAACCGCCTCTACAATATTGCTGGTGTTTTGTATTGGAACGGCTCTGCTGTAGCCGGTGCTTCTGGACTAACATCAATAAATGGTCTCTCTTCAGGTGTACAAACTTTCGCCACCTCTTCTAATACCTCTGCTTTTTCTTTTGATGTCTCATCGAGCGGCAGCACACATACATTTTCTCTTGCTCTCCAAAGTGGTTACGATGTACCACTTTCTGCCAGCACCACAGAGTGGGCTACCGCCTACGGTTGGGGAGATCACGCTGTTGCCGGATACCTCACCACAGCCGCTGCTTCTTCATCATTTCTTTCTATAGCTGATTGGAGCGCGACCACCACCGACGCACTCGCAGAGGGAAGTACCAATCAGTACTGGACGAGCGGCCGCTTCGCGTCCGCCCTCGCCGGTACCACCACCGACGCTCTTGCTGAGGGTTCATCAAATCTATACTTCACCAACACCCGCGCTGACGCTCGCATCGCCGCCGCTACCACCACCGTACAAGGCATGTTCGCAGCTGGCACCGGTCTCTCATACTCTAGTGGTACCTTCACCAACACCGGTGTCACCGCTCTTGGTTCACTCACCGGAAGCGTCGCTACCTCATCTCTTGCTATCGCTCTCTCTGACACCACTGGCACACTCTCAGTATCACGAGGAGGTACAGGCCTCACCAACATCGCCAACAACGCCATCATCATTGGTGCTGGTTCTTCTGCTTTTGCTACCACCAGCCGTGGTGACTTGTCTGCCGGAAATGGTATCGCTCTTTCTGGCAGTGGCAGCAACGTCCTCATCGGAGCTAGTGCCACTCTTGCGCTCGACATCAACAACCTGGCTCAGACTTCATCAGTGAGCGCCTCAAACACCATCGCTATCTACGACGGTTCAAGTGTGAAGAAGATTAACCGTTCTGACTTCCTCCAAGGCATCACCTCAGCCCTCACATACCAAGGTACTTGGGACGCTAACACCAACACCCCATCTCTCACCGATGGTGTGGGTACTGACGGCTACATGTATGTGGCCAATACCGCTACCACCACCCTCAATCTCGGCTCAGGCGCACTCACCGTCAATTCTGGTGACCTTATCATCTACACTGCTTCATCAAGCAAGTGGCAGGTTGCTCCATCTGGAAGTAGTGTCGCTTCTGTCTTTGGTCGCACTGGTGCAGTCGTCGCTTCTTCTGGTGACTACACCGCTAGCCAGGTTACCTTCGTGGCTACCTCAACTCTAGCTTCCACTAACGTACAAGCTGCTATTGAAGAACTTCTTGGAGAAGGGGGACTGACTTCACTCAATGGTCTAACTGGCAGCACACAGACTTTTGCTGACGATACCAACGTTACTATTACTTCTGCCGGTACTACCCATACCCTCGGTTGGACAGGACAGCTGGCCGCCGCTCGTGGTGGTACTGGTCTCGGCAGTGTTACTGCTAACCAACTCCTCATCGGCAACAGTGGGGGAACTGGTTGGATGCAGGTGGCAACTTCTTCACTCGGTCTTCTTACTACCAATGTGGCGGAGGGATCTAATCTGTACTTCACCAACACCCGCGCCGATGCCCGCATTGCCACTGCTACCACTACCGTGCAGGGTATGTTTGTAGCTGGTACTGGTCTCTCATACGTAGGTGGCACCTTCACCAACACCGGTGTCACTGCTCTTGGCTCACTCACCGGAAGCGTGGCTACTTCTTCACTTGCCATCGCTCTCTCCGATACCACCGGCACACTTTCAGTATCACGTGGTGGTACAGGAGCTACTTCTCTCACTGGACTGCTTCTCGGTAACGGTACGTCAGCCTTTACTGCCACCACTACGCTTTCTTCTTCGTATATTGAAGATGCTTTCCTAAAAAATAATGGAGATACTGCTACTGGCAGTTACAATTTTGATGCCGGTACACTCTATGTTGATGCTACCAATAATCGCATCGGTATTGGTACCACCTCACCAGCAACCGAGCTTCACCTATCGGGTAGCAACAGTCCACAGCTCCGACTTGAGACGACTCACGCTACTGAGAGTAATGTAAAAATAGATTTCTACGCACGCGGTAGTCGCAAATGGAGTATTCAAAACGATTGGGCCGAAGCGGGCGAACAAAACTTCAATATCTACGATGCAGTCGCAGGGCTCAAGCGTTTTGTCATCGCCTCAAACGGCAACACCGGTATAGGAACCGATTCTCCAGCTAACAAACTAGCAGTAAACGGCGGTATCTACCTGGCTTCAACCACACCAGCTGCTACCACCAACGCTCTCTACAACAACGGAGGCACGCTGTACTGGAATGGTTCTGAGGTCGGCAGTGGCAGTTCGTTTTGGTCACAGGTAAGTACCAATATTGCTTCAACCAGCAACAATGTTCTCAAAATGAATGGTAATACAGCAATCTATATATCAGACCAATCTCAGTTCTACGGCTCAATATTTGTCGGCAGCTCAGGTGGAGCATCACTGAGTCATACGTTTGGTACCCAAGGTAATTACAACACCGCTGTGGGAGTGGATACGATGCATTCAATAACGACGGGTGCTTATAACACTGCTTTAGGTTCCTTGGCATTAAATAGTGTCACAACGGCAGGTTCAAACACAGCTGTTGGATACCAGGCACTTACATCCAATACTGGTGCAGCAAACAGCGCATTTGGCTCAAGTGTTCTATCGTCAAATACAACCGGCTCCTTTAACGCAGCATTCGGAAACTATGCACTCTTTAGTAATTCCACCGGAACCAATAACCTCGCCATGGGTGCATATGCTGGTCGTTATGCTGGCAGTGGTACTACCGCTAATGTCTCCGGCGACTACAATACCTATCTTGGTAATTACACTCGCGCAGGAACTAGTGGTAACACAAACGAAATTGTCATTGGTTACAATGCGCTTGGTCTTGGTTCTAACACTGCCGTGCTTGGTAACGACAGTATCACTGACACCTTCCTTAAGGGGCGTATCGCTATTGGCACTACTACCTCACAGAGCAATAAGCTTTATGTCTCTGGTAGCGCTCGCATCACTGGTGCACTCTACGATAGCAATGGTAGCGCCGGTAGCTCGGGATATTCTCTTCAGAGTACCGGCAGTGGTTTGGCGTGGACATACAATCCAGTCACCACCTCAGGCGGCAGTGGTACACCATATGATGTCAGCACCGCGTCGTATACTCGGATAGCTTTGGATCCAAGTCCGCAAGGAAATGGTACAGCAGCAAGTCTCTTCAACAATGATGGTACCAAACTATATGTGCTGAATTATACAGATGACGAAATCAACGAATACGCCCTCTCCACCCCATACGACATCTCAACTAAATCATTCACACAGATTGCTTTGTCTGTCGCGGCAGAGGAAGGGACACCCGCGGATATAACATTTAATAACGATGGTACCAAGCTGTATCTCTTAGGACAAGCGAGCGATGACATCAACGAATACGCCCTTTCCACCCCGTACGATATTTCAACTGCATCATTCACACAGATTGCACTGTCTGTCGCAGCACAGGAAACTACTCCTACAGGGATGACGTTTAACGATGACGGTACAACATTATATGTGATAGGTTATATAGGTGACGATGTAAATGAATACGCCCTCTCCACCCCATACGACATCTCAACCGCATCATTCACACAGATTGCTTTGTCTGTCGCGGCACAAGGGGGAGGTCCTACGGATCTAATATTCAATAATGACGGTGCAAAACTGTATGTACTTGACTACATGGATGACGAAATTAACGAGTACGCCCTCTCCACCCCATACGACATCTCAACCGCATCATTCACACAGATTGCACTGTCTACTGTAGGGCAGGAGAGTATTCCTCGTAACTTGTTATTTAACAATGATGGTACGGCGTTATATATGACAGGCAGCGGTACTATTAAAATATATGAATACACCATTCCGTTCACTACCGGCAGTGTTCATCTGACTGATTCCACTGCCTCATTCGGCATCGGCACCACCACACCAACCGCGCAGTTCCACACTACCGGTACCCTACGCTTCTCTGGTCTTGGTGCTGGTACCCTTACCGCCGACGCATCGGGTAACGTAACCGTATCTTCTGATGTTCGCCTTAAGAATGTAGACGGATCCTTCACTCGCGGTCTGTCCGCTATCCAAGGTCTTGAACCGGCTAGTTACCACTGGAATGAAGCAAGTGGTCTAGAAACAGAACATAGCTACACCGGATTTATTGCCCAAAATGTACAAGAATTTATCCCCGAGGCAGTAGCAACTTCAACTTCTGGCTATCTCACCCTTTCCGATCGTCCAATTACTGCTGCGCTTGTGAATGCTGTGAAAGAAATCAGCGCCGTTGCAGATGAAAACGCAAGCACTTCAATCACTGCTGAAGATGGTGCCACCACCAAGACCTTCGTCGGCAAGTTCTTTGACCGGCTGGTGGCATGGTTTGGGGATGCAACCAATGGTATTGGCGACTTCTTTGCCAACCGCATTCATTCAAAAGAATTATGTATAGGTGAAGATGGGGACGAGACCTGTATCACCAAATCTCAACTAGATACACTTCTTTCAGGTCAAACCGCAGCAGCAGAAAATAGCAGTGGTGGTGATAACGAAAACACAAATACAGGAGTAGTGGGCGGTTCTACCAATAACAACACCGAAGGTACAGAAACAGAGACACAGACCGACGAAGTGTCGCAAAGTTCCGAAGAAGGTTCTGGTGAAGAGATAGCAGAAGAATCTCCTGCGACAAGTGGAGAGGAAGCTGTCGAAGAAACTCCATCTACAGATGGAGGGGAAACACCTGCTGTAACAGAAGGTGGTGATACAGTCAGCGAAGAATTGACCGAAGAACCGGTGACTGAAGAAGAAGTAACGGAAGAGCCCGCAGTGGAAGAAACTCCGGCAGAACCTGAACCAATCCCAGAGCCAGAGCCAGTACCTGTAGTAGAGGAGACTCCAGCCGAGGCTCCTGTTGAATAAAATTATGCGTTATCTACTAACATTCATATTATTCTTAGCTTTTGCCGTTACTCCGGTAATTGCGTCAGAGACGAGCGGTACTATCACAACTGGCGGAGACAATGGCTTTGCTTGGGCGAGTGATATTGGCTGGATAAATTTTGGTTGTGATAATTGTGGGATAAGTATCACCGACTCTGGCATCACCGGCTACGCTTGGAATGATTCATATGGTTGGATCAATCTCAACCCCGATAATGGTGGTGTGTCTGTCTCAAGTAACGGTGCACTCTCTGGTTATGCCTGGGGTGAGAACGTGGGTTGGATAAATTTCTCTGGTGTATCCATCAGCAGTGCTGGTGTATTTAGTGGCCAGGCAACTGGCGACACGGTGGGCACAGTAACTTTCGATTGTGATTATTGTTCCGTAACTACCGACTACCGACCGTCTAGTTATCGTACTGTTGCTACCGAAGAGGGTTCTATTAGTGGCGGGTATATTGACTACAACATAACACCATCTACGGCGACTACGAGTAGTGCAGAACCTTCGGTTACACCAACCATAACAGAGCCGAGTGCAGCTGCAGATCGTTCTGAAAAAAAAGATGGAGAAGGAGAAGTGGTTGATGAGACTGCTTCGACAAGTGGGGGTGGTGTCGATAGTGGTGATGAGTCTGATCGGGAAGAAGGCACAACAACATTAGAGGTTATATTGGGAAGCAGCTTTGGTTTTGTCCGTATAGCTATTCTGGGATTGTTAGTTCTACTGTTTATCTTGTGGATGATTAGCAGGAGGCGCCATCGCAAAAATGTATAATAGCTTCTATGGATACGGAGAAAAAAATTACTACGAAGCGTGCTGCTAAGAAAACCACCGCCAAACGCGCTCGTAAGACAACAAAAAAAGCAACCACTAAAAAAACAGTTACTCCAAAAGTTCAAGCTATGACACCACCTGTGTCAGTAACACAAGTGCCGAGTGAGCCGGAACCGAGTAGACAATTTACACAAACACCAGTTAATAATAAATATAATATGGAAACAGGAAACATAAATCAGCGACCAGTGCGCAAATCAGGGAAGGGTATGATGGTAAAGGTTATCTTAGGTCTTGTGGTTGTAGCACTTATTGCCGGAGGTTTGTACTATCGCAATTATAATTCTCCCGAGGCAGAGCAAGCTAGAATCGAGAAAGAGAATAAAGATATGTTGGCTGAAATTGGTGAGCGTATGCTATTACCGCAAGAGGAACCTGTCATCTATAACATAGAAGACCCGGCACTCCTTGCTTCGCAACAGCCATTCTTTACCGGTTCGGTTGAGGGTGACCGACTCATTCTATTCCCACAGACTGCCAAGGCGGTTATCTGGAGCCCAGAGCGTAAAGTGATTGTCAATGTCGGTCCTATCACTTTTGATAATACAGTTGCAAATGAAGGTGTAGAACAACAACCTGCACCAACTACAGTTCCGAAGAATAATGACCCAATACCAGTAGAACCAGATGGTGGCATTGGTGACGGTGCCGCTCCGCTTGACCAGGTACTGATTGAGTAGTATTGCTCGATAACACCAACTAACTGTAAAAATAATCACCCGATTAATCGGGTGATTATTTTATTTGCTCTCGAATAAAATTTTTTGGTGGCTAAAACCAGATCAAAGAAACTTTTTAGAAACTGTTGCCGCACATCCAAGTGTCTAGTCTTCTGCAAAGGTGGTAATGGTCATAGTTTGGTTGTGTAGCAAACACTGGCGTTTGCCAGTCTCGGGACAGAGTTCGCCGTAGGAATAGAAGCCATGAATCGCGGCCTTGGGGCCAATCGCCTGGCGGACAGCAGTAATTTCCTCGTGGGTTCTATCTCCTAATACTGCTTTGCGACCAAGACAACTAACCAGTAATGCAAATTGTGCTTCGTATCCTTCTAGGGCAGCGATACTCTCGGTACCGGCTTCTTTGGCACTAGCGATGAGTTCGTTTTCGGTGGCATGCATGAGGCGTGCAGTGATTCCTTCTGGCATATCTCCTGCGTAGTTCATGCTCCCGTCTTCCTCATTGATAGCCAATACTGCACGCACTACTTCTCCTTCCTCAGGAAGAATTAATTGTAGTGGGTGAGGGGTGGCTGAGTTTGGCAAATCTGCTGCCTCATCGCCAAGAAATTCTTTGTAGACATCGAGGGCAGGGCGTCCATTTAGTTCGTACAGAACATTCTCTTTTGATTTTGTAATGACGAACTCATGCTCGGCATTATCAGAAGTCTTCCAACCACCCTTTGAAGCATAACCAACATGAAGTGAATCACCATAAAAACCGATTAGTGCCACGTTGTTACTCTGGGGTACACCATTGCAATGCACTAAGGTTTTTTCAAATTTAACACCATCGCCCACTAAACCGCCGGTTACAGTGACAGATTCTGGTAAGTGTTTATTGATACTTCGCACCAAGGCGGAACCGTTTACAGACAAACCATCACTAAGGACAATAGAGTGAACCAGTCCTTCGGTAGGAAGAAATTCTGCTAATTTCTTGCCAACGTTTTTGCTGTCGAATTTGTTTTCTATGGTTGTTTCAGAAAAAGATATTCTAGTTTTTTCGAAGTGTAAGGCAGAAACAGTGACAGTATTGGTGGTGACTGTTTCGTCCAAAATATTTCCGGCGGTTGACCCCATTAAGATATTTGCCTCCGGATAAAATTGTTGTATTTGTTGGAAGAGTTCAGGTTGTGCGACGAGTTCACGGTCACCAAATACAAATACCAGTTGTGGGTTATCTGGTAGTTCTCCGACCGGTTCGGACCATTTTGCGCTTTGGGTCCAGGTGCGCTGTTGTGTACGTATCATTACTGATTAGTGTACCGCTTTAATATGATGTAATTCATATCTTGTGCACATATTTGCTTTGCCACACACGTATTTATGGACTTTAATATAAATAGCAAATAAGAAGTCCTCCGAGATTCGTTACGACATTTGTTGCGACAGTTTGTTTTCATTTTGAAAATAAAAAATGAGTTTCTCAAAAAAAAATGAGCATAGGTGTTCTTGTGGCCGCTTATTATTTAAGGGGTATATTGGTGAGGGTTGTGTAGAAATCAAATGTAAGCGGTGTGGAATTATTGCTTGTTTTGACGGTGCCATAAGTAAAAAGAGTGAAAGTATTGGAGAAAAACCGTCCAAGTCTGATTTGATAACAGTAATATTAATACTTATCATCAATTACTTAATGCTCCCGATGGCTACATATGCCGCAATGTACTCCCCGGGGGAAACTCTAGATCCTTCCTGCTTACCAACGGATGCTAATTGTAGCGTTGAATCTCCAGTATTTGTTTCCAGTGGTGTAGCTAGTGCGCCTGCTTTTAGTGCTACCTCTACCGCGGCTACCTCAACATTTGCAGGGTATTTAAATGTTACTGGTTTAATTGATTTAGCTACTACAACTGCGTCTGGTCTTACACTTAGTCAAAACGGTCTTACATTATCATCTTCTACTCCTGTCTCAACTTCAATCACTTTGTATAACAATGCAAACTCTCTCTATTGGAGTGGTAACGAGATTGTGACCAAAAACACAATGTACAATTATACGACTGGTTGGTTGACTGGTGGACAAATTTCTATTAACGCTGGTGATAATACAAAAATTGATATAACCGCCGGATCAGCTCTTATTGCCGACTATTCTGACCCTGTTAATCCCGATGTTCATATAATTAGTTGGTCTAATCAAACTTCTGTTGATCCGGGTCTAAGTACACGTTCTGAGTGGGTTGGTGTGCAAGATGACGGTAGTGGTAATGCTCAGTTTGTTTTTAACTCCCAATTCACTTCAGTCAATCGCCGATCTGTGGCTGTCTTGGGTAGAATCTGGGACTCAGGAGGAACAGGTCCAACTATTACTAATATTGGTGATTATAAACATCCTGCCTGGGGTTTGACTACGGCTTTCCAGGACTTTGTTATTGAGTATGGTTCTTGGAACATAAGCGGCAATGTTTTTAGTGCCAATGGTACAAACCTCTTATTAGATCGTTCTGCGGGCACTTCGTTCCGATATCATACTAGTAGTGTTGTTGGTAGTGAAAATGTCCATACTGATCCTGCTGAAACAGCCATTAGTAGTTACCAGTATCATATTCAAGGCAATAGTACGACAACCAATAGAAGCACTCTCGACCCGGCTTATAGAGATGACGGTAGTGGTGGTCTAGTGGCTGTGTCTAAACATAGCTACACACGTCAAGAGGTTTATTTCTTTCCAGTTAGTCATACTGTACATATTTTGTATGGACAATCAGAATATAGTTCAATTGCTGATGCAGTTACAGCTAGTCCCGAATCAATTAATGATACAAATAGAAATATTTTGGACGGAGCTATTCATAGGGCCACTCTCATTATGAGAGAAGATGTGACTGACATATCCGGCGCCATCGCTATTGATAGGGCGAGAATTGTAACCATTGCTGATGTTAATGGTGGTGTTGCGTCAGGTGGTAATGTCTGGAGTGCAGGAGCTAGTGGGTCAATCTACTATATTCAGGGTGTGGTTGGTATCGGTACAACCACACCAGACGATATGTTGGCTGTACAAACCATAGACAGTATTACTAATTTATTTGAAGCTTATTCCGCGTCTGGTACAACCCGCTTTATTATCACAGATGCCGGAAATGTGGGTATCGGCACGTCCTCACCGGTCGACACTCTGCAGGTGGTTGGTGATGTTCGTGTTGGTACCGGTACTACTGGGTGTGTCAAAGACGCCGATGGCACAGTGATAGCTGGTGTTTGTTCTTCAGATCAGCGTTTGAAAACCAATATAACAAATGCCATGTCGGTGCTCGACAAGCTCAAGGGTTTGCGCTTCGTTACTTACAATTGGAATGAGATTGCAGCAGAAAAATATAGTTATGGAACTGAGGCAACTCAGTATGGTCTCATCGCTGACGAAGTAGAAAAGTTGTTCCCCGAGCTTATTCATACAGATGACAAGGGGTACAAAACGCTCGATTATTCAACCCTCTCACTTTATGGTTTAAATGGCATTCATGAACTAGCGGGTATAGCAGATCAGTCAGCTAGTATGGTTGATGCTGATGGTCGCCAGACTTTTGTCGGCCGCTTCTTTAGTCGCCTTGTCAATTGGTTGGCTGATAAAGCAAACGGCATAACCAGATTGTTCGCCAAGGAGATATACGCAGATAAACTATGTTTAGCCGACGGTGATGAGACAATCTGTCTAACCGCCGCAGATATTAAAAGTCTTGGCAAAAGAACGAGTATCGTTGTCCCTAATGATAGTGTTGCCGATATGACATTTAGAGGTGGGGAAGTTGATATATTCGATGTTGAGGTGAGTGATTTTGATGACATAGCTTCAACCACTGAAGAGACAGAAGTTAGTGAGACAACAGGTGGAGAAGAGGGTTTGGCATATGATAGTCAAACAATTGTTTCAAATGTTTCAGAAGATGCCATAGCGGCAGAAGATAATCAAGATATCTCCGAAGAAGAAAATCCAGAACCGGAACCGTCGGTGGTTACAGAGCCACCCATAGAGGAAAATTCTGAGGGTACTGATGTGTCGACTATTGCAGAAGATGAGTTGTCGCAATAGTGCACGTCATGCGAATAATTTTGCTTGGGGATTGTATACCTTGAATATATTTCTGTATGTTACAATCTAACTATAAGTATGAGGCTCCCAGAAGCCCATGAAGCCTGCGTGGTTTTATGGGCTTTATTGCTTTGAAGTTAGTGTTTGTGTTCACTTTTTGATATGAGTAAATATCTACTTATTACCGTAGTAATGATTACTTTGGGGTTTATTGTCCCAACTATTTTACTAGCATCAGAGATTGACGGTACAGTGACGACTGGTGGCAATAATGGTTATGCTTGGAGCGATCAGGTGGGGTGGATAAACTTCGGTACAGCCAACGGCGATATTCATATTACTGATTCTGGTATTACTGGTTATGCGTGGAGCACCAACTATGGTTGGATAAATATGAATCCGGCCAACGGCGGAGTGGCGGTTGCAGCTGACGGGTCACTTTCCGGTTACGCTTGGGGAGAGAATCTTGGCTGGATAAATTTCAGTGGCGCCTCCATTAGTTCTGATGGAACATTCTCAGGTACTGCCAGTGGAAGTATTGTGGGTACGCTGAATTTCGATTGTACCAACTGTTCAGTGCAGACAGATTATGTACCACAAAATTACCGTTCCGGGACTACTACAATTACTTCTGAAGATTCATCTGGAAACGGAATGAGGCTAAAAAAGGCTACCACTACAGAAACCAGTTCCGAAATTATTCCGACTGGAATAGATACTTCAACTTTTCCACCAGCCATAAGTCCTGCACAAGGTGTTGGTGTCGTAGGTAGAGAAACGACAGGAGATGTCACAGTAGGTGTAACGGTGGAGGGAGACATACCTGAACAACTCATCGATATTCGTTTTTTGCTTGATAATACCCGAATTGAGCGATTGTTAAACTTGGTTGCCAGAGTGACATTAACAAATTTTGGGCGGCTACCGACTCATGTGGATATGGTATTTACTATTGTTGATTCTGCTGACAATGAAGTGTGGCGAGGTAGTGATTCTGTTACTGTTGAGACGGATTTGGTGTTTACTAAGCGCTTTGCAGATATTGTAGACCTGCCACAATTAGCTGATGGTGATTATTTACTGCGTTTACATACTTTATATAACACAGTGGTAGAAGACGATTTCGAATTGTCTTTTAGTATTGGTTCTTCACCGTATGAGGATCTAGTTAAGTGGATGTTTATCTCAGCTCTCGTGCTGCTGGTTTTGGCTATTACTTGGCGTATTATGTTGGTTGCTCGACGCAATAAGGGTCTGGTAGATACCAAGAATTTTAAAAATAGATTTAATTTATGAATACAAAATATTTAGCTTTTTTGGGTGTGACGGTGATTGTGGCAGCAGCCATTGCTACTATTTCTATGATGTCCACATATGCGAATAACGAATTGCGTTTGCGAACTGTGTTAGCTGATTCGTCTGTTGAGAAGAGGCTTGATGATATTTTGAATTCTATGAATAGTTTCCCCGGTAGCGCTGGTAAGGATATGATTTTCTTAAGGTCATTATCTAGTTTGTCTGGAGTTGGTAACAATGATAATGACTCAACGATTGCACAAAATGACTTACAGTCATTTATTAACCAGAACGAAGCTTATAACGCCTTCTTTGTTTTTAAAGACGATATAGAAGAAATTGGCGCCTACGGACACAGCGTATCAGGTAGCTGTGAGGGGATAGATGGTGAGGTTGCTAAAGCAGTTTCCGTTACTCAAAACGTTAGTCTAGGTGAGGTGTATATTTCCCCTCTATCCGCGATTTCCTGTCCTGGCTTTGAGTTGCCAGTATCTGTCATATTGTATTCAACTAAAGTGATGGAAGAATCAGGCCATAGCATTATTATGGTTGGTGTTGTTAATGCTGATTATTTCTTAGAGGATGTGAGAAGGCTATCGCGTGACAATGAGAGGGTGTATTTAGTACAGTCGGATGGAGCTTATCTAGCTAACTCTGACCGTTTTAAGGAGTGGGTGAATGACAAAGATTCAAATCTTTATATTGATTATCCTGGTTTACCTAGTGGTGTGTTAACTGATTCTGAAATTAAACATTTTGACAACGGTGACAATAGATTTACTTTCATGAGAATTGTGCCAAGTATGTCAAATTTTGTTCTATATGACGGTTCGCGTGGTTCTGGCAACAACAATAACAATTACTGGGTTCTGGTGGCGGTCTCGAATGAGACACTATCATGGTGGGGTTCTGCTTATGGTTATATGTTTATGATACTCGGGTCGATAGTACTTTATGGTTTGCTGGCGTGGGCTTTCATACTAATGCGTTCTTTGAGCGGTAGTCGAAGTAAGTAACTTTATGAAATCACATCAACGACATTTACTATTCGCCGACATACTCATAGTTTTTTTGGCTTCTTATATTTTGCTGTCCTTATATTCACAATTGCTTGTGCCGTGGATGGTTTCTAGATCAATAGACATGCATACTAGTTTGTTGGATATACCAGACATTGTTATTGCTTCTTTAGGTGCTTTAGGAACTTTCATATTTTGGAAACACAAAAACATTGTTGGTGGTATTTATTCTTTGGTCGGATTCTCTCTGGTGTTGGTTTATATGTCAGTGGTCATATTCGTAAATCGTTCTTCAGTAATTGTTCCAGACAATCATATGCAGTGGCTATTTCTGGTTGGTATTCCAATTGCCTTTATTTCATGGACAATGGTGGCTATTGGTTATTTTAAGCTAGTGTCCAGTAAAGAGTATTTTAAAAAATAAATTTCACTTATGCAGTTTTTAATCATCTCCAGCATTTATATTGCAGAATCAGTTATGACTCTTTGGTTTGCTACTATGCTTATAGCTAAGACTGGCCGCTTCCGAACTGCCATGCCGTTGATTTTTTCAGCTATTGTTCTATGTATGGGGGCCACTTTATTTTTCTATGATTTTTTACTCACGTATTGGCATATCGCTTTTACTTTACTTTATATAATTTCTTTAACTTCACTTATATTTGTGCATATTAGATTTATATTGAGGAATAATATCGACAACATATGATTTTTACTGAACCATTTATATTAGTCAGCGAAGTTTTCCAACATGTTGTTTTAATTGTTCTGGCTGGTTACTTAACAGTCGAGCTGCTGGCTGGACATGGCAAAAATGGCGTTGTTCTAGGCAAGCCTAAGTTTTGTCCGATATTCAAAAATAGTTATCATGAAGTACTTTGGCTGTTAGTAACTGCAGTTGTAGTGGGTTCAATGCTAATGTTGGAGTATTTTTTCAAAGCTGACAGTATTCTTCTAAATCTCTTATATCATATTCCTGGCATAATAATATCTGTTTTTGTATTGTTGAAATTCATTCCTATTTTAAATGATACTGAAGTTATTATGTCACACAGTTCGATATTAATTATATTTACATCTTTATTTTTATTGCTTTCGATTGAGGTGTTATTACTTTTGTTTGATATGTTGTTCTCGCTAATGACGGTCAATTTATTACATTCTGTATTGAACACCCTAGAAGTTATTATCCTTTATATATTTACTCTCAAGCATATATCGATTGATTGTAAAAAACATAAAACGTATGAAAGTCTCAACTAACTACAGCAACATAAAATTTGTTTATATATTGGCTGTGATTTTCGGCAGTGTCTTGTGTCTATTTCCGTCGAATAAAGCAGAGGCACTTTCTGTTTCTGCTCGTATAGCAGATCAGTCAGTTGAGGTTAGTGGTGGCGACCGTTTGTATTTTGAAGTTGAGATAAAATATCCTGAAAATATACGCCGAAAGGACCTTCGGGTTGAGTATCAGGTATTGGAGAATGGGGAAGTGATAGCAACTGAGAAAGTTTTGCGAGCAGTTGAGACACAAGCGTCTTTCTTGGACTACATAGTGGTACCACAAAGTGCTAAGGGTGGTATACATGAACTAGACGTTGTAATTGCTGACTATGAAGATTTACATGCAGAAGTATCCGCTTCTTTCAAAATTATTAAAGGGCTTGATCAGGCATTGATATATTTCTTTATTTTGCTGCTGGCAATATTATTGGTTGGTATATTGGTTGCTTTACAAATAAGGGTGATTACACTTAAGAATAAACAATCTTAACTCATGCAGAATATGTCTAATGTTAAAGTCAAAAAAATAATTATTATTTCTTCCATATTAGCTTTTGTGTTCCTTGTTTTGCTGGTAGTTTTTTTGAACCGTTCATCATCGACAATACATATATTGTGGGTGGAATGGCAGCCTTCTTATGAGTTAGAAAAACTGGCTAAAGGATTTACACGGGAAACTGGTATCACTGTGGTGGTGGACAAAGTGTCTTCAACAGACTGGCAGACAGCCACTTACCGTGATGTGGACTCAGAGCATCCTAAATACGACATTGTGATGGGTGATTCGCAGTGGCTTGGTAGAAATATCGAAATCGGTGAGCGGTACCTTGATCTGACTGACTTTATAAAAGATAACAAATGGGAAGAAAGATTTGTTTCCGATTCTTTATCCAGATATGGCGGTTATTCTGCCAGACCGGGGCATTATTATGCGGTGCCGGTATTTGGTCACGCTATGGCTTTCGCGTATCGAAAAGATTTATTTGAGAATGAACTAGAAAAGCAGTTATTTAGAGAGCGTTTCGGCTACGATTTGGCAGTACCGCAAACTTGGAGTGAGCTGAAGAATATTGCGGAGTTCTTCAACCGTCCGAAGAAGGACTTGTATGGACTGAGTATGCCGACAGATCCAAATGAATATGACACGCTCAGTATGTCTTTTAATACTATCTTGGCAGCTTTTGGTGGTAATTTTGGCGACGATGTTAACCTCAAGGCAGACGGATATATCAATAGTAGTGAAGCGGTGGATGCGCTAGCTTTTATGAAGTCGCTCTATAAGGCGTCTTATCAGTACTATAATGGACCGCAGGGTTATACCGCATCAGCTAATACATTTATGGCTGGCCATGTTGCTATGTTATTTGACTTTATGGGTTTCTTTCCACCGCTAGCAGACGCAACAAAGAATCCATACAGCGGCGATACTGGCTATTTCAGTGTGCCGGAAGGTCCTGGTGGATACTTTACTACTCTGGGTGGACAAGGCGCCTCAGTCGTCTATCGTTCAAAGAACAGAAAAGAAGCATTGCAATTTCTTAAGTGGTGGATGAGTAATGATACGCAAAAAGGATGGGCACAAGTCGGTGGTGGCACACTCAACAAGGATGTTCTTGACTCTCCTGGCTACAGCTACTACACCCCATACAACAAAGTTTGGCGTGATTCAGTGAATATGTTAAGAGATTTTTGGACGGTACCAGAATATCCTGAACTTCTTTCTGTATCACAGTCGGAATTGTTTCGATATCTTAATGATGGAATAACAGCCAGAGAGGCACTTAATACTATAGCGCAACGTTGGGATAATATTTTTAAAACTTCTCCATACAACATATTGAGGTAGGAGAGTAGGTGGGACTGGCAGAAATAAAACACGGGAGGGACTA
>JBNKMC010000004.1:0-23266 GCA_050292865.1 Minisyncoccia bacterium | reverse complement strand
AGCCAGAATTGGTTCTTTCACTACATAGGCACTTTTGGCGCCGGCTTTGGCTGCCGCTTCTACCACAGCTCGCTTCTCGGTGGAAGACACACCAGCTGGTACAGAAACCATCACTTCTGGACGGAGGATGTTGTAGCGACCGAGAGTCTTTTGCATGAAATAACGAAGCATGGCTTCCGTCACGCGATAATCGGCTATCACACCGTCTTTCATCGGGCGGTAGGCGCGGATACTTTCTGGAGTGCGACCAATCATGAGCTTTGCTTCAGAACCAACTGCCAATACCCGATTGTCGTCTGAAACCGCTACTACGGAAGGCTCATTAAGAACTACTCCTTGACCTGGCACAAAAACCAAGACATTTGTAGTACCTAAGTCAATTCCGATTTTTGGAGTAAAGCGACCAAACATGTCACACAATATTAGCCTTTTTTCAGAAAAATGGAAGCTTAATAAAATTGCAATGCAGCAGTCACATCCACTTTTGCACATAGCGTATACGCTATGTACTTGTTATAGTTATACTCGTATGAATATAGGAGAAAGAATCGCGAGTGTACGGGAAGATGCTCGCCTCACCCAGTCTGAACTGGCAGAAAGGGTTGGTACCACCCAGAGTGCGATTGCTCGCATCGAAAGCGGCAAGCAAAACGTATCAACCGCCACCTTACACAAACTTAGTAAAGCATTAAACAGAAATCTTATCGGTATGAAACCAGGCTCAGTAAATATACAAATTGACGGTGGCAAAAAACTATCAGGCACCATAGAAACCAATACCAGCAAAAACGGAGCAGTTGGTCTACTCTGTGCTTCCCTACTAAATAAGGGTGTCACCACCCTGCGTCATGTTCCTAAGATTGAAGAAGTCTACCGCCTGCTCGAAGTGCTAGAGAGTATTGGTGTGAAGACTGCTTGGAATGAAAACGACCTCACCATCACTCCACCCAAAGAATTCAAGCTAGACCAAATAGATATCGAAGCTGCGCGTCGAACCCGCAGTATTGTGATGTTCATCGGCCCACTTATTCATCGGCTCAACAAATTCTCCTTGCCACAATCTGGTGGCTGCAAACTCGGCAGCCGTACTGTACGTCCTCACTTCTACGCACTGGAAAACTTCGGTGTAAATATCGAAGCAACAGAAGATGCGTATGAAGTAAAAGTTAGCCAGACCAATCCGGAAGAAATCGTGCTTTACGAATCTGGTGACACAGTGACCGAAAACGCTCTAATGGCAGCTGCCCTAACACCAGCCACTACCGTCATAAAATATGCCAGCGCCAACTACATGGTGCAGGAGCTTTGTTATTTCTTGGAAGTCTGCGGTGTAAAAATAGAAGGTATTGGCACTACTACTCTGACTATCACTGGTGTAGAGGAAATAAATACAGATATCGAATACACCCTATCTGAAGACCCGACCGACAGTATGTTCTTCTTTGCAGCGGCGATTGTAACTAATTCACTTCTCACCATCACCCGCTGTCCGATTGAGTTCCTGGAGTTAGAACTGCTGACATTGGAGAAAATGGGGTTGAAATATAAAAAGTCTAAAGAGTATTTTTCTCATAACGAGAAGACACGCTTGGTAGACATAACCATCGAACCAAGCAAACTAAAAGCGCCGGACGAAAAAATCCACTCCCGTCCCTACCCTGGCCTCAACGCCGACAACCTGCCTTTCTTTGCGGTTATTACCACTCAAGCTGATGGTCAAACACTGATACACGACTGGATGTATGAGAAGCGCGCCATCTACTTTACTGAGCTTGATAAACTCGGTGGAGATACTACCCTAGCAGACCCTCACCGTATCTACATCAACGGTCCGAGCAAGCTGCATGCCAATGAATTGGTCTGCCCACCCGCCTTGCGACCAGCCACCATTCTGCTGATTGCCATGCTTGGTGCCAGTGGCCACTCTATCTTGCGAAATATCTACAGCATCAATCGTGGTTATGAGAATCTGGTAGAGCGCCTCGCTACGCTCGGCGCCGAAGTTTCTTATCTTGAAGAGTTTTAGTCCTTATTTTTCTTATGCAAACGCTTCGTATTTTCAAGTCATTCTTCCTAGGCTTGAAAATACGTTAGCGTCTTGCGATAGACTCCAAACAACCATTGCGTACACAAAAACGAAAGAAGATGCTTACGCTCGTAAACACTCCAATCGATTGGAGTGTTTACTTTTATAAAAACATTGCAAAAACCTTCCATTGCAATGGAAGGTTTTGTTTTTAGCAAATATTTCCAACTTTTCCTTTTTCCCTTTATACTAAGGGGATGTATGTGATTGAAGTAACTCCTCTGGTACGCGGTACGATAACCGAAAAGCTATCTTATTATTCTAGTATCAATCACGAACCTGGCTCCATCATTAGCGTGCCGATACGCAACCGCAAAGTCCGTGCCATCGTGACTGACACCAAGCCAGTCTCTATGGCCAAGACCGCTCTCAAGGCAGCTACTTTCTCATTGCGTAAGTTGGACAATACAGAAAAAGTCGCCGCTCTGCCGGAAAATATTGTTAAGACTGCTCGCGAACTAAGTCGTATTTATCCTGCTACGGTCGGAGCTATACTCTATGCCCTGCTACCACCAGATATCCGAAACGGCAGTCGCTTCTATCCCCAGACCACCAGTCAAACCGGTGAGGAAAACCCGACCCCAAGCATCTATACCGGCCTCGCCGAAGAGCGCTACATCCACTACAAAAGCCGCATACGCGAAGCTTTTGCTCACCGTGCATCTGTCCTACTTATAGTCCCCAACTCCGCCTCTGTTGCGGTAGCTGAAGAACACTTGTCCAAAGGTATCGAAAAGCGCGTAGTTACCTTTAGTAGTGTTCACACCAAGAAACAATTTGAAGCTTCATACGCTGCCTTTAGCGACCTTACCAAAGCCAAGCTAATCATCACCACTCCGAACTTTGCTTTCTTGGACCGCCACGACCTCACCACTATGATTGTCGATGAGTGTGGCTCTTCTCATTATCAAACTCGCATTCGACCGTACTTAGATTATCGTATTGTCCTTAGAACCTACGCCAAAGTAACCGGCAAATCAATTCTCTTTGGTGACGCATTGCCACCAACCGAATACGAAGTTAAACGCCGCGAAGATATTTTTGACACCTTGGACGAACACCCGCAGCGTCTACACTTCTCCTCCAGCTTTGAACTAGCACCACACAACACCGAGCCCGGTGCAAAATTCACCATCATAAATCCAACCCTGGAAGAACACATGCGGGTTACTTTGAAGAATAAAGGTAAAGTCTTTCTTTATGCACCACGCAAAGGGCTGGCACCTTTGATAACATGCTTCGATTGCGGTCATATCTTCCGCTGTCCAGATTCTGGCGCTCCCTACTCTCTAGTACGCACCGGAGCAGGTGAAGCCGAAAAAAGATGGTTCGTTTGTAGTACCTCAGGCCGGAGAGAAAAAGCTGCTGATGTATGCCCCAGCTGTGGTTCTTGGCGACTGCGCGAGCAGGGTGTCGGTATTCAACAAGTAGAAGATACCGTACGGAAACTGTTTCCTAAAGCTACTGTTCTTAAGTTGGATCACGAAACCGCCACTACCTATAAAAAAGCCTTGAAAATCGCCGAGGATTTCTACACCACCAAACAATGTATCCTTATTGGTACCGCTATGGCTATGCCGTATCTGAACAAACCGATAGATGTCACTGCCATTACTTCTTACGAAGCTCTGCGCTCTATACCTACTTGGCGCGCCGAAGAAGAAACCCTCGCGACCATTCTTAATTTGCGTGAAAAAACCATCAAAGACTGCGTGGTACAAACGAGAACCGAAGAAGATAATCTTCTTAAAATTTCTAAAAAGGCAGCGATTGACCGTTTTTATGACGAAGAGATAGAAGTACGCAAGGCTGTGAAGTACCCGCCCTTCTCACACTTTATCTTACTTACCTACACAGGCACCAAAGAGCAAGTAGAGGCCCTGACAGAAAATATCAACTTAAGACTTGCCGACTACAAAACCCAAACCTACGGCAACCCACTTCCCAAAGCCAACCATTTCACCAAACATACTTTGATTAAGGTGAAAGAAAAAGACTGGCCAGACCAAAAACTCATGGATACGCTACGCTCTCTGCCACCGCAGATAAAGATGGAAGTAGACCCAATGAGACTTATCTAGTGACTGAAATTGATTTATGAATGGCGGAAAAAATCACTTCGTGATTTTTTCCGCCATTTACGCTATAGTATTGAGTACTTATGGCAAAACTCGTACCAGAAAACCATCCTGCCTTACACGCCATTGCGGAAGAAATAACGCAAGAGGATTTTGATAGTGGGTTGGTAAAAAAACTTATCAAAGATATGAAGGCCGCTCTTAAGGAGTATTCGGTAGACGGCTTTGTAGCAGTGGCTATCGCAGCGCCGCAAGTAGGAGTAAGTAAAAGATTGTTCTTGGTGGAAGACCAGAGCAAAGACCGCGACTCACTCCCCTGCTTAGTAGCCATCAACCCGAGGATAATTAAGACCTCCAAGAAAACCCACATCGTCGGTGAAGGCTGTCTTTCTGTACCAGATAAATACGGCGAAGTACGTCGTTACACCAATGTCACCATGCGCGCCTTAGACGAAAACGGCGAAGAGTACGAACGTGGCGCCGGTGGCCTACTTGCTCAAATCATCCAACACGAAAACAACCACCTCGACGGCATCCTCTTTACCGACATTGCCGAAAAGGTCTACGACAAAAAAGAGATGGAAGAACGCGGCCTTGGTGAAGAAGACTAAACTATGAAAGATATTAAATTTGTCTATTTTGGTGGAGAACCTTTGGGAGTGCCGGTTTTGGAAGAGCTTAAAGCCGAAGGTTTCATCCCGAGCCTTATCGTCGCTAGTCCAGACCGCAAAAGTGGTCGCGGACAAAAACTAACTCCTCCACCGGTTAAAGTCTGGGCAGAAGAAAATAATATTCCAGTTTGGCAACCAGAAAAGTTTGACCAAAGCGAAATACCTGAAGGACCACTTTCTCAAAAAGATTGGGATGTTTTTGTTGTGGTAGCCTACAATCATATATTGCCTAAATGGTTGATTGATTTACCTAAGCACGGCACCCTCAATGTTCACCCTTCTCTACTTCCTCTACTTCGCGGAGCTAGTCCTATTCGTAGTGCGATTTTGCGTGATATGAAGGATGAAATCGGCGTCACCGTTATGCAGCTAGACGAGAAAATGGACCATGGACCGATAGTGGCTCAAGACCGTTTGCAAATCTCTGCAGACGAGTGGCCTGTGCAAGGGCCGAAGCTAGATGAGGTATTGGCCCGGCAAGGAGGCCGCCTTTTGGCGGCCTCCTTGCCGGGCTACCTCAGCAGCGCGCTTACACCAAGAGAACAAGAACACGAATACGCCACCTACTGTAGTCGCTTCAACAAAGATGACGGCAAACTTGAACTAGACCCACACAACCTACCAACCGGCAGCGAAGCCTACCAGACTCTCTTAAAAATCTACGGCCTCATGGACGCGCCTGGAACCTTTTTCATACACGAAGGCAAACGAATAAAAATTAAAGACGCCAAAATAACAGATGGTGCTCTGGACATTATTTCTGTAGTACCAGAAGGAAAAGGAGAAACTGATTTTAAAAACTATTTTGGTATTTAAAACAAAAACCCCAGGAGCGCATAATCATTTATGCATAAATTCAATGAATTTACTCCGCGGGGTCTTATTTGTATAGAGCAAACTGTCTTTAACAGCCTAACTATTTATTTTATATGTCTATTCACGATTAGCCTTTGAGGCCAATAATGACCTGGTGTAGAACTCTTCACTTTTGAGAAGTCGTTGAAGTGCCAATGTTTTGGCAGAGCGGCTGTTACGTATATGCATAACAGCCCTCAGAAATCTTTGACGTTTTTTACCCCCTCCAACTAGATAAGGGTAGTATACTCTTTGAAAAAAAGCTGAATTGGAGTCCAATATGCGTCGCAAAAAATCAATCCTACCGATCTTGGCGATCATTTGGTATTTGCTTATTGTTGATTTTTTCTTAGAGGGTTTCAATCCCCTCAAAAGAACATCTACGGCCCAATAATCCTTTCTCATGACATCTCCTTTCTTTTTGGCTTCTACTAGTAAACAACTAATTATAAAATTTGTCAATAATTAAGACGGCAGGGCGAAGCCCTGCCGTCTTTTAAAACAATCAACCTACTCTCTTCTCATCATTCCTTTCAACATCTGTCCACCGCGCTTGATAAGAGTATTATGTCTCTTGTTGTCTCGACGCATTTTTTTATCTAGTTCGTTACGAACTTCGTCAATCGCTTTTTCAAAACTGTCTTCGGTAGCTTCTGCTCGATACAACTTCCCTCCCTTATAGAGATTGGCTTCCACTCGGTGAATATTTCCATTCTGCTGTGCAGTCACCTTTTCAAATTCAACTTCACACTTAAGGTCTGTTTCGTCACCTAAATATTTTTCTAGTGACTGAAACTTGCCCTCAAGCAAATCTTTGACTCTTTCTTCTAAGTCGGTGTTTGTAATTTTAAACTGAATCATTGGTAGTGACATATTTATTTAATTAAATTATTAAACACTGCCGCAAGTGCCGCCTGCTTTATGAATCTTCACTTCTTCTGTCTTCTCTTCTGGCTCATCCGACTGTGGAGCATAATGTTCGCGAAGATACTCCACGATGTCGTCAGATTCATACATAGAAACGTTTCGTTCCTCATCAACTAGATAAGGAACTTGGCGCATCCCTCCCTTTTCTATCAACTCAGCTGCTATCTCGTCACTGCTGGAAATATCTTTTAACTCAAACTTAATACCCAGCAATTCCGCTTCGTCTAAAACCTTTCGACAGAACGGGCAAGTTGGTTTGTAATAAAGTTTCAACATGGTGGTGGTGATGATGATTATTTAGCTTCTAATTATCTATACTCTATATACTATAACACCTCTATTCGGACACGCGGGTGTATAGTCCTGTCAATTCTGCCTTGTCCAACATCATGGATTTAGCCGCCTCTTCTACCTCATCTAGAGTTGGGGCTTTAATGAAATTAAGCTTGCCGGTAATGGCATAAAGGCGGAAGTTGTAACGATGGGTAGCTGGTTCATACTCTGGTGGTGGACACGGCCCTGTATAAGCAGCTTCATTCCTGGTGTGCAAAGCTGTGGTGCCTAGATTGGAGTTTTCTGGTATTTCCGTCGTATTGGCTGGTAGGTTATAGACTGCCCAGTGATTAAACTTATCCAAACCATACAACTGTTTTATCTCTTCTGGTAAATCTGAATCATCCATTACCAACACCAATGACTCAGCGCCTTCTGGCACGCCCGTGATGGAAAGTGGAGGATTGATACTTTCTCCGTCACAAGTGTATTTAGCTGGAATAAACTCACCGTCATTAAACACACTAGAAGATAATTTTAAATTCATATTTGTCTCAGTTATTTTTGTCTCGGCCACTGGAGCATAAGCTCTCTCATACAACAAAAAGTATGAGACGCCAGAGATAATAATTATGATAAATAAAAGTAGTGTATGAACTTTATTCATGTAGTAATTATAACACTCAGCTGGACAATACTAAGTAAGAGCAAACGGCCGCAGCTCCCTACGGGAGCTGCGGCCGTTTGCCACACCCACAACCACCTACTCCTTCCTTCCCCAAGCGGCCCGCACAGCGTTTAGAATCACCACAATATCAATTCCCTCCTGTATCAGAGCTCCCAGAACCGGCACAATAAAGCCAAAGAGGGCTACTATCATACCCGTGGTAGAAAGTGCGATACCAACCCAAACACTTTCTGAAGCAATGCGCATCGAGCGCTTAGCTATTTCTATCGTATCAGCCACCGCGTGCACGTCGTGACCAAGGATCACCACTTGCGCTGTCTCCACAGCGGCGCTGTTTTCTGTACCAGAAAATACCACTCCCACATCAGCATGAGCCAGAGCTGGAGCGTCATTGAGACCATCACCAATCATCATCACAGTCTCACCAGCAGCCTTTGCCTTGTCGATGATTGAATACTTTTCTTCTGGATTAGCTTCACTGTATATAACAATACCTCTGTCGCCAAACAATCGTTCAGCGTTCTCTTTTCTGTCGCCGGTAATAATTCCCACCTTAAAGCCTTGAGCTGCCAGTTTGTTAAGCACGTCCAAAGCATCGGACTTCATCTTGTCGGCCAAGTGGAAATACGCCACTGCTTTATCATCTATACTCAATTCTAAAGTAATACCACCAGCTCGACTTTTATCTTCTGGCGCTTTGTGGATACCGTAGTTACCACCCTCGACTACACCAAACACTCCACGGCCGAGTTCTTCTTCTACATCCTCGGCTTTAAGCAGTGGGAGATTCTTATCTTTGCGAGCATTGGTAATGGCGCGAGCCAGAGGGTGAATAGAATGGAATTCTAGTCCAGCAGCAATCGCCAGAGCTTCATCTTCATTGTACTCAGCATCTACCACCTCTACTTCCGTTAGTTCTGGTTCACCCAAGGTAAGGGTGCCGGTTTTATCAAAGAAGATTGTCGTTACTCTAGAAATAACTTCGAGCGCGACAGGTCTTTTAATAATTATGTTTTCGCGAGCACCTCGTGACATACCACCAATGAAAGCCACTGGCGCTGCGATAATAAGTGGACAAGGAGTAGCGATAACCAACACCGCCAAGGCGCGCACCAACTCACCAGTCATTGCGTAAGCGATGGAAGCCAGAATCAAAGTAATAGCGGTAAATGGAAAATTAGCTTTAGCCGCCAAACGTACGAATGGAGCTTGGTGCTTCTGTGCTTCTTTAACCAACTCCACAATGCGGGCGTAGGTAGAGGTAGCGAAAGTTCCGGACACCTTAATGGTTATCATTGGACCGACGTTGATAACACCACTCTTAACAAAACTTCCGTCAGTGGCATTAACAGGTAGTGATTCACCGGTTAGATTTGCTTCGTTGAATGTAGCTTCTGCGGTCAATAGCTCACCATCAAGCGGAACCAACTCGTTGGTGCGAACTACGATAACCGCACCGTTTTTTACTTCTTTTAGTGGCACTTCTGTCTCTTTACCACCCTCACCCAACACCATGGCCATCTTCGGCAAACGAGAGAGCAAAGCCTGCAAAGAACGTTCGGCACTACGTCCAGCAAAAGCTTCGAGCGCCTCGCCGCCGGTAAACATAAGGGCCACCACAGTAGCTGCTAAGTATTCGCCAGATAGAAGACCGACCACCATAGCCAAAAAAGCGATGTAGTCGAGCGAATAGTCACCTTCTTTAATATGATTCCACGAGTCTAAAACTATCTTAACCACTCCGATACCAGCGGCCAAAACATACAAAATTGGAAAATGCAGAAAGAAAGCTGGCACACCGAGAGCTAAAACTAATGACGGAAGAATGAAGGTTTTTAACATGGATTAGGTGGTTTAATTGATTCTAAAATTTAAAACACAGGAATTATAGCATTTACGTCAAGGGCCGGCATTTCGTAAAGTCAGAGACCTGGTCTCTGACTTCAAACAACCACATCGTCGACAAAAACTACCGAAAACTACTTCTGACACTTCGGACAAAAGTGCGTACCCCGCCCAGCACAGCGTACCTTCTTTATAGTTGTGCCACACTTTGGGCAGGCAGCACCTTGCTGACCAAAGACCTGTAGGTACTTAGAAAAATTTCCTACTCCCCCATCTGTGTCTTTAAAATGCTGAAAAGTAGTACCACCTACTTTGATAGACTCTTTCATCACGTCTCCGGAGGCGGCCGCTATCGCGGCCGCCTCCTTCTTGGTCACCTTATCAGCCCGACGCATCGGCCGCACCCCCGCCCGAAAAAGCGCTTCGTCCACATAAATATTACCTAGACCAGCCACAAAGGTCTGATCCAAAAGCGCCGCCTTCACAGGCGTCTTACGTCTTTTAAGCTTAGTAGCAAAGTCATCCACATCAAATCCATCATGAATCGGTTCGGGACCAAATCTGTCTTTAGCCGCTTCCATCTCTTCCTTAGTTGCCAACTGGTTGTAACCAAAGATACGCATGTCGTTAAAGTACAGAGCCGAACCATCGGTAAAGTAATAAGCCACGCGAGTGTGTCTGTTTGGCAAATCCTCTATATCTCCCTTACTTATCGAATGTCCACCACCGCTAATATCATTGTCTTCAACAAAAAAGAACTGCCCTGTCATCTTCAAGTGAGCCAGCATAAACAAATCACTGTCCTCGGCAAAAGAGAAAATCATCAATTTGCCAATACGGTCTATATCGGCAATCGTCTTCCCTACCAATCTGTCCTCAAAACTCACTCCCGGGCGGGCTGATTTGTCATGAAAAACCTCCACTCCTTTAATGGTCTTTCCAATTACTTTATTACGCAGTTGTATCCTAACTGTTTCGACTTCCGGCAACTCAGGCATAATATTCAGTATAGATTAAAAATATAAAGTTAATACTTTACACCCACCAACTAAACTGTCACATCAAAAATCTTTCCCTGACTATGGTGGCCAGTCACTATTCGCACAGACTTCGGAGATACCCCAAACTCTTCGGCCAATATTTCTTTTATCCTTTTGTTGGCTAGATTTCGCTCGGCTGGCTCTTTGATAGTCATTTCAAAAGTATTATCATCAGTCTGAGTGACACGTTCCTTCCGCATCCCAGCTATTACTTTTACCTTCACGTACATATTAATCAGCCAAATACTCGTTACTATAAGCAATCATCGCTTGTTCGACCTTTTGCAATCCTTTTCCTTTGGCAGTTGTAACGTATACACCATCAATATCCTTATCAATCAGTCCTATTGACTGCAGCTTTTTTAATTTGATGGTGAGAGTTCTGGTAGAAATATGTTGCAACCATTGGTGTAGTTCGGTAAAACGCTTAGGACTCTCAGACAGTGCTCTGATTATCAAAATAGTCCATGTATCAGAAAGCAACTCTGCCGCTTTTGTGAGCGGACACACAGCCTTGCTTTGTGAGACGGTTTTTTTCATATAAATATTAAGGTTAGTCTAACAAAATACTTTACAAAGTAAAGTATTTGTTCCCGAGTATATTCTCCACTTTACTAAGTAAAGTAAACAAGCAATACTAGCTGTACTTATTATTGTTAATCTGAATTTTTATGTCCCAACCAACCCTAAAAGATAGCCTTGCGTGGCGTTATGCTACACACAATTTCGATACAACCCGCACTATCGCCCCTGCCGATCTTGACTACATCCTATCAGTTGCCAATCTCATGCCAACTGCCTACGGACTACAACCATTTCGACTTATCGTTGTCACTGATCAGGCAGTAAAGGAACAGCTGGTTCCGGCTTCATACAACCAAGCACATGTTGCACAAAATTCTGCCTATGTAGTAGTAGCAATCCGCACTGACATCGATGTTGAAATGATTCGCGAATACATCGAACGTATCGAGACAACCCGTGGTCTAGAAGCAGGCACCCTGGCCGACTTTAAGGGAATGATGGAAAACGACCTTCTCCAGCGTTCACCAGAAGCAGTCGCGGCCTGGGCTCGCAATCAAGCATACCTTGCACTTGGCGGACTTATCGCTGGCGCCTCAGAACTAGGTGTCGACAACCACGCACTAGAAGGTTTCGACGCTGACAAATACGACGAAATTCTAGACCTCAAGGAACAAAACCTACACACAGTTGTAACCCTCGCTCTCGGCTACCGTGCAGATGAAAGTGAAGCACAGGCTATGAAAAAAGTCCGTGTTCCAATCGACAAAATGGTCATCCGAAAATAACATCATAAAGATTCTTCAAAAAGTGAAGACGATGAAAGAAAAAATCCCCTTCGGGGATTTTTTCTTTCATTTTACCCAACTACAGTTATAAACAACCTCTGTTATACGCTGGTGTTATTGCGACGCAACATGTACAAATAAACCACGATTAGGAAAGCCAAAGACACTGCCGAGATGAAAGGAAAGGTCACAAAACCAAACTCATCTATTATCTTATCGGCACAATCAGCGTTGCTGCCATCAGCCAGACAAGGCAGAACCCCAGAAGCAGTTGAGACTGCCTTCGGCCACATTTGTTCAACATACTGATACAGCGCGACCAAGAGACCAAAGACCGACAGACCTATACCATAAACCGGAAAAAGCTTTTCATCCCGCCGGGTAAAAGCCAAAATCGAGAGCAAGGCCTGCGGATAAAGCGCGATGCGTTGCAACCAACAAAGCGAACACGGCACATAGCCAAAGTACTCCGAATATAAGAGTGAGACAAAAACACAACCAGTGGTAACAGCCACCACAATCGGCCAAGAAAATTTCCGCAACAAATCAGCAAAATACTTCCCGCGAAAAATAAAATAATCCGCATATAACGCCACAGTCACAACCAACAGAATCAACCCGCCAGTAGCGAGAGCAAGATTAATCTGTGGTAACAAAAAATACAAAAACATATTGGTTTATATTATACCAAACCAACGCCACTAGGAATATCAAACCGCTTCATGACAAAAGGACACCTATTACTAGGTGTCCTTCGATGTCTTGTATTACAGCCGTTTCTGGATTAATAAGACCTATTATTTAGATCTGTTTCTTTTGTTTGCTATTTTAGCTAGCATTTCTCTTTTAATCTCCAAACGCTTCTTTGTTTTATGTGAGTGAGACGACGTCTTCTTTTTTGGACTCAGCGCAATTATTCTTGTCATATCACCAGTATACCTGAATTACGTTCTATAGTTAAGTTTTTCGCTCGCCTTTAATTCATCCTATTCTTTACTTTCTTTACTTCCTTTTCTCACAAAATACTTGGCAAAATCTTCGAATCCTAACGAACGTGCCAGTGGCACGTTCTAAGGCGGAGAATCAACAATAAAAAACACTCGCTTACGCGAGTGTTTTTTTGGACACCCCTTAGTTTATGCTCTTTGTACTTCTTTACAGAGAATCAGGTGATGATGTCTAGTATTTAACGAATGATCTTAGTGTCAAACCAGCGTTCTTGAAAATCAATTGCTTTCATTATTTCTTCGTCAGTCATTTCCGTATCCTTTGGTACAACAATTAATTTGTCATCATCATTATCTCTTCTATGAGCTATAGCGATACATACACCAACTGCTTTTTGAAGCGGTTCATCAGTTCCAAGATAATATGCATCTAAATCTTCTCCATCGGGCGCTTTTATACCACCGATAAATCCATAGTTGGCTTCATATAAGAAACCGTGCTTAGGATGTTTTGATCCTTTTGGTCGATCCATTGTTACTTCAACTTCTTTACCCAAAAAAGTTTTAGCGATTCTAAATGATTCTGACTCTTGCATTAGAGCTATTATAACAATTTGAAGTTCGAAGTCCCAGTAGGGATATAAGGATAGCGCATTATTTTTAGCGCTATCTTTCTGGCTCCGACAGTGTGATTTTAACCTACAACCAGGCGGTTGATTTTCACGAATCATTTATGTGCTCCGCGTGCTGGACTAATTAAAAACATGAGGTTGGTTATGCATTGAAACAGAGTTACATTATTTTGAATACATAGTAAAAACAAATGAAATCCCTCATTGGGATTTTTTCTGTAGTTTCCAATACTCCGCGTGCTGGACGAGTTTCGAACACTGAACTGGAGCAGTATAGAGAAAGAACTGCAATATTTTAATTTTGAAATTGAAAAGGCCGCCCCAGTTTCCTAGGACGGCCTGTGTCGGAGCGGAGGTTCAGCGTTGCTGATTCTCCGCATACAGACGTCGGTGCACTTCGTTGAAGACGGCGATACGCGTGGGATGGGTGTCGCCGAGACTTTCCATTGTCGCAGAAAGTTTAACTATGAAGGCTTCCTTCTGCGTCGCAGGAACATGTTCTTCGAGCAGCGTCATGAGCCGCTGGGTGAAGCGTTCAATACCCTGCCGCTTCTGAGCATCCGCAACGATGTCACCAAGGTTCATTCCAGTCATGTCGATATCCTCCGTGGGTGAGTGAGACTGTGTTCAGATATAACAATAGCACATGTGATGTGCTATGTCAAGCATGGCTCCGACGGTAGGATTTAAATCTGTGAATAAATATTAAAATTATTTTATTTTTCTGATACCATCGTGGATTTCCATATGGCAATTTGCACAAACCAGGACACATTTATCCAACTCGTCTTGAATCTTTTCCCAAGAACGAGTTAAGCCGCGGACAGACAATCCGAAGTCCTTTTCCTTCGGGTCTTTATGATGAAAAGAGAGTGCTCTACTACATCTATTATAACCACAAAGCTGACAACATCCGCCACCGTACTCAATGGACATTTGTTTTAGTTTTTTACGCCTTTTAGACACTGCTTTTTTCATATACTCAGCCCTATCAGCATAAGTTCTGGTTTCTTTTCTCTTTGGCATACACAGATAAGTATACCACTTTCTATTGCACCAGGACGAAAAAATCCCCTTCGGGGATTTTTTCGTCCGTATTATTTTTGTCTTCTTCTATTTAGTAGTTTCCAATGCTCCGCGGATAGGATTCGAACCTATGACCTGCCGGTTACATCTTATCCAAAAATTTCTTTATGGGATGGACTATATCATCATCCTCGGTCGAAGCCGGTGGGATGTGGGGCGCTTCCACTTGTTACGTAACATGCTACGTAACAAACGTACTCCCTTGCGGGATAGTCTCTGAACCTTCAAGAGATAAATCTCAAGCTTGGCTGCTGATTGCCCGCACGATGTGCTAGGGGTTCCAGCAATTCACCTCATGTTTCCGTATCTCATTACTGAAATAGGCTGCTATTTAGAACATTGTTCAATGTCACAGCCGGATGCTCTACCGCTGAGCTACCGCGGAGCGCTAGAAACTACAAACTCAAATTAATGAGTACCGCTATTGTACAGAAATTTAAATTGTTTTCAATCCCCTACAGCAATTAACCTGTGAAAGACTCGCAAATACGAGACATTTCGCCCATTTCATCGGTTGGGACTGCGGCCACAACTACCCTGCTGTCTGAAGAAGATATGACACTTGTTGTATTGTGAACACTGATATTTATGTCTTCATTAAGGAAAACTCCAAGCCAATTTAAGCGAGCAATAACAATCTGTCGTAATTCTGGATTGCGTTCTACTGCTGTACCAGTAAAGATGATTGCATCTAGACCGCTCATGGCCGTAGCAGCTTTGGTGATTTGAGCGGCTATCTCAAAGATGAATTTGTCAAAAGCGACTGTGGCCGCTTGGTCTTTTTTGGCTACTTGGGCTAACACACCGCGAATATCAGTGATACCTAAAAGTCCCATAAAGCCTCCCTCTTGCTGGATAAATCTCTGAGCCGCTTCGCCGCTTAGATTATGAGTGTGCAATATTTCTATTAAGGCTCCTGGATCCATATCGCCAGCACGTGAACTCATCATCACCCCACTAGCTGGTGTATAACCCATGGAAGTATATTCACTTTGTCCGTTATTCAGACCAACCACACTCACTCCGTTGCCAACATGCACTACGGCGACTTTTGCTTCTGTCTCAATCCCTAACTGCTGCAAGCGACGAGCTACCGAAGCAACCGAAAGACCATGATAGCCGAACTTTTTTATGCCGGCGCCTGCGGCGCCGGCCACACTATACAACCTCCGCGCTTCCGGCACCGTACTATGAAAAGCACTGTCAGAAACACCGATTAAAGTAACCTTGGGCAACACTTCCCTAACCAACTCTATCTCAGTCAGAGTAAGTGGCGCGTGTAGCGGAGCGTAAGACTGTGCTTGTTTTAATTTTGTAATAAACTCACCGTCAATTACTTTATGTTCTCTGAAATACTCCCCAGGCGCAACCACCCGCAAACCAACGCAATCAATATCAGACTCGTCTTTAATGACGCCAAGTTCTTTGGCTTTGGCAATAACTAACTTGGTGGTGTCAGAATAATCTACGGCGTCAGAAATATCACACTTGGGTTGAGTGTTGTTTTGACTAACACACAGAGCAAAACCAGCCTCGGTTTTTTCGTAAACGATACTTAAAACTGACTCGCCAGCTTTATAAAAGGCATACTTCTTGGAAGAAGAACCCGGATTGATGATTAACGATGTTGCCATACCCAATTTTTTATTTCGTCTGGATCGTCGCCGTTTTCTACTATGTAGTTGTAGTGTTCAGACAGTTTGCTCTCATACTTATCAATGAGTTCACGCTGTCTTTCTACGGTAATGATGCCGGCCTTTTCGGCCACGGAGGCACCCTTCATAACCAAGTGGTAGCGGTCGACTTTGTTGCGTACCATCATGTCAAAAGCAGTGGTGGTAGAACCATGTTCTTCGTAACCACGAACATCAAAGCGTGTTGCATCGTAACCGTAGTTAAAGAGAATCTGCTTCATGGTTTGTGGGTAGCCATGGAAGTTGATAAGAACCGGCTTTGTCTCAGTGAAGTACCTGTCTAAGTCGTGCTGCAAGATGCGGCAGTTGTTGTGCCCCACTCCAACCGAAGACAATGAACTAATGTTGGCAAAACGCACTTTAAGCTCTGGAACTTCTTCACGCAAAAGATTGATGGCTGCCATGGTCTCTTTGGTTAGGTAATCGCCGACGGCACACATGACAAAGTCTGGGTCGTCATCGCTGGCGAACTCCCAAATAGAAATACCCTTATCAATATCCTCCGCCGCTTCCTCTGGAGTGCGCCACACCGGCATCGGACGCTTCCCTACCGCCAAGACGTTCATCTCTTTCTTTGATTCCAGACAACGCTTCATAGAAAGCAAAGCTGAGTTCGCATCGGGTGGGAAGTAGATATTCACAAAGCAACCTTGTCGCTGCAACATCTCGTCGATGAAGCCTGGGTTTTGGTGAGAGAAGCCGTTGTGCTCTTGGCGCCAGCCAGAAGAAGTCAGGATGTAGTTGAGACTGGCAAAATCACCGCGCCAAGAAACTTCTCTGGCCACCGAAAGAAACTTAGCGTACTGGTCGGCCATCGAACCGATGATTTGCACAAAGGCTTCGTACGAAGCAAAGACAGCGTGACGGCCAGTGAGGACATAGCCTTGCATCAAACCTTGCAAACTATGCTCTGAAAGCATTTCCATTACCCTACCGGACCAAGACATGTCTTTGTCCCAAGGCTTGTTTGGCCACACAAAAGCCCGCTTGGTTACGTCGAAGACAGCTTGCAGTTTGTTGGAGTAGGTTTCGTCTGGCGACATGAGACGGAAGTTTTTGTTGCCGGCATTTAGTTGAAATACATCCTTGAGATAATCACCGATGGCTTCCATGCTAGAACGCTCGTCGCAAGTGGCATTTAGGTCACAAGTATCTGTCGAGAAATGCTTATCCATATCAGGCTGACGTAGTGGCACATAGTATGGTGCGCCGCCCATGGTGTGTGGATTGTTGCCCATACATTTATTCTGCTCTGGTACTAGAGATTCTATTTCTTCGTCAAATTTTGTTCCGTCGAAAATTTCATTAAAATCGTATGACAAAAGCCACTCTTCCAGCGCCTTCATATGCTCGTCGTTGGTTTTGGCTTTTTCGGCAATTACTTGATGAGAGAAGTTGTTGTCTTCGATTCTCTTTCCGTCTAGTTCGGCGATACTGCCCCAACCCTTTGGTGTACGAAGAATAATCATTGGCCAGCGTGGATGCTTTTCTAGTAGACCATCGCGACAGAGAGTCTGAGTAGTACGAATAGACTGCACACAATCGTCCATGACTTTTATCATCCGGCCGTGTATGTCTGACTCTATGTAGGCATCTACTATATATGGCTGATAACCGTAGCCAGAGAATAACTGAGTTAGCTCTTCGTCTGACATACGACCAAAGAAAGTCGGACCAGAAATCTTATAACCATTGAGATGAAGCACTGGCAAAACAGCACCGTTGGTTTCTGGGTCGATTAGCTTATTGAGATGCCAAGCGGTAGCGGTCGGGCCGGTTTCTGCCTCGCCGTCACCGATGAGCGCGGTCACTATGAGATCTGGATTATCAAGAACCGCACCATAAGCGGTAGCGAGAGCGTAGCCAAGTTCACCACCTTCGAGAATCACACCCGGTGCAGTCGGATTGCTATGACTCGGGAAACCATATGGCCAACTAAACTGTTTTGTTAGATAAGAAAGTCCTTCTAGGTTGCGCGGTATTTCTTTGTAGTATTTGGAGAGTGTACCTTCGAGAAAAAGATTGGCCTGAATGGCAGGAAAGCCATGTCCCGGACCAAGTACAAAGCTCATGTTTAAGTCGTGCTTGATGATGACACGATTGCAGTGAGCGTAAAGGAAGTTGATACCTGGGCAGGTACCCCAGTGCCCCAACAGGCGGGGTTTGATGTCTTCCGGCGCCAAATTTTCTTTTAAGAGATAATTGCCTTGCAGGTAAATCTGAACGGCAGAAATGTAATTGGCCGCTCGTAAATATTTTTCTATCGATTGTGTCATTGTGACTGTATTGTACCGCACAAACAGGCGGCAGGGGCGAAGCCCCTGCCGCCCGTTTGTGCATATCTAAACAAGTTTTGAGTGAGTAATGAATTTAAGTCCGGCAGCTGGTAAAATGACTAGATGACATTTTCACAAAGAGTAGTTGAGCTAGCACTGCAGATTCCAGAAGGTCGAGTGACGACCTACGGGGATTTGGCGCGCCGCTGGAGGCGGCGCATTAGCTTCTCGCAGTATCTCATCTATCCTCGGGAAATATCCAAACGGTCGCGCCATACCTTGGCATCGGATTGTTTATGCTGGTGGAAAGGTCTGGCTCTCACCAGAGACAGAAGGTAAACGTCGTGAACTGTATGAACTGGAAGGAATTATAGTGAATCAAAAAGGACGTATTGTAAATTTTGAAGAAGTAGTTTTTGACTTTTCTGAACTTTAAAGATTGATGGGTGTTGTATAATTAATGGAGCATGTGGCGCAGAACTAAAAAACAAAGAGAACACTTCCGACGGACTTGGCATTTTTATCGTCGTCCTCACGTGATGTTTGTACTTATTCTATCCTTCGTTTCTGCGGCTATCGTAGCAACCTATATGGGCACAGGATATCTATATATAACCACCCACCCTTTTACCGACGACCCAAACTTTTACGTCCAGACTTTGGTGACAAATTTTTTCACCAACAACGACGCAGAAGAAATGATTCCTATAATTCGTTGCGAATCACGCTTTAGACACTACGACCAAGATGGTTCCGTCTTGCAAAACATGGAAGGCTCAACTGCTATGGGAGTGGCGCAAATTCTCACTTCGGCCCATCCTGACCCAAAAATAATTGACCGCTATAATAGAAAGTACGACACTG
Source organism: Minisyncoccia bacterium (assembly GCA_050292865.1). Classification (GTDB taxonomy): domain Bacteria; phylum Patescibacteriota; class Minisyncoccia; order Phycocordibacterales; family UBA918; genus OLB19. The sequence continues at coordinate 3,994 of JBNKMC010000004.1, read as the reverse complement.
ACATTCACCCAGAAGAACTAGACGTAACTACTCTTTCAGATAACCTCCGCTACGCTCTTATTTTATATAGGGTAAACGGCACTAGAGATTGGGAGTGTTCAAAGCTTATTTAAATCTAGTGTATAAAGAAAAGTCGGCCGGTGCCTTTGGCACCGGCCGACCTTTCTTTCCCCTAAGCTTTCTTCTGCACTGCTTTAGTAGTTTTCTTAACTGCTTTCTTTACAACTTTTTTTACCGTCTTCTTAGCTGCCTTTTTAGTCGCTTTCTTTGCAACTTTTTTAGTGGTGGCTTTGGTTGGTTTTCCGCCAGAATGCAGGATAGTAGATTTTAACCCTTTTAAGTCGATTGTATCCACCATACTAGTTTGCGATTCTTTCATGGCTCGCACTAAGTTTTCATACTTGAACACATAAATGAATAAGAATGAAATTGTCATTGCAGCCAATATCACTTGCATACGGTCTGTATATTCAGAAGAATTAAAAAGTAACTCAAGAACACCCGCAATAATGCCAATCTCTACCATAAACTTAACATCGACATGGTGATACCGCATATAGTCAACCAATATGCGGTAGGCTTTCATCAAAATAAGTAAAACAGCTACGTTATGCAAAAACTCACTGTTAAGCGCATTAAATATTGACTGCCTTTCGGCTGGTTCAAGAAAAACAGTATCGAACATCAAAACACCAACATCCATCAGACCGGTTACAAAAGAAATAAGCATGTACACCACCAAAGATAAAATGGTAGTGAAAGCTACAAATGAAATACATTTATTAAAAAAAGGAACAGCTCTTTCCATTAGTTAAATAATAACCTTTTATTTTTTTATTTGTGTTTATTGACGTGGATAAGATTGAGTGAAAGATGGAGAATAGTTGGCCATTGTCTGGATTCCTGCCTTCGCAGGAATGACGGACGAGTGTACGACCTATTGCGAAAGTCTCCCAGACTTTCTCACGCAGGAATGACGGGATTGGAAAGAACTGGTCATCGTCTGGATTCCTGCCTTTGTTTCAGAATAAGTACACGACGTGTCATCCCTGCGCAGGCAGGGATCCAGTATTACACGGACATCTATACTCGTCTGGATTCCTGCCTTCGCAGGAATGACGGACGAGTGTACGACCTCTTGCGAAAGTCTCTCGGACTTTCTCACGCAGGAATGACAAATCGAGAGGATTTCGTTAACGCTAGATTCCTGCCTTCGCAGGAATGACGGAATTGGTTGCAAGGATGGCGGGATTGGGTGCAGAAACGGTGACATATTTTTAAGCAAGCTAAGTAACCACAGGTGCCCCTGCTATTTACACAACACCATTTTTATGCTATTATAATACAAGTCAAAAAAATAGGGACAGAAAATGAGCAGTAATTTTCTTCTAGTGGCCACAGCGTCCGCCATCGTAACCGGTGCGATAGTACTGATGATGGGAATGAACACCCCTAGTACAACAGGCTGCGGTGCATACGTCACCGAAGACTGGGCAGAAGTGCCTGACGTCTTGTACTCGCCGGTATTCTCGCACGTGGTTGACACGGGCGAAGAATTTTCCGAAGGGGGCTATTTTTTTCAGGAATACATCATCGATGTCGTTCCTGAGAAAATTGGCGGGGGAGTAACCCTCGAAGAGGGTTACATTTTCTTCTACGGAGAGGCTTTGACGCCTCACGAGGTAGAAGAAAGGGTCAGCGCAATTATGTGCGGACATAACTGATCTTTCCGGGATGGCTCGCTCTGCGAGCCATCCCGGAAAAACAAGGCATCCGTCCGCGGGCGCCTTTTTCTTTATCATTTATTTATGCTAATCTCATTTTATGAAAAAGTTTGTGGTACTTAATAAAAAAGTGGGAGAAACTCCGCTTGAGTGTATGGAAAAGTGGCGGGAGGCACAACCTCCCGCCTATAAAACAACTTCCCTCACCTACGCCGGTCGCCTTGACCCAATGGCCTCTGGCAAACTGCTAGTTTTAATTGGCGAAGAGTGTAAGAAGAAAGACGAATACCTAGGCTTAGATAAGGAATACGAATTCTCTGTATTGCTGGGAGCTAGTTCTGACACCGGTGACGTTCTTGGACTCGTTACCACTCAGAGCACAACGGATTTTAGCAAAGCTAAAATCCGTCACGCCAGCAACCAACTCATCGGTCAAATCAGTCTCCCCTACCCTAAATTTTCATCTAAAACTGTTAATGGCAAACCTCTCCATACCTGGACCATAGAAAACCGCCTGCACGAAATAACCATCCCTACCAAAACCTCCACTATATACAAACTATCCCTGCTTAAGTTAGAAACCATAAAAGCAGCGGAATTATATAAAGCCGTAAGTTATAAAATTGAAACCATTCCGACAGTTACCGAGAAACGAAAAGCTTTAGGTAATGATTTTCGACGTCCCGATATTCGAGATTCATGGAAAAAATTCTTAGCCACAAACACCGATAAAGATTTTCAAATAGCCACCTTCCGTTGTACCGCCAGCTCTGGCACATATATGCGTACCTTAGCTGAAGTACTAGCTAAACAACTAGGAACAACTGGTCTGGCCTACTCGATTCACCGCACGAAAATCGGCCGCTACCAGCCAATATTACCTAAAATTGGTCTTTGGCTAAAAACCTATAAATAAAGTTGACTATATCCTATTCTCTGCTACTATATCCCCACTATGTCACAAGATCGACTAATTAAAATGGTTTCAAAGGGCGACGATAACGGCGTTGGTAAAGGTCATGTTTACTACACTGTTTATAACAATAAAAACAAAAAAGACCCTAGCAAGAAACACACAGAACGTAAGTTTAACCCAGTTGCGAAAGCGCACACTGAGTACGTACAGAAGAAATAGGTTTTCGTAAGTAAAAGGCCGGCCCCTGCGGGGGCCGGCCTTTTACTTACCACAACTCTGACTTACCCCTGAACTACCACAACTCTGACTTACCCCTGAAATTCACCTTTATCGGCCAGAGTATTTAATTTTAGACGCTCCAACAAAGCTGCCTGTGCTGCTGGAATATTTTCTTCTTTACCTTGCCACGCTTGTTGCGCTGGTTTTTCTAAAGCTCGAGAGAAAGAAAACGCCAGCTCCCATGGCAAGCCACCGGCCGCCTGCTCAAGCTTAGCAATAGCGTTTAGGTTAGAAGTTGCTCTCTCTGGCGTTTGCCCACCGGAAAGAAAGACGATTCCTGGAAGTTCTTCTGGTACAGAATTTTTAAAAGTGCGAATAGTTGCTTCGGCCACTTCTTCTGGAGTTGATTTATTTTCATTTTCACTACCAGCCAGCACCATACTACTCTTTAGTATCACGCCCTTGATGTCGACTTTTTGGGCTGATAATTCTTTAAAGAGTGCCTTGAGTACTTTTGTAGTAACTTCCTCAGCCTTTGCAATATCATGTGAACCAGCATAAATAACTTCTGGCTCCACAATAGGTACCATACCCGCCTCTTGCACTAAAGCTGCATATCGAGCCAGTGCAACCATGTCGGTTTTAATATTTTCTTCACTTGGAATACCCTCATCGATATTAAATACCGCCCGCCATTTAGTCGCTCTAGCACCTAGATCGTAATACTGAGCCAAACGCTCAGCTAAACCATCAAGACCCTGCGTAACTACCTCACCAGGGAAATTGGTGTGAGGAGTTGTGCTCTTGTCTACCTTAATAATAGGTACTATTCCTTTAGCGATTAACAAATCAGGAAATGGTGTCCCACCATCAACCTTACTGCGAATAGTACTGTCGTACAAAATCACTCCAGACACATACTGCTCGATACCTTCTGTGGTCATGAGTAGTTGCCGATACTTACGACGAATTTCTGCATCTGGTTCAACGCCAATAGCTACCAGCTGTTTATTCATTGTGTTAGTGCTTTGGTCAGCCGCTAAAATACCCTTCCCTGGTGTAAGGAGGGCGGCAGCTGTCTCGTATAGTTTTGTATTTTCCATACCTATATAATAACAAGAGCGGGGGGGGGGGG
>JBNKMC010000003.1:0-24948 GCA_050292865.1 Minisyncoccia bacterium | reverse complement strand
GAAGTCCGACATTCGTACTTGCCCTCAGGCAAGTACGAATGTCGGACTTCGGTAGCTGGCTATTGTCATTTTCTCCCTTAAGTGTTTAAATACCGGTCGCTCAATTTGTTCTTGGAGGGAAGAGGATGTTTTCGTTTATTGCGAAGGTTGTTAAGAAGGATGGCTTTTGGGCCATTGTCGCCCTTTGGATTCTGGTTGCCGCCATCATCGGCGTCATGGCCTACTCTGTCGCCTCGGGCGAAGCCCAGAAGGCAGATCAGCTCTAATTAGAGAGCTTGGAGAAATAAAGGACGGGTTGCCTCTGGCAACCCGTCCCATTTTATTTTAAAAACAACCTGTCACTCAAAGGCACGAAGCACCATAACCTCAGCACGGCACTCTTCGTCCGTCATTGCGAGCGGAGCGTGGCAATCCAGACCAGAGTCAATTAATTTATTTTTTGTATAAATCATCATTTCATTGCCATCCCGCCTACGGTTTTTATAAACTCACAATTAACCTCTATTTATCATAGCTAGAGCTGCAACAGCGGGTTATACTTAAGGTATGTCATTCGATCCAGAACAGATAACCCTCTTTGCCAAAACCGACGCCCGGGGTAATTCGGTACCCTTTGGTATTAAAGCCAAGGACCGCACTCGTCACATGTATGTCATCGGCAAGACCGGTATGGGTAAGTCAACCATGCTCGAGAACATGGCCGTGCAAGACATCAAAAACGGCAATGGCCTAGCCTTCATCGATCCACACGGACAAACTGCTGAAACACTCCTCGAATACATACCAGAAGAACGTAAAGACGACGTACTTTATTTTGCTCCTTTTGATACTGACAATCCTGTTTCATTCAATGTTATGGAAGACGTTGGTCCCGAACGTCGCCACTTGGTGGTCTCTGGCCTCATGTCTGTTTTCAAAAAGATTTGGGTTGACGCCTGGTCTGCTCGTATGGAATACATCTTGTCCAATACTTTGTTGGCTCTTTTGGAGTATCCCGATTCTACACTGCTCGGTGTAAACCGCATGCTTTCAGACAAGGTCTACCGTCGCAAGGTTATCGATAATATCACCGACCCGGCAGTTAAGTCTTTTTGGGTGGATGAGTTCCTAAATTATAATGAGCGATACATGCAGGAAGCGGGTGACGCCATCAAAAACAAAATCGGCCAGTTCACCAGCAATCCACTTATTCGCAACATCATCGGTCAACCTCACTCCAGTTTCGATATTCGCAAAATGATGGACGACCAGAAGATTATCATCATGAACCTTTCCAAGGGTCTGGTGGGTGAAAGCAACGCCAACTTGCTTGGCTCTATGCTCACCACTCGTATCTACCTGGCCGCCATGAGTCGCGCCGACCTAAATGCCGACGAAATGAAGAAAGCCCCAAACTTCTACTTCTATGTGGACGAGTTCCAGTCTTTTGCCAATGCTACCTTTGCTGACATTCTCTCTGAGGCACGAAAATACAAACTAAACCTCACCATAGCTCACCAGTACATCGAGCAGATGGAAGAGGAGGTAAAGAACGCTGTGTTTGGTAACGTCGGTACAATTGTGTCTTTCCGAGTTGGTCCTTTTGATGCCGAAGTGCTAGAGACTATCTTTACCCCACGCTTCATCGCGGCTGATATTGTAAACTTGGGCTTTGCACAGATTTATCTCACCCTCATGATTGACGGTATTGGTTCGGCACCGTTCTCGGCCGTTACTTTGCCACCGATAGAACACGCAACAGTTTCTTATAAAAACGTAGCCATTGCTTCTAGTCGCAAGCAATTTTCCAAAACACGAGTCGAGGTGGAAGATGCTATTAATGCTTGGCATGCTCCCAGTGAGGCGCCAAAGAAGCCAGAGAAAAGCAGCAGCGACAACAAAGCACCCAAGGACAAGTACAAAAAAGACGACACTAAGCGCCCTGCTCAACAAAGTGGATTTAGAGATAATGTTAAAAGTACAGACAAAAAACCGTCTGAAACATTTAACCGTCCCAAAAATACCGAAAGCAAACCAGACAAAAAACCTCAAGCCTCAAAAAGCCTAGACGAGTTGCGTGCGGTTTTAAAAAACATCTCTGCTACTGAAAGTAAAGAAGAAAAGAAGTCCGACAAAAAACCAAGAGACAATAACCAAGTCAACAAGTCCAAAGAGCCCAACCGGTCTGATTTAAAATCGGCTGTAGCTGCAGCTCTTGGTGACGTAGTGAAGACAACAGATAAAGAAAATAACCAGCCACAAAACCAAGAAGTGAAAGAAAAGGTTGTCGAGGTTAAACCAGAAATAATTGAGCAGCGACCAGCAAGCAACGAAAGCGCAAAGGCCGAACATGGAGAGGATCCACTAGCACCCAAAAAACTAGAACGCATGATGCGCATTACCGGTAACGACAAATCTCCGATAAAGTAAGATGTATCGAGTATTGGTCTCAAAGTACGTCAGATTATTTGTCCTTCTGCTCTTTGTGACTGTCTTTCACCCTGGTGAGGCCATTGCCTCAGTTAATGTTAATACTGCCGATAGAGATACTCTCATAAGTGTACCCAAGATAGGAGAGGCTACTGCCGATAAAATATTAAATTACCGTGCCACCAACGGTGATATTGCTAATCTTGCTACATTGTGTGGTCTGTATGGCAAAAACGGTATTGGTGTAGATACTGATACTTGCAAGACCATTGGCGCCAATGTGACATTTACCGCCAGCAATAGTGTAGACACCACAACAACCAGTGATACTTCGTCCGGTACAGAGAGTTCCAGCTCTGGCGGAATAGAAATAAAACCCAACAGAGTAGAGGTAGATGGGTTGGTTATGACAGCGCCAAAATTTGGCTTCGTGGGACAGGAAATAGACTTCGACGTCGAACCAAGTGATGGTACCAGCGGTAGGCTCGTGCGCTACAGCTGGAGCTTTGGTGACGGTTCGTCTTCGAGCACTAAGTCTCCGACACATACTTATGATTATCCTGGTCGCTATGTGGTAGTGGTTGAAAGTTACTACTTAAAGGAATATCACACAGTCAGACAAGAAATAGAAATACAGACTCCAAAACTATCATTATCTATGAATGTAGATGGCAGTGTTTCTATAAAAAACACTTCGTCTCATGAGGTGGACTTGGGAGGTATGAGACTCGTGTCTTCGGGTGAGCTGGTCTTTCCTAAATACTCCATACTACTTTCTGGAGCGAACCTCACCATTTCTGCTAGTAGACTAGGTGGAATTGCTGGCACAGCTTATCTTCAAGACTGGTCTGGCACTAATGTAGCGAGTACAGAAAGGGAAGTGACACCAGTGGCAGCACCGGCATCGAGCTATGGAAAGTCGACTGTTTTTAGCAGGGTGGCGCCTACGGCGCCCCCCCCCACCACACCCCAACCAACCATCCCGCCCACATCTTCAGCATCCTCAACTACACCAAATACAGCCACAGCACAAGGCAGCACAGAGAAGCAAAACCCTACCCAATCAGCCTCCGTCTCATCTGCCACCGGCGCCATCCCACCAAAAGCCCGCCCTTACCTCGCCCTCCTCTCCGTTATATCCATCGCCTTGTTTGGAATTTATTCCGGTAAGGTGGTTTAAGGTCTAAAATATATTTTTAAATCTTGCTACCAGTAGACGTAAATGACTCTTTATTAAAGAAAGAAAGTAGTGCGGGTAGTCTTTGTGTTGTTTGATTATGTAGTGAACAGCGCTAGACATTTTTATACCGTGGTCGTTGGCACTGCCACTGTGTTCACGGTGTGAGGTGAGTGGTTCGTTTAGGTTAGCAAAAGTACCAAACTTACCAAGTTGTAGAAACAGTTCTAGATCTTCAGCTAAACCATTGTAATAACCGGTTGTCTTCTTTAGGCTACTGTTACGCATCAATACACTTGAGTGACAGAATTGGTTACGTAATAAAATATCATTTCTAATATCTTCATCGGAATACTTGTATGTATAAGTATCAGTAACACTACCGTTATCATCAATTATTTTTATATCGGTACCGACTACTACACACTCTGGATGTGCTTCCATAAAAGTCACTTGCTTTTCTAACTTGGAAGAGTCGTGCCAAATATCATCGCTATCAAGGACAGCTGTGTATTTTCCTACCACCAAACGTAATGATTCATTTCTGCGAGCGTAGATGCCTAGGTTTTCTGGGTTTTCAATATAGGTTATGCGTGGGTCTGGAAATTGGTCGACAATCTCTGTGGTATTGTCGGTTGAGCCATCGTCAATAATAAATAAATGCCAATCTTGATAACTCTGGTTCAGGACACTCTTAATTGCTTCGGTCATATAACCGGCGCGGTTGTATGTAAGCATCAAGATGCTAACTGTCGGGGTGTTTAATTTTTCTCTATTTGTGTCCATTAATATTATATTAGAGATCGGCTATAACTATTGTGTTTTGGTTTATTTAGTTTGTCTTTTGGAGTATATTATATCATCATGAAGAAAATCGACACCGAAAAAAAGGAACGAAACTGGCGTTCAGAGGAGATGCATCAGTCATATATGGATTCAATAAATAAAGGTCATCTCGATGACGGTTGTGTTTTATGCAAGGATACATCAATTATGGATTTTGAATATTGGAGAATAATCGATAATTTGTTTCCGTACGATACTGTGTCTGAGGTGCATCATATGATCCTACCTAAGGACCATATTAAGGAGTCGGACCTTCCCCAAGAAGCACTAAAAGAATTTAGTGAATTAAAAACCGGTTACTTAAATGAAGAGTATAATTTTGTATTAGAAGCTTTACCTAAAGATAAAAGCATACCCGCGCATCATCATCTACACTTAATAAAAGCCAAGAAGATTTAGTTCAGAAAAGTTACTTCAGACTCTAACTAGATAAAAACTTCACAACTGAAATTTCTTTTTCTTCTGGTACGAATAGTAAATTGTCATAGGTGTATGAATTTTGTAGGTTGTGTTTCTGTACTTTGCCAGCAACGTTCATCTCGTATGGCATATATGAGTTTTCTTTAAGGATAGCAAAAGCATCATTGCGGTTGTCAGCCCAAGATTCGCCATTGGCAACTTCGAGTACAAGGAGAGGACGGATTTCTTTCAGTACCTTAGTCGCTCCTTTAAGGATATGTGATTCAAAACCCTCCGCGTCTATTTTTATTAAATCAGGAGTCAAATTGTTTTGACTAATGTAATCATCGAGCGAGATACTTTTGACCTCGATGTGTTGTGGTTTTTTATTTAAAGACGCTCCGTCTTTATGGGCACTATTGTACGCACCGTAGCCAGGGCCATAGTCGGCGAAGTGTAGGGAAGTGGGTTTTTCTGATACAGCCAAGTTGTTAATCGTGACATTCTGCATGTCAGCAGTGTTTTCTTTGAGTAGAGAAAAAGTCCAAGGGGTTGGTTCGAAGCTATGTACTTTGCCAGTCTCGCCAACCAGCTTTGAAGACAACATACTGTAGATACCAACGTGAGCTCCGATATCTACTACAGTCATTCCTTTGTCTACAAAGCGCAAAAAGAAGTTGGTCAGATTTGCCTCGCAAAAACCGTAATAAAAGAAGGTATTTCCTTCGGGTAGGTAAGATGACATATGTCCGACCCAAAGTGTCTTAAAACGCAATTTAAAGGGCTTTAAGTGTGAAATAGCGGCCAATATGTAGTATGGGAAGGCTCGCAAGGGGTCTTTGAGAAGTCGTGAAAAACGACCAATTGGACGCAACTGCTCACGCTCTATAACTGTCTTTATTATTTTTTCTCGGTCAATTTCGTTCATTTTTAAGTATTTCATTATAAAGTGAAAGGTAGTCATCTGTCATCTTACTCACATCGTAATTTTCTTTTATAAGTGCGGCTGCTGTGGCGGATACTTCTGTAGATTGCTCTGTACTCAATGCCAGAACCCACTCTAACCCTTCTTTTATTTCGGTGCTGTTTTTATACTGTGCTATGAAACCGGTGTGTAAATGACTCACGACTTCCGGTACGCCACCGACGTTGAAAGCAACTATCGGCAAGCCACAGCTCATGGCTTCAAGGATAACTAGCGGAAAATTTTCTGCGATAGAGGTAAAGAGTAGAGCGTCGGCCGCTTGATAGTAGAGAGCCAGCTCCGATTCTTCGCTGATGTGTCCGCGGTATTCGATGTTTGTTTCTGGTTCTTCTTCAACTAAGTTTCCAACGTTCAAGAATAAAATATCATCTCTGTCTTTATATTGTTTGATTACTTCATTGGTGTATTTCCAACCCTTCCAGGTATTGGCTTTACCAGCAGTAGCTAAGAACATCACGATTTTTTTATCGGTTGGTAGGTTTAACTTTTGCCTGGCAGTCTGTTTGTCTCCTTGGGTAAACACTCCCGTGTTTATTCCGTTTGGAATCAGACATACACCCTGTTCTTTTAAGATTGTCATATTGGTGCGGTCCTGCAGCCATTTTGATGGAGTTACTATATGTAACGGGGTATTCTTGTAGATATTATTTTTGTATGCAGCCAGCTTCTTAGTGTTATCCCAAAGTATCTTTGGTTCGGTCTTTTTGCTAGGACACACATAAAGACCATTTTTCATTTCTTTGCCTTCGAGGGTGTAGGCACAATGTGGAGTGAGCGCCCACTCGTCGTGGAGAGTCCAGACCACTGGCTTTTGCTTGGACATTTTCTCTAATGTCTTTAAGTTGAAAAACCGGCCGTGCAAATTATGACAATGCACAATATCAGCTTCTTTAAATTCATTAGTATCAAGAATCCAGTCGGTGGAGAACAGGCTATCGGTAGCGAGCAGGTAGCCGAGATACTTCTGCCATTTGTACCGAGGAATGACGTGAACATTTTTGTCGTCACTGCGCTTGTCTGCCACAAACATCGATACTTTGTCACCTCGTTTCTCTAAGGCACTTTTTATCTCCCACGACACCTTCGCCGCGCCACCTAAGATATCCGTTGTACCAATAATCAAGACGTTCATTTTTTAGCAATAATTACGTAGTCCATTGTTGGTCCAGCTTTTCCTCCTAGCCAGTCTAAAAATAAAGAAACAATTTGAATTGGTGCAAAAATCACAAGAGACAATAAGGCCTTTAGTATCGGAGCGCGAAAATGCATACCTTCGAAGATGAAAATAACGAAAAGTTGACCAAAGGTGCCAAAGAAGCCAGTAGTCTGATGGATAGCTATGTTGTTAAAACCATTTTTTTCTAAAAGACGTTTATGCTCAAAGCGAGTGAAGCGACGGAAGTCGTATGGTGTTTCGTGTTCTGGATAAATAAAAGGCATCGAGAAAAAAGCTCGACCGCCATCCTCAAGTACACGTGAAATTTCTTTTACCAAAATCTCTGGACTGTCAGCGTGTTCCAGCACTTGGGTGCAGATAATGGTGTCAAAAGAGTTGTCAGGGAAGGGGATATTGTGACCGTCAAAATAGGCGTCCACAACCTTAGCGTCGTCGGTATGTCCGCCACCTTCGATGTCTATACCAGTGTAGTTTTCTGTAGCGAACAAACTTCGGTATGGTTTGAGTCCGCAGCCAACATCCAATATCTTAGCATCAGCTTTCGTTTCCTTAGCAAAATTATCTATGGCTTTGAAGAGACTGCAACGGTTGATGAAATAAGGATTGATAAAAACCGAATACCACTTAGGACGGAAGAAATTATCGTCAATTATTTTATTTTTTAGGGCACGTAGGTTCATCATTTTACTTTAATTTATAGAGAATTTTGTCGCTTATTTTTTGTAAAAAGCTTCTATGGTATATGTATTTAAAGGCAAAATCATCTGCTTCAATATTAACACTTATCTCATCAGGATGTTTTAGTTTGTATACTCCAGTAACTGACGCATTGGCTAACTTATTACCTTTTTCACTGGTGTGTGTACTATCATTATCAAAGCCAATATTAGAAACAAGATTTGTGTTGGGAATAATACTCAGACCTCTTTTGTTCCAGACAGCGTATTGCCACTGGCCGTCCCAGAAATTTGTATTTTCAAAGTGCTTTTGCCAGAAGCGTTTAGCTTTATTTGAAAGAGTCTGTCTCTCTACAACTTCCTTAGCTCCTGCTTCTTTTAGTTCTGTAACAGCCGGTCGGAAGTGTTGCCAAGCCCGTTTCCAGGTAGCCCAACCCCAACTGTGAGTGTATAGAGAAAAGTAGTAGCTAGCGTCGCCACGCTTGATACCATTTTGAAAATTATTGCCACTAATGTGCATAACTTTTTCATCATCTTTATATTTTTCTAGTAGTTCGGTGCAGAAAGAGAAAAAAGAAGGATGGGGGATACAATCATCTTCAAGAATTATTCCAGCTTCAACGTTATCAAAGAACCAATCGATAGCCATAGGTACAGCGCTGTCGCAGCCAACATTTTCTTCTAAGAAGTTGGTTTTTACTTCACATTCCCAGGTTATTGCTTCCTTGGCAGCGAGGCGCGCAGCAATGCAGCGCGCCTCGTCAGTCTCAACATTTCCTCTCGGCCCATCCGCAAAGATAAAAATCTGCTTTGGCTTGACCATAGATAAAGACTCAATCAAAACCTTAATTTTGTCAGGTCGATTGAAAATTACCAAAAGTATTGGGGTGTTTGATTTAGACATGGTAATTTATACGATTGTCTTCCGACAGATTTCTTTTTATAAAATATGATTACCTAGCAACTCGGGACTTATAGCAACCCAGTTTTGATACATAAAGTTCTCGAACCGTGGTTTATAAGTCTGTTTTTCCAGACCGTGTTTCATCATTTTACAAACAATAAAACCTTTTGACTCAAAGAAGGTAAACAAATCCAATAAGCTTGTATGAGAATCGAGGTTGGCTCCGCCGTACTCAAATTGTATCAAGTTAACTGTCTCTGCATTAAGTAATTTACCAAAACCTTTAAGAGCACTTAGTTCGTGTCCTTCGATATCAATTTTAATAAGGTCAATCTTTTTTATATTATGTTCAACCATATAGGTCTCTGCAGTCTTGAGATTGATTGACTCTTTCTCATTCATTTCCATATTGTAATGAGAAAGGTTTCTCTTATGTACAGAAGCCAGGCCACTTTGGTCAAAGTCTTTGTATAAGAAAGTATCTTCCTCAGCATCAGATAGACCGAAATTATTTAAATAAATATTTTTGTTTGCTGAAAATTTGTCAGAAATATTTTCGAAGCAAGATTTTTGTGGTTCAAACAAATGAATCTCAATATCAGTAGTGTCTACGTATTTCAATAACATATCGGTGTATTCACCGATGTTTGCACCAATATCAAAAGCGATAAACTTTTTATCGCGAAATTGATCCCCAACATCTTGCAGAAAAGACGCCTCTCCATTATTGGAAAAGTCCCCATTGCCGGTATTGTCTAGGCGATAGACGAGACCTTGTAACTTTCTTATTACTAAGTCTCTCAGCTTATTTTGTTTGTTTATTTTCATATACTATTACTCGTTATGGCTATGGAATGAAAGCGAGTGAAATTTATCGAGATAAAATGACTTATTTATTTCAAGATTAACTAGAAGATTCCTCTTAAGGCTTACGTTGTAAAATGGTTTAATGATAATTTCGTCACTAAAATGTTTATACATCCATTGGCCATAGAACTCATATTCAGACAAGTTCCGACCAGGTCTGTTCGTGCAAGTGTCTATCAGAGCCTCATCCCATGGTTTCCTATGCTTTTCTTCAATTTCTGCCTTAAAAATAGACAACTTTTCTCTATCGAACGGCATCATATGAACTACAAACGAATTATAGTTAAAACATTCATAACCAAATACATCGTAGTATGCAGAACGATATGGTTTATTGTATTCTGTACTTTGTCTCAGTATGGTTTTATCTTTTGTGAAGAATTCATGTGGCTGAATAAGTAGTGTATCTGAATCAACTACTATATAGCGATCATTTTTTACAAAGTTACTAGCACCCAGTTTTAGTAATTGTTGGAAAAACCAACCACTTAAATCTATTTCATTCTTTTTATATATTGTGTGTTCTTTTCCGTAACCAAGGACTGTATTTTCATCTATAAAAGTGTACCCATTATTCTTAGCATAGTCTAATATTATTTTGTCTGAATTTGGAGCTACTATGTATATAGTGTCTATTGTTTCGCATACGTTTTGCTTTAGATGCTCAAAAAAACTGTCTAGCAGAGACACGTCTTTACTAATGGTGGGTACTACAATGTCCACTTTTTCTTGTTTCTTAGAACACTTAGTTTCAAAATGCATACGTCTCGATAAAGTATATCTGAGTTTTAGGTAATGAAAGATAAGGAGTATGAAATGTCTGTCCCGCAAGCGTATAAGAATATCCTGTAAGCTATTATGTATATTCAGTGCCAAGGATTTTATTTTTGGATGTTGTTTAAGTAAAAAGCGTAGTTTAGCTCTTATGCGGAAAAGTATCCCAAGAATGCTCCAGTATGATACTGGATGTGAGTTTTTCAAAGATGGAATGTTGTTTTTGTCTATAGTAACTGGAGCTTCGTTAGTAAACACAGCATCCTTTTGTTGTAGTGGTAAAAAAACATTAAGAGTAAAATCTTTATAGTCAAAAGTTTTTAAAAAACGTTGAGTTTCAGAAGTGAAATATGCAAAGTGTTCGTTGAATATCTCTCCCCAATTGTAGTTGACTCGACCGGAAATCTGCTCACGTAGGAAATATGATTTACTAAAATGTATGCGATGTAAGTAATTGGTATCTGGACAGGTGTATGCGGTTAGTCCTTGGCACAAAAATCTCCACGCGAATCCTTGGGTGTCAAATCCATGGTCAGTGGGATATCCACCTATTTTTTCAAACGCCTGCTTGGTAAACATGAAGACTGAATATAAAGGACACATAATCCTGTCTTTTTGTAACAGACTTTCAAGTGGTATTTTTTCTCCAGCAAAGGAAAACGTGTCGACGTGATCAATGTTGTTTATATCTGTACCGATAAATTTAGTGGAGTGATGCAGGCAGACTCCGTCACAGTGTTTCTCTTTGAGAAAATTGTACATTTTCAGTAACGTTCCTGCTGGTAGAATGTCATCACTGTCTAGACAAAAAATTACGTCGGCTGAGGCGTTTGCAACAGCGGTGTTTCGAGCTGCTCCACCGCCTTGGTTCTTTTCGTGGAAGACAGGTTTGATATTGGAGTGTTCGCTAGCTAGTTCTTTTAGCAGCTCTTTTGTCCTGTCAGTTGAACCATCGTCAACCATCACAAGCTCAAATTCACTATCAGAAAAACCTTGCATGTAGCAAGAATCAACTGCCTCACGCAATGTACGATTGCAGTTGTAGCAGGGTATTATTACTGAAAGTTTTAAACGCATATTCAATCTAAGGTTATGTACGTGTACTTTTGAATGTTTGTGTTTTGATGAGCGCCCACTCTGTTATGTTGCTATTTATGTTTGAAGACGGTAAATCCTACCGCACTATATGGTGTCTGGAGTTCTAGTATTTTCCCCCATCGAGCATCTTGCAGTACTAACGGCCTAACAGCCTTTGTTTTTTCTGTGTTCCAATCATGGAACATAATTACAGAACCTTTTTTAAAGTAGGGTAGGAAATATTGATACTGCTCTAATGTTTGTTCGCCATTTTCTGCGCCGTCGAAGAATACACAGTCAACCTTATCATAAGTTGTTACATATGAATCAAATGCATTTGGTGTTGATCCAAAGATAAATCTCACTACCTTATTGAGGTTTGGTAATTTATTTGAAAAATAATTCTTAGCTTTATTGAAATAGTGCTCAGAATTTTCCATCGTTATTAGTTCACCAGATCTTGTCTTTGCTAATGCTGAAGCAAGGTAGTAAGTACTTCCTCCTCCAGTATAGGTTCCGATTTCAAAGCATTGTCGTGGCTTCTCGTTGAGTATAGTATCGTAGAGACCTTTGCGTTCCGAAATAGACATTTGGCCCAGGAGAGGGAGGGAGCCTTCAAAGAAGAAGCGCTTATCTTTGCTCCAGAATGGTCTAATAAATAAAAAATAAATTATCATTTCGCCAGGAGTCAGGGTGTGGAGATTTTGTTTTAATTTTTTGCCAAAGCTCCTGGTGATTGGTGGTTGTAAAATAAATTTAATGTATTTGTTCATATTTGTGTGTAATATTAACATATAATTATATCTAGAGTTCGTTATGTTATTATTGAAATGTTATGAAAATAACTCCATTTAGAATCTACGCAAAAATAGGACGTACGATAGATCAAAAAATATTTCGCCGCCATCCCTCAAGTCGTCCTTACATAACCGGCGACTCATTTAGATATATCTCAGATCATGTATATGATTATGATTCTAGAATAAATCCTTCTTCAGTTGAGAAAGGTGATATTGTCTTTGTACAAACATGGCTTATCCCGTCTTTCTTTAAGTATTTTCATTCAGAAATTAAACACCCTTATATTTTAATTACCCTAAACGCTGATCCTGTCATAGATGAACCATATTTACAGTATTTGGATGACAAGATAATTCACTGGTTTGCGCAGAATCCACTTAAGTTAGATCCTAGAATAACACCGCTTCCTATAGGTATTGAAAATAAGTCACATCATAGAAACGGCACACTAGCTTTCTTTAAGATTTTCAAACACTTTAAGAAAAATAAGAATAGAATTCTCTATGGTTTTTCAGTACAAACCAATCCAAAGGCTCGGGCACATGCGTTAGAGGTCTTAAAAACCATACCTACCGCAGAGCCGATAGGTGGTTTTCCTGAACCAATATCTTATTTTAAGTTACTCTCTGGCTACAAATTTGTTGCTTCTCCACCGGGTAATTGCCCTGATACGCATAGGGGTTGGGAAGCTCTGTATCTTAAAACCATACCTATAGCACCAAGGTGGTATTTTTTGGAATATTTTGCAGATACAGGTTTGCCGTTTTGGATAATTGATGATTGGGATGAGTTAAAAAACTATACCGAAGATGATTTGTCTAAGAAATACAATGAAATGATGGCTGGTGCAAAATGGGATGCCTTATGGTTTTCTTATTGGGAAGACCTTATTTTAAAAGTTCGTGACACTTATTTAAATTCTAAGTCTAATTAGTAAATTATCATGGCTCGAGCATTAGTTACAGGAGCTACTGGTTTTATAGGTAAGCATTTAGTAAAAGCCTTAGTAGACAGAGGCAATGAAGTGACTGTTTTTGTTCGTGATAAAAAAAGTTTGGACAAAACGGATTTGGATAAAAGTAGATTGTATATTTTTGAGGGCGACATATCCAACTATGATGATGTTCTGTCTGTTTTTGAGTTAGTCAAACCACACCTGGTATTTAATTTATCCGCAGTATTGTCGAGGGGCGTTGATGTTGCAGAAATTAAAGAGTTAAAATTAGTTAATGAAATTGGGAGCAATAATATAGTTAACGCTATATCAGAAACGAGAAATAATTCTCCAGTAGAGTCGTGTGTTTTGTTCGGAACTTCTATGGAATATGGTATTGAACCAACCAATTTAGTAGAAGATGGACCATGTATTCCGGTGGGTAAATATGCAATTCATAAACATGAAGCCACTATTTACGCTACGAAAAAAGCTAAAGATGAAAATCTTCCAATCGTATCCGCTCGTATTTTTACACCTTATGGTCCTGGCATGAATGAGAACTCGTTGGTTTATAAAGTTTGTCGTGCTGCGTTACTTGGTGAGGATATAAATCTATCAGACCCAGATGTTACTCGCGATTTTGTCTATATCGATGATGTGATTAAGTTTATATTAAAGTTGTCAGATAAGGCGAAAGACCAGAACGGGGAAGTCTTTAATGTTGGTACCGGAGTGAGTACTTCCTTGCAAGATCTTGTTAATCTTATAACGAGTCTGACGAACTCGCAGAGTATGGTTTTTTGGAATAAAAATTTGGTTTCAGAGCTGGATAATAGGCTATGGAAAGCAGATATGAGTAAGACACATCATATTATTGGATGGCACCATAAGACGACATTGAGAGAAGGTTTGGAACGTACTCTGGATGATATTGGCAATATAGTATAATAATTGGTAATTATGGAAAATAAAAATATGCGAGTACCTTATGCTCAGGCAGTGTATGGAGATGAGGAGATAGCTGCAGTAAACGAAGTATTAAAGAACCCTCTAAAGTTATCACCTGGTGACAAAGTGAAGGAGTTTGAATCAAAGATTGCTGAACTATTTGGTAAGAAATATGGAGTAATGGTGAATTCTGGTTCCTCAGCTAATCTGGTCGCAATAGAAACTCTCAACTTACAAGACGGTGACGAAGTCATTACCCCAGTACTCACTTTTGGTACCACTGTAGCACCTCTACTCCAGAAGGGGTTGAAGCCTATTTTTGTTGATGTTGAAGAGGGGACATATCAAATAGATGTAAATAAAATAGAAGAAGCAATCACTCCGAAGACACGTTTGCTAATGATTCCTTCATTATTGGGTAATATACCAGAGTTGGATAAGGTTAGAAAATTGGCAGATAAACACAATTTATTTTTTATAGAAGACTCGTGTGATACGGTTGGTGCAACTTATAAGGGTCAACCAACGGGTTCATATTCTGATATCTCAACAACTAGTTTTTACGCCTCTCATATAATTACTGCTGCGGCTACGGGTGGAATGATTTCATATCACGATGCAGAAATGGCCGATAAAGCTAGGGTATTTTCAGCTTGGGGGCGATCTTCAACTCTGTTTGGAAATCATGAAGAGTCAGAAGATATAAATAAGCGTTTTTCTGGTGATATAGATGGAATTGCTTATGATGCCAAGTTTGTTTTTTCTGAAGTCGGATACAATTTCCAGTCAACCGAAATATCAGGAGCTTTTGGTTTGGAGCAGCTTAAGCGTCTGCCTGGTTTTGCAGAAACACGAGCAAAACACTTTAAGCGTCTGCTAGAGTTTTTCTCTAAGTATGAAAATTATTTTGTACTGCCTAAACAGTATGATGATGTTGTTACCAATTGGCTAGCTTTCCCTGTCACCATTAAGGACGGAGCTCCTTTTACCCGTGCTGATATTACAAAATATCTTGAAGAGGAAAATGTTCAGACTCGACCAATTTTTACTGGTAATATTTTGAGACAACCAGCGTACAAACACCTAAGAGAATATAATTCTAAGGAATACCCAGTGGCGGATAATATAATGACTAATGGATTTGTCATTGGTGCTCATCACGGTCTATCGGATGAGCAGATGAATTATCTTGAGACTGTAGTTGATATCTTTATTAAGAGTAAGGAATAAGTGGTGAATCTATGTCTTTAACAAAAAAAATACTGGTGACAGGAGGCTGTGGCTTCATTGGCTCTCATTTTGTTAGACATGTATTGAATAATCCAGAAGTGGAGGTACTCAATATTGATGTTCTAACTTATGCAGGGAATCCAGATAATCTGTTGGACGTTGTTGAAGAGGCTGGTTCAAGGTATCGTCATATTAAGGAAGATATTGTCAATTCAGCAGCAATTAACGATATAGTCAGGGAATACAAGCCTGATGTAGTTGTACACTTTGCAGCCGAGAGTCATGTTGATCGCTCTTATTTCGATGTTAGTGATTTTATAAGGTCTAATGTTGAAGGAACCAGAGTTGTGCTTGAGGCAGTACGAAAGAATTGTCCAGAGGTAAGATTTGTTCATATATCAACTGATGAAATATATGGTGACGTTGAGTCAGATACTTTTTCAAAAGAAGATAGCCCAATCAGGCCTTCTAACTTATATGCAGCATCCAAAGCATCGGCAGATTTGCTGGTACAGGCATTCATTCGTACATATGATTTTCCCGCAATAATAGTACGAGGTTCAAATAATTACGGCACGCATCAATATCCTGAGAAATTGATACCAATGGTTATAACTAACCTTAAAGAAGGCCGCATTGTATCTCTTCACGGAGATGGGTCGCATCAGCGTTCGTGGCTCAATGTGTTAGATTTTTGTTCTGCTATTGATTTGGTTTTGAACAAGGCGGACACAGGTACTATCTGGAACGTTTCGGGTGAGATTAAGACAAATATGGATGTTATAGAAACAATTGCTCAAGCTATGGGTATTAATCATTCTACTTTCATAGAAAGAGTCCCAGACCGACCTGGTGCCGACTTCCGTTACGCACCATCTTCAGACAAATTAAAAAATGAATTAGATTGGAAGCCTGTGCACAATTTTGATAGCAGTATCAAAGATATAATAAAGTGGTACGAGGATAATGGAGAGTGGTTAAATAAAATACACAACAGTAACTCTTTCACAGAGCATATTACCAAGCAGGCATCAGGCTCTTGGTTTTAATATAATGATTGAAGAGTAAAGTTTTCTTAGTTCCGTTGATAATAGGGGGAGTATTAAATATAGTAGCAGAGACGCTATAGTAGAAAACGCTGCACCATAGACTCCGTATTTTGGTATTAGTACAAGGTTTGCAAGGATGTTAAATACGGCTGTTGTGGCTGATAGGACAAAAAAAGTATGGGTGAGCCCTTCATTAACTAGATGTTGTTGGAGTATGCTGACCAGTATAGCTAAAGTTGAAGACCATACATATATACGTAGTATTGACGCAGATACTGAAAATTCTGTACCGTATATGATAGAGACAATTACCGGTGCAAGTAGAGCTATCGCAGACACGAGGATAACCGACATTGAAAAAATAAATATAACCAACTGCCTGACTCGTTTGATGTACATATCAGCACTTATTTTTTTTGCATTAATTATGGCCGGCAAAAGTGATCCAATAATTATTCCTGGTATAAATCCTGCGACTAACTCAGTAATTTGTACGGCACTGTTGTAAAGACCAACTGAAGTAGGTCCAATCATGTTTTGGAGCATGACCTGATCAATACGGTTGAATAGATAAGCGGATACTCCAGCAAAGAGTAGTGGGAGTGAGTGTTTGATTAGTGAACGAGCGTAAATGCCTGAGAAATACCAGTTACGAATATGATTTTTAAATACTTTGGTGTAGAGGAAAAGGGAAATAGTGCTGTTGATAATTATGTCCAGTACGATAATGCCGGCAAAGAAAATGATTCCTTTTCCGAAAAATATAACCAAGAGTTTCATTATTGGCACCACAATAGAAGTGATGATAGTGATGATGGTGGCGTATTTTGATTTTACCCGGGCGCCAAAGACACTTGATGTGATGTTGAACGGTTGTACTATGAATGAGAGGGAAAGTATCAAAATAATGAAGGTGAGAATTTTATCGCTGTTTAGGAAAAAGGCGGTGAGTACTGTGGCAATGGTGGTTAATACGCCAAAAAATAATTTTATGCAAAAAGCGGTTCCGAGAATCTCATTCTCTCGTTCCGGATGAGAAACCAGATCTCTAAAGAGTAGATTGTCTATACCAAGTGATGCAAACATTGAGAAGATGGCAATGAAGCTTTGTGCGTAGCTGAGTTTTCCTAGATTCTCAGGTCCGAGGTAGCGAGCCACAATGGCAATCATAAAGAAAGACACAAGGAATGAAAAAGCTCTACCAATAAACATCCAGCCGGTGTTGCTGGCGTATTTTTTTAATCCTTCTTTGTTCCAGTCACCGATGAGTCTCTGGTATAACCAGTTGGGGAACAGTGAGTGTAGTATTGAGTTGAGTGTGGCAAACATAAGACTGATTAAACGGGTATAACAAATACAGTATGGCAATTATATACCATACTGTAACTGTTTTAATATAAATAAAGTGACTTCTTATATCCGGAGCCAACTTTCAGGTACTATATCTTTATATTCGGAATCATCGCCGCGTACCCAGGTCTTTGGAGCGATGATGATTTTGTTCGGGTGGTTGCCGAGCCAAGCTCCCCACCAGGCGAAGGTGGAGTTGGGTATGATGTGATGGCGGCAAGTTGAAGCTACCATCATTTCTTCTTCCGGAGGAATTTCTTTTGAAGATACAAATATACTACCTTCTGGAAGGTTGGCGTTTTCTTTGACCCAGTTTATGTCGTCGGACATTACATAAAGTTTCATATTAGGAACAAGCTCGCGCATTTTGGCGATAGCGCGCTGTTGATAGTCTTGCTCACCAATATCAAAAGTCTTGTCACCAACATAATCAGTGCGGCGGTAGAAGATAGATACTGAGTTTGGGTCGGCAGCAATTTGTTCGTATGCTTTTTTAGCAGCAGTACCGAGTGGTGCCTTTAGGGTGAATTCGTTTCGTATCTCTTCTGCTAAAGGAAGAAAATATTTTTCTGATTGCCAGTAGCCCTCATAGTATCCTTTATATGTTGGTTGGAGTAGGGAGGGGACATAAGCGGCAGTGTTGCCGATGTGCATTTTGTTGGCAACTTTACGTAGTATTTTACTAAAGATTCCGTAAGGGTTACGGGCTTCAAGAGCCACTTCGTCGGAAGCTATTTCAGCTTTAGTGTTAAGGAGATCAAGGTAATAAGGACGACGAGTGTCTTTTTTGTTGGGGTCGGTGTAGGCGGTGACGTCGTGAAGTATTTTTAAATCTTGCCCGTAATTTTTTGCATTAAGAGCCAGGGCACGACCGAAGGCGTATTGAAACATTTGATTTCCCATGCCGCCCTTGAGTTTGATTACTACTGTTTTCTGTTTCATTGGTAGATTTTACCATATAGTATACAAAGGCGCCCGACAACGAAGCTGTCGGGCGCCTTTGTATATAAACTTAAAGATTGGTCGGATGTTCTTCTAAGTATGGATCTTCTTCACGGATTATGTCTGATTCATCTAGAAAAGAACCAGTTTGTATCTCAATAAGAACTAGTGGTTCGGCAGTTGGATTCTCGATACGATGTTTAGTCTTCGCTGGAATATGTAGACTTTCATTGACGGTAATCATACTGGTGTCTCCATTAAGAGTAACTCGTGCCATACCTGAGACTATTACCCAATGTTCAGAGCGACTGGTGTGTATTTGTGTTGAGCTGGAACACCCTGGGTCAATAGTTATTTTCTTTACATTGTATTGAGAAGATTCCTCGATAACTTCGAATGTGCCCCAAGGTCGATATCCTGTGTGGTGGTGGTCAACGGCTTTATGTTTGCGTGTCTTTAGTTCATTTACCACTTTAGAAAGGTTGCCGGCTTTGTCTTTGTGGGTTACCAAAATAGCGTCTCTAGTTTGTACTATGGCAATATCGTTAATGCCCACTGCCACCACCAGTTTATCGTCGGCACAGGCAGTTATATTTTCACTTTCAAATATTGCCAATTCTTGAACTTTGCCACGAGCTTTGATGAATGATTCTAGATCACCGTAGTCATTCCAGTCAAAAGTTGCAGGTACAACTCGCATATTCGAGGACTTTTCTGAGATGACGTAATCGATAGAACTTTCGGGTAATTTATCAAAATCTTGCGAAATCTGCGAAATGCCACCGATTACTATTTCTGCAGCAGTTGGTTCTAAGGCTTCTATTTCTTTAAAGTAGGAATCAAGAGAACCAATATAAAAACCTGCATTCCAAAGATAATTGCCTGCAGTTAAAAACTCTTTAGCACGTTCTTGGTCAGGTTTTTCGGTGAAACGCTTAACTTTATAAGGAGCCTCAGTTTCTGTATTTTCGTGCTCTATGTAACCAAAGTCACTAGATGGTGTTTCTGGTTTTATACCAAGGACCACCAGGGAATTGTTAGCTGATTCTGTAGCTTTAGTAATTGTCTTTTTATATTCACTAGTATCATTTATTACATGGTCGGCGGGTGCACAAATGAGAACATCTTCATTTTTAGCTCCTCTGTCTATCATTACACCAAGGGCACAAGCCAAGGTAGCGAAAGTTTCTTTGCCTTCAGGACGAATGATTAGATTTTCAGAAGGGAAGGAGGGAATGATTGCTCTGGCTTGCTTTAGAGCGTTGTGTTTATTTATATCAGTAGTAACTAAAAGAATGTCGTTTATATCACTAGTCAACAAAGCACGACGAAAGGCCTTTTGGAAAAGGGATTCTCCATCAGCTAGTGTAATGTAGTACTTTGGCAAACTTCGACGCGAAAGAGGCCAAAGTCGTTTGCCTTCACCGCCACACATTATCGCTTGATATACTCGAGCCATTACCTATACATTTACTCTTATTGTGGAGGAAAGTCAATAACCGCGCACTTCTTTTTGCGCCAAGAACCATTCGTAGGTCTCTTTTACTCCAGTTTCAAGATTTATTTTATGATGCCATCCAAGGTTGTGAATACGAGATACATCCAAGACTTTTCGAGGAGTTCCGTTTGGTATAGTACCGTCTAATTTTATTTCTCCTTCATAGCCAACTGTTTTAGCTATCATTTTTATCATATCTCCCATTGGCAAGTCTTCACCGGTACCTACATTAATCGGTTCAGCTCCTTCGTAATTTTCCATTAGGAAAACACAGGCGCGGCCGAGGTCATCAACGTGGAGGAATTCACGCAACGGAGTACCGTCGGTAAAACCACCAACACTAGGAACTCCTTCGAGTTTGGCTTCGTGGAATTTGCGCATTATCTGTGGAATGGCGTGACTTGAGGTGGGGTGGAAGTTGTCGCCCGGGCCGTAGAGGTTGGTAGGCATCGCACTGATGAAGTTGTCTCCGTATTGTTTGCGATATGATTGACACATTTTGATACCGGCGATTTTAGCGGTAGCATAGGCGTCGTTGGTAGGCTCTAAGGGTCCAGTCATTAGATATTCTTCTTTGATTGGTTGCTCGGCCATCTTAGGGTAGATACAAGAGCTACCGAGGAAGAGGAGCTTTTTAACACCGTGAGTGTGGGCACTATGAATGATGTTGTTTTGAATAGTGAGGTTCTCGTAGATGAATTCGGCCGGATAAGTATTGTTAGCTGTTATGCCACCAACTTTAGCAGCAGCGAGGAAGACATATTCTGGTTTTTCGGTAGCGAAAAATTCATCGACCGCTTTTGTGTCCATCAAATCTAGTTCTTCTCTAGTTCGGGTGATGATATTGGTATAACCGGACGCTTCCAAAGCTCTGACTATGGCTGAACCAGCCAAACCCCGGTGTCCCGCTACGTAAATTTTGGAGTCTTTGTTCATAAACGTGAATATATTTATATTAATATTGTAAGTCTAGCATAAATTTATTTAAGGACGGTTTGATCATCAGCTATTGATTTTTGTGTGTTGTGTGGTATTTTAGTGCTAGACCAACAACGGTCTTTTTCTTTGAAAGGGAGAAAAGGCAATGAACCAGGAACAGAAAGAGTTTCTCGAAGCTTTCAAAATCAAGGGTGATATCGACAAAAATGCCATTCCTATATTCAATTATGATGGTGAATCCACCCCAGAATTCCTTGAAGGCTACGCTTGCATTGGGGGCGACGCTAGGCGTCACTTTATTGCCGAGGCTCCGGAAGGGCTTTGGCTCGGTGGCGGTGCGGGACTGATTACGGTACCGCAGGGTGTTGTATCAATTCCGGACCGTCGGCATGGAGGAAACCTTGGGCCTACGGCCCAGGGCTGGGCCAAATATTCAGAAGGTCACGATCTACGGCAAGCCGCCGAACGTGAACTCTTTGAAGAGATCACGTGTTACGTACTCGGCGGTGAAGGGGACAACCTTTACCAGCAGTGTATGGAAATCGTACCGGCCGGTGTCTCCGCCAAAGGTCGGGCGGATGGCCTCAATCTCGAGTTTGATGATGTCAAGGTGTTTGGCAGCATTGATCCTGTGTACGACGGTGATCCTTATGTGTATCATTACGACGACCGGGCACTGATTTGGATCGGTCATTGGGACCTTTCGAATCTCGAGAACGTTGAACGACTGCGTATCGTTTGGGAAGATGACTTTCCGAAAGGTCTGCGTCCGGGGACTAATCCCCGGGTGATTGACAGACAAACAAAGCTTGTGGTTGGCTCCTACGAAGGTGCCCAGGGTTATATTCCGAATAACTCCAAATTCCACACTGCTTTGGATGTTGGTATGAACTTGATCTCCATCACCTGAAGATATTGTCCGCGGCGTGCGCAAATGCGTGCCGCGGGCTTTTTTGTTTGTAAAATATGTTTGAAAGACGTGAAAGAGCGGCGCCGAAGGTGCCGCTCTTTCACGTCCCATTTATTTAGTTTAAATCAATCCTTTCTTTGCTCGTTCTAGGTCGGCTTCGATCATTTCTTTGGCAAGTGCTTTAAATGTAATATTAGGTTCCCAGCCTAGTTTTTCTTTGGCTTTGGTAGCATCACCACACAAATCTGTTACGTCAGTTGGTCGGTACAGTTTTGGATCAATAAAAGCAACTGTAGCTCCTGTGTCGGTGCGGATACACTTCTCTTCATTACCGCTTCCTTGCCATTCTGTTGGTATGTTTAGAGTTCCGAAAACTTCATCGCAGAATTCTCGAACAGTATGTTGTTCTCCAGTCGCTATTACATAATCGTCTGGTTTATCTTGTTGTACTACGCGCCACATAGCGTCGACGTAGTCACGGGCGTGACCCCAGTCTCGCTTGGAAGAGGGATTAGAAAGAGGGATTGGAGTGTCTTCACCAAGAGCAATCTTAGCAGCATGACGAGTAATCATACGGGTGACGAAGTGGTCACCACGACGCTCACTCTCATGATTGAAAAGGATTCCATTCGAAGCGTGCATGTTATAAGCATCGCGGTAGTTGCAAGTGATGTGATAGGCGTAAATCTTGGCGGCACCATAAGGACTGCGTGAATTTAGCGGCGTGTTTTCATTTTGTGGTGAAGGGGCATCGCCAAACATTTCACTGGTTGAACCTTGATAAACACGCATTTTTTTAGGATCACCAGCAATGCGAATAGCCTCCAGTAGACGTAAAGGGCCAATAGCATCAGTCTCGGCAGTGTATTCAGGCACGTCAAAAGAGTCGCGGACATGGCTTTGTGCTGCGAGGTTGTATATTTCATCTGGTTGTACTAGGGAAATGATGCGGTGCAAACTAGAGGTGTCGGTCATGTCGCCGTAGTGAAGGTTTATTTTTTCACCGTCTACTAAGTGTTTAATACGCCAGAGATTGGCAGTTGGTGAACTGTTGCGGCGGATGATGCCATGTACTTCATAGCCTTTTTCGAGAAGAAGTTCTGCTAGGTAGGATCCGTCTTGTCCTGTTACGCCGGTGATTAGTGCTTTTTTCATAATAAGGTTGGTTTATTTAGTGAGCCTATCATACAATGTATGAAACTATTTTAAAACTATTTAAGTTACACATATATATGTATATGAGTAATAAAAAACAAAAAACCATCGTAATCTCCGGTGGGTTTGACCCAATCCATCCAGGACATATTGCGATGATTGAAGATGCAGCCAAGTATGGGGAAGTACATATAATATTAAATAGTAATGATTGGTTGGTGCGAAAGAAAGGTTTCTATTATCAATCTTGGGAAGCGAGAAAGAAAATACTAGAAGTATATACACCTCATATTCATAAAGTAGACGATTCTGATGGGACAGTGTGCGAGGCACTGCGTTGCATTAAGCCAGACTACTTCGGCAATGGTGGTGACAGGAGAAAGGAAAACACCCCAGAACTTGATGTGTGTGAAGAGCTTGGTATTGAGCCAGTGTTTGAGATTGGAGGTGGGAAGTATAGTTCGAGTTCGGCGATAAATGGTAAAGACCGGGTGGAGACTCGTTGGGGTTGGTACGATGTGGTTTTGGATATGCCGAAACTTAAAGTGAAGATGCTTCACATTGAGCCAGGAAAGAAACTGTCTTTGCAACGCCACGAAAAACGTAGCGAATTTTTCTTTATGCCAAATGGTGAGATACTAATGAACTTGCCTGGAGTGTGGCATGCACCGAAGGCGCCAGAAAATGAAGCCCTGGATATCTTGGAGGTGCAAATAGGGGAGTCTGAAGAAGAGGATATAGAAAGAATTTCTGAGACTGATGGTTCTTATGATGAAGCGGTTGATAGAAAAATAAAACTTAACAAACACATTTAAAGAATAGAGATTAAATATTTTATTTCTTTAACCGTAACATTTTGGTGTTGGGTGTGGTTTTAGAATTGTTATGAGTGAAAACAGTACGAGCAATATAAGAGATAAAAAGAAGGTGGTGGTGATTGGTGGTACGGGGATTTATCCGGTGTTGCAGGGGCTTAAAAAACACCATGAGCAGGTGGCTATCACGGCCGTTATTGCGATGGCTGATTCGGGCGGTTCGACTGGTCGGTTGCGTGACGAGTTTGGTCAGTTGCCAGTGGGTGATATGAGGATGGCTTTGACGGCCTTGGCCAGTGAGGTGGATGACCATGAGCAGTTGCTGCGTGAACTTTTCTTACATCGTTTTGATAAAGGTGAAGGTCTCAGTGGGCATAACTTCGGCAATCTTTTGATGGTGGCTTTGACGGAAATTATTGGTTCGGAGGCGGAGGCAGTGAAAGCCGCGTCTCGTATTTTGCGTGTGCGGGGAAGGGTTCTGCCGGTGACTGCCGATAAGGTGCATCTGGTGGCGAAGTATAGCGATGGGCAGATAGTCGTGGGTGAGCATGCTATAGATGAGCCGGCAGAAGACCGATTCGAACACTCCATTGAAAATATTTCTATGGAGCCAAAGGCGGTGGTTAGCGAGGAGGTGAAGGAAGCTATAGCAAATGCCGATTTGATTGTATTGGGTCCGGGGGATTTGTATACCAGTCTGCTTTCGAATTGTATTGTCGGTGGGGTAGGTGAAGCAATTTGTGAATCTAAAGCGGAGTTTGTCTTTGCAGTTAATTTGATGACTAAGCCAGGGCAGACTCATGGGCTTACCGCTCTTGGTCATGCCAAGGAGATAGAGAAGTACGTCGGCAAGTTTCCTGATGTGTTGGTTATCAATACTAGTGTGGTGCCGGATGATTTGCTTAAGCGATACCAGGAGAACTTTCAGTTTCCGGTGGTTGATGATTGTCATGACGCTGTGGCGAAAGTGCTGCGAGCTGATTTGTTGTCAGAAGATGAAGTGGTGGTGAGGAATGGTGATGTGCTTAAGCGGAGTTTGGTGCGTGGAGATGGTGATAAATTTGCGGCGGTTATCATGGGGT
>JBNKMC010000002.1:18670-28303 GCA_050292865.1 Minisyncoccia bacterium | reverse complement strand
TACTCATTGTCGACTACCTCCAGCTCATGCACCCGACTTCTTCCAAAGCCAGTGACTCAATGGTGCAGCAAGTGACCGAAATCTCTCGCTCGCTCAAGCTCCTTGCCCGCGAGCTAGACGTGCCGGTATTAGCCTTATCACAGCTGTCTCGTGCTGTGGAGCAACGTGGTGGCAAGCCTCGCCTATCTGACCTACGTGACTCTGGTTCTATTGAGCAGGACGCCGACGTGGTTATGTTCATCCACCGTGAAGACAAAATCAATAAGGAGTCTGAACGTCCGAACATTGCCGAAATCATGGTAGAAAAGCACCGTAACGGTCCGGTTGGTTCTTGCGAACTCTACTTCGACGGCCAACACGTCCGCTTCCTCAACCTCGACAACCACCACGCCGGCAACATGACCCAGCCCCACGCCGCCGATGATGACTTTTAGAAAAATAAGAAGCAGCAAAGATGCGACTACATTTTTCTTATGCAGATGCTTGATACCTTCAGACCCTTTTACCTGGGTCTGAAGGTATTTAGCATCCTGCTATAGAGTGTAGATGACCATTGAGTACACTTTTCAATCTGAATAAATCAATCTATTAATTTGATATAATTTATTATCAACCAATATGAACAACCTCGATAAACTCATTACCTACTTCGAGCAACTACCCGGTGTAGGTGGACGGCAAGCTAAACGCTTTGCTTTTCACATTCTCACGATGCCCAAGGCAGAAGTGGAAGAAATGGCTCGCCTCATTACTTCCCTACCCGATACCGTTACCGAGTGTCACAGTTGTCGACGTTTCTTTTCACAAAGCGGTAGTTCTATTCATTGCAATATTTGTGCGGACGAAAACCGCGACCGCACCAAACTAATAGTAGTGGAGCGTGACAGCGATATCACTCCTATTGAACGCGCTGGCGTGTACGACGGGCTCTATTTCGTCTTGGGTGGCACTATTCCCCTATTGGACTCTAAAGACGCTGGCAAGCTACGCAGTGGTGCTCTCAAGGCTATTGTGGCAGAAAGACTACCCAGCGGACTATCAGAAATAACCTTGGCTTTTTCGGTCAATCCAGACGGAGAAAATACAGCCCGTTATGTAGAGACACTGCTTAAAGACGAGATCGTGGACAATAATATAAAAATCTCTCAACTCGGCCGTGGCCTCTCAACCGGCAGCGAGCTAGAATACGCCGACCCCGAAACAATTAAGAATGCTTGGCGTAACCGCAGTTAGTTATTACTGTCACAGGTGACAGGGGTCAGACCCCTGTCATTGAGTTGGTATGTTTATTTTAATAAAAACAAGGGCGGTCCCGCAAGGGGCCGCCCATTTTCAAAAGAATTTCACCACAATTGCGGTAATTGCCACAATTGTAAACACCATCAGACCGCTATTCACAAATATCGGTCTCTGGGAGACTTTGTGAAGCCTTCTCAGTAATTTCATATTTATCCTTTCAGATTTTCCCCGCCGCAAATGCCGCCATGATAGCAAACAATGCAGCGAGTAAGGAAATGATCCACACGTCCAAAAGTTGGGACAGGGACCACAAGACAACACATAGGGCTTTCATATTATTTCCTTATGGAAAGCCCCCACCTCTTGTATTATAACATGTATTTATAAAATAATCAAGTTAACGCAATAATGGCTTGAGTTTCCTATCTAGCAAATCAGTGATAACTTGCGCAACACCTTTCTCAACATCCTCTGGAAGTTTCTCTGTCTCTTTCATACCACTACCAGCAAATGCATGCCAGCTTTCGGAGCGCTTCAATAATTCTCTACTGTATATACCTTCTATTTCATTTTTAATTTCCACCATAACGTTACTAACTTTTCCCAAAATATCATCGGGAACCTCAGAAATATCCACGAGCTTACTAATTTCAGCAACGGAATAAGCTTTACGCTCATACTCATATAAGTTTTCTATAGACATAGGCAGATTATAACAAAAAAAACACCTGGAAAGGTGTTTTTTAAGCAATTTCAGGAAATTAGATAGAAAGGATTTCTACACGAGAGTACTTCTGTCGATGTCCCTGCTTGCGAGAACGGTTACTCTTAGCCTTGTAGCGAAGAATTGAGATTTTTATACCTTTCTTCTCGCCTAGGAATTTTGCTTTTACCTTCGCACCGGAAACGGTTGGAGTACCAACTTTGTCGTTCTGCATTAGCACCTGGTCGAATTCTACGGTATCACCTTCTTTTAGGTCACCGTCTAGAAGCTCTACATCAAGTACGTCACCAACAGACACAACGTGCTGCTTGCCGCCAGTTTCGATGATTGCGAAATCTTTAGTTTCTGTAGTCATAGTGGCGGCAATGATACAAGAAAACCTTGATTTTTGCAATAGGGTGCAATGATTTGCCATGGAAACGTACCCTGGTGGGGCGTTTCTTTTTTATCTTTGTTAGAAGTTATTAAACCTCCTATTATCATTTTTTAGTAGAAAGGTATCTCCAAAGCTCTAAAACGAGGTCAGACCTCCCGTCCTTTGGCGGTATTGTTTATAAAACTTGCACTGAGATTTAGAGGTATGAGGTCTGACCTCGTTTTCTTGCAATGACGACTACTCAGGTGTTGTAGTAAGGTTTGTCATCCTCGCACCTCCTTTTGTCATTCCCGCGCAGGCAGGAATGATAGAAGAGAGCACCAGATAACTCCGCCTTGGATTGCCACGCTCCGCTCGCAATGACGGAAGAGTGTACGCAAAGAAATCATCATGCCTCACGAGTGACAGAAAATGGTACAAATGTTTGCTTCGAATATCGCCAATAGGCGCCAGTGCGACGAGAGAGGTTTAAGGACGATGAAGTATAGAGATTAGTTACTTAAGCTGTTTAGACACTGCGATAAGTTCAGACAACTGACCATCGGAATAAGAACGTACTTGCAGAGAGTGTGGAAATATAATATCCATATCAATATCTCCAGTTTCGGCAGGTATCACAGCTATCGTTTTACTTATAAAAACAATCTTTATCCCTTCAACTTCACACCTTTTTACAACATCATCAATTGGGTTACAAAAACCCGGAAACTCCTCCTCTTCACTCCTAAAACGACTATATGCATCCGGAGTTAATCCCGGCCAAGGATAAACTCTGTTTTCATTAATCATCTCTGTGGCTAAATCCATCAATTCGGCTCGTTTTTCTTCTTTATTACTTTCTGACTTTGGGGTGGTAAAGTTTTCAAAATTAATCATAAATTTATTTTTACATCAAACAATGGTGTTTCTATTCCACTTTCGCTGGTTTTTCGAGGGTTAAAACTTCTATCTCTGAGCTGGTGCCAGTTATCTTTGTCACGTCTTTATCTATCTTGCCAAGCTCCTTGCTGGCGGCATTGTAATGATTAACTGTAGTACCGAGAGTGTTTCCAAGCTTCTCAAAGTACTCGTTGTACGCCTGGAGGTGACGCGTAAGCTTCTCAACATTTTTCTGAATTTCTTTCGCTCCTTCCTCTACCTTAAATGCTCGGAAACCATAAAGCACCGACTGTAGATAAGCAGCAAAGGTAGTCGGTGAGACAATGATGACGTTTTTGTCTTTGTAGGCATAATCAATAAGTGAGCGAGTATTAACCTTCACTGAACCAACCTCATTCACCAACAAGTCGTAATAAATCGCCTCAGCCGGAATATACATAAAAGCAAATGGTAAGGTACCATCCTTGGGCCTAATGTATTTGGCGGTTTCGTCGATACGCTTCTTGAGGTCGTTCTTAAACTCCTTCTCCAGCTCAGCCTTGTGCACCTCATCTGTCTCATCTACCAGACGACGATAGTTGTCGAGTGAGAATTTGGCATCCACAGGTATCATGCCTTCTTTGGTGTAAATCACGGCGTCGACCACTTCCCCGCCTGGGAACTGGTGTTGCATTTCAAACGAAGTGGCATCCAGAATATTCTCCAAAGCCAGCTGCAAGCTCGCTTCACCCAAGTTACCACGCTGCTTTTGGTGTTTAAGTACTTTCTCAAGGTTTTGTAGTTGCTCGGCCACGGTAAAGACCTGCTTGGAGCTTTCCTGCACTTCTGTCACACCCTTTATCACTCCTCGCAGCTGTTCGTTAACCTCGCGGTTAATCTCTTGAATCAATTCCTTACTCTCACGAAACTGCATGCGACTTCCCTCTTGCATGGAACGATTGGCCTCACCCATCTTTCTATCCATTGTCTCTGAGAGTTGCTGCAACTGTTGCTGAAGCAACATCAAACCACGACCATCATCTTTCTTTTCAGCTTTTAAAAATGAGTTATATATCAAAATCGCCAACACTGCAAAAAGCAGCAAAACGGCTAATATCTGTAAAATTTCCATACTAAAGATTATACCACCATTGCAGATACGACTAATCCTCCACCTTAAAGTACAGCAACTTGCCTGTTTCTATAACTAGCAGCGAAGCAAAACCAAACAGAACAATTAAACCAAATTCAACATAAGTAAGTGGCTCATAGTGAAGCAAATGCTGGAAGAAAGGAATTTCCAAAACCATCAACAGCAAGAGCAAACTAATTACAAATGAACCAACAAAGAACTTGTTACTCTTAAGTGACACCTGCCAGGCTGGTACGGTAAGTGAACGGAAGGCAAAGGCCAAGAAGAGTGAGTCAACAGAAATGGCGATAAACATCACGCTACGCAATTCTTCCAAAGGCACGGCCAGGGAAATAACATACATATACAAACCAACCGTTAAGATACTGAGAACGGTGACAACATAAGCCATGAACCACATCATTTCTCCAGAGATAATTCCTTCTGTTAGAACATCCTGTGGTCTCTGCTTCATAGAATTCTTGTCACCCTTCTCAAAGGCAAAGGCCACACTCATAAAACCTTCCTCAATGATATTGGCCCAGAGAATTTGCGTCGGCAAAATCGGCACTGGCAAACCAAGCAGTAAAGCCGACCCGATCAAGACCACTTCCGAAAGACTGGTAGAAATAAGATAGCCAACTATTTTACGCATGTTAGAAATAATACGTCTACCCTCTTCGATGGCAGCGTAAATAGTGGCAAAGGAATCTTCCACGAGCACCAAATCAGAAGATTCCTTTGCCACTTCTGTGCCAGAACCAATCGCCACGCCAATATTTGCCCTGCGCAAAGCCGGCGTGTCATTGATACCGTCTCCAGTCATGGCCACAATCTCGCCCTTCTTCTGAAGCAAGCTAGCGATGCGCATCTTTTGCTCTGGCAAAATGCGAGCGAATACAGATATGTTATCTAAGGCCAACAAAAGCTCGTCGTCTGTCATACCCTCCAAATCAGAACCGCTAAGAACATTGTCTTCAGCACGCGCAATTCCAACCTCTACCGCCACAGACAAGGCTGTTCCAGCATTGTCTCCTGTCACCAAGATTACTTCAGCACCAGCTTCCTTTACACCAGTTATCGCTTCCTTCACACCAGCTCGAACCGGATCATCAAGCACAATAATACCCGCTAAAACCAAACCTTTTTGCAAGTCTTTTGATTCTGGTATTTCTTCATACTCGCCATTACGATAAGCCACCGCCACCAACCTTCTACCTTTAGAAGTCTGTTCACTGATAGCTGCCAGAAGTCCCTCTTTTTGTTTGGTTGAAAGCGACTTTTCACCCTTGCCGGTAAGTATCTTGTTGGCTGAAGCAATGAGCAACTCTGGCACGCCGTTTATACAAAGAAGTCGTTCTTTTTTACCAAGTTTGGCCAAACCAACCGCCATCCGACGTTCTGAGTCAAAAGCCAAGTAGTCCAAACGACCACTGCGGTATTTGTCTGCTTCTGTATCTATTTTTAATTTACCAGCGGTTACTTGTATCGCCTGTTCGAGCGGGTCGCCACGCATAATACTGTCGCCGTTGGCTTTGTCTAAAAATGAGTTAGTCGCTACATAAGAAATCTCAAATATTCCTCGCACGATGGCCGAGTCTTTGAAATCATGAAGATTAAGATAAGCCCCAGAACCATTTATCAAACCTTTCACTGCCATCTTGGCTTCGGTTAGAGTACCTGTCTTGTCGGTTAAAACATAAGTGGTTGAGCCAAGTGTCTCAGCCGCCAGCAGATTGCGTACCAAGCCACCCCGCTTAAGCAGAGCGTCCATACCAACCGCCAAAATAATAATCACTGCCGCTGGCAGACCCTCAGGCACCGACGCCACTGCTACAGCGATGGAGGTAAGGAGCATGGTTTCTAGAGGCTGTCCTTCGAGCAAACCAATCAAAAATATAACGACCACCAACACTCCGACAATATAAAGCATGAAGCGCGAGACTTTTTGCATTTCTTCCTGAAGCGGAGTCTGGGTCTCTGTCACACTTGCCACTAAGGTTGCCACCTTACCCACTTCAGTCGAATCACCAATAGCAATCACCACGCCAAGACCATAACCAGTAGCCACATAGGTGCCAAACCAAGCCATAGAGGAACGCTCCGACAAAGGCGTACCAACAGCGACAGCCTCCACTCCTTTATTGACCGCCAACCATTCTCCGGTCAGTGCTTCTTCGTTGATTGATAGTTCTTTAGCCTTTATTAAACGCATATCGGCTGGCACCTGCATGCCGCTTTCGAGCACCACAATATCACCCACTGTGACATCCTCGGCAGCTATCATGTGATGCTTTCCATTTCTAATCACAGTAGCAAAATGTGGCTGTGACTTGGCTAGTTCGGCAAAAGCCTTAGAAGCCTTTCCCTCTTGCAGAACACCAATAATAACTGCAGTAACAAGAGCTGCCGCAATCACAACTGTATCCAAGTACTCCCTCAAAGCAAAGGTTACAGCCAGTGCCAGAAGCAGTACAAAAACCAACGGATTGCTGAGATGTCGAAAGACCTTAGCTAGCACTCCTTCTGGTTTGGGTTCGGAAAAAACATTTCGACAATAGTGGCTCTGACGTTTATTTACATCAACTTCTTCAAGTCCGTCCTCCCTGGAGTCGAGCAATGCCAAAACCTCACGCGAATCATGAGCATGATACGCATACAGCGATTGATGCGAACCTTCGCACCACAAAACCTCCTCGGAAGAACCCTTCATACACTTAGTATACCCCGTCACCACTCCATTGCGATATCGTGTTAATATAGTTATTGTGAATAGCGTGAATATATAAATAAATATGACATTACACGAAGAGATAAAAACTCAACTAAAAGAAGCTCTAAAAGCTAAAGAAGAAGTGCGTCTGCGCACCATCCGCAGCATGCTAACAGCCTTCACCAATGAAGCAGTAGCTAACGGCAAAACCCCACAAGACATGCTCGACGATGAACAGGTCTTAAGTGTCATAAAACGCCTAGCCAAACAGCGCAAAGACTCCATCGAACAATACGAAGCGGCCAACCGCCCCGAACTAGCCGAACCAGAAAAGGACGAGCTAGTAGTCCTAGAAAGCTACCTGCCACAAATGATGAGCCAGGACGAAATCCGCCCCGTAGCCGAAGCTAAAAAGGCAGAACTAGGTGTAGAAGACAAGAGCAAACTTGGCGTACTTATCGGCGCCGTTATGAAAGAACTCGCCGGCAAAGCCGATGGTGGTGATGTAAAAGCGGTGGTTGAAAGTTTGTTTTAAAGAATATGACGTTCGAAAAACCACAACAGGATAAGTTTGAAACAACTCCACTTGGTGAATTCGCCAAACGGGCTGAGGAAGAAGCTTCCGGACCAGAAAAACCAGACCTAGCAAAGGTAAGAGAACTTGATGAGGCACTGGCTGAATTTGAGAAAAATGTAGAAGAAAACTCTAAAAATTCTATAAGATTTGAGGTTCCGGGAAATCTTGGCCACAAAATAGAGATTATTTACAACAAAGAAAGCGGGGTGTTCTCATACTCAGAAAACAACATTCTAACCAGGTTCGCAGTTGAGCACGGTGAAGTGAAAAGACTAAACTTAACCGACCACAACGAAAATAGAGTCGACGACGAAAAACTGATGGAGCAAAGACGACACTATATCCAAAACCTACTAGACGAAGGTCTTCTACGAACTCCAAAAAGAAACTAGACTAAAAGCATGGACATATCCATGCTTTTATTGTATAAAATACATAGACACAGAATTGGAGGGCATAAAAATGATCGAGCAACTTGGCACTTTCTTTTTCACCAACTCAGTCGGTTTTACCCGGAAATATTTTTTATGGGCAGTGATCGACGATGAGGGAGACGTATGTGCCATACATTATGGTACTAGCAACAACCACTTGCTAGCCAGCGGTGAGGTACTCCGCAACGACTGTGACTCAAAACTACGCAAATTTGCGTTTTCTGTAGCTGAAGACCGTTGGGAAGCAGGCCGTATTGATGACCAGGAGGAAGAAACATGTCACTAACTCCGGAGCAAATTGCAAAGGCGGCCCTTAAGGGCCGCCGCGGACGGGGTAGAATTTTCAACGCCCGTAACATTATCTGGAAATGGCTCCAAAGCACCAGTTGGTTTGAGAGCGACTATCCAGAAATTTACGACCAGGTAAATCTGGTTGACGAGGTGGAGAAAATAGTACTCTCAAATCGCGGTCACAAAGCCGCGGAAACAAGAAGAAAGAATAAAAAGCGAGAGAAGGAAAAGAAGAAACGCGAAGAAGAAGCTTCACGCCAATCTTCTTTTGATTTCGACACCTAACCTCAGGCCATCACGGCCCGGGGTTGTTTTTTATTTATTTCGTGGTTAAATTGTTGCGCTTGCCTGGGGCAAAAAATATGAGGACAAGTAAATGAAGAAAGAAGAACGTCGTGAAATCAAAGCTTGGGTGGCAACTGCAACACAAGCTGAGAAAATCAACGATGCAGACGTCAGAAGACTAGAGGAGTATCTAGGCAACAAGCTGAACATTGTCCATGCGAAAAATGGCGATCTAACCATTTATCCAAGTGACAAAAAAGCTCGTAACAAGTTCAATCGAATGATGCGGGCAGCGAGGTTGTTCAATGAACAAAAGATCTACGTCGATTCGAATTCCAAAAAAATCGATTGATCTTCTAAGAAAAAAAGACATGGAATTCTTCCCCTTTTGCTTTACGGTCGACGACGACTATCGACGCGTTGACCGTCTGGCGGGATTCTGGAAATCTATGGGGCTGACAACCAAGATAGTAAAGAGGACAGACGGCAAATATGCGCTGTTCCTCGACCACCTTGAGGCAGGGTGATACAAGCAGAAACCTCGGACCGTGCAGTTGCACCGGCCCGAGGTTGTTTTTTAAGGTAAGAGACCTGGTCTCTTACCTTCATCTTAATTTTATTTTTTGGGTTTTGTGTTTGGTATCTTTAGAGCGTCTTCCACCCTAAACTCCCCCACCTTGGTGCGACGTAGAGAATATAAACAAGTTGGGTAACCGATTTCGCGTCCAAACTCTTCAGCCAAGGAACGGATATATGTACCGCTAGCAACAAAGAATCTGACCTTAACAATCATCCGTTTAACGCCACCAACTTCTTTTACATAAACATCTTCCAGCTCTGCTTCATAAACAGTCATCTCTCGCCAAGGCACGTCACTTATCACCTCACCGAGCTTGGCAGCCTGACGAGCTCGCTTATACATTGGCACTCCATCCTTTTTGATAGCAGAAAAAGCTGACACCGGGAGTAGTAGGCTACCCTTAAGTTTGGCTACGGCGGTGGGG
>JBNKMC010000002.1:0-18624 GCA_050292865.1 Minisyncoccia bacterium | reverse complement strand
CCACCGCTTCAACAGAATCCACCAATTCTCCTTCCATGTCGCTAGTAGTACGACTCTCCCCCACTAGTATTTCGGCTACGTATTCTTTGTCGAGTTTTATTAGTTCATTTAGTTTCTTGGTCCCCTGCCCGACACCGATTATCATGAGGCCGGTTGCCAGTGGGTCTAGGGTGCCCGCGTGCCCCATCTTAGGGGCCCGGATTGTATTTTTTGCGACCTGCTGCGTCACTCCCTTCACTTCCTCTCTCACTGTATCGCCAGATACGACTCGATTAGAAGACTTGGTCGTTCCTTGCATCTCATCCAAAAATACAATCCGGGAATCAAGGTATAATCTACGCAAAGCACGAATAACATCAAACGACGTCATGCCAGCTGGCTTATCTACCAAGGTTACCTCTTTTAGTTCCATATCGACATGATAGAACGACACCCCGCAAAAAGCAAAATGCCGGCATTAATTGTGTCATTAATGACACAATTAATGCCGGCATTTTGCTTTTTAGTTATTCCGAATTAAAGAAACGCCGTCAACTTAAGCAAGAAGAACGCAAAGAAAAGCAGCATCATCATTCCCTCCCAACGCATAATCTGTCGAGCCAAACCATTAACAAAGAAAATCAAAGACGAGGCCAACAACACCTGAATACCAAGCTTCATCACAACAGCATCCGCCACCAAAGGAATGATAAGAGCCGGAATTCCAATAACCACCAATATATTGAAAGCATTGGAACCAAAGATATTTCCGATAGCCAGTTCGGCATCACCTGTCTTTAGTGCATGCATTGATACAAATAACTCAGGCAAAGAAGTACCGAGTGCAATGGCCAAGATGGAAACTAGACCAAGTGGAACATGAGCCATGGTGGCAATATTTACCACCATGTCCACGGTGTAGTTAGCACCCACCAGCACAGCAGCAATACCCAACAAGATAAATAAAATGGATTTTCCTTGTAGATGTGGCCTGCCTCCATTTTCTCTAATCAAATCAACATCATCGTCACCTTCTGCCTCAACAAAGAGGTACCACATATAGGCACAGAAAGTACCCAAAAGAAGCAATGCTTCCAACCTGTCTACCCGACCATCCCACAACACCATCAAGAAGTGTGTACTTGCAATAAAGAAGATAGGCAATTCTGTTTTTATCAAATCGCGTTTGATAACTATTCTGCCTCCGACAGTAGCCATCAAACCAACCACCAACAGGATATTGGTGATATTGGAACCAACCGCGTTAGCTACCACAATCTCGGTCACACCATTTAGTGCGGCAGTGATAGAAGATGCTAACTCTGGCAATGAAGTGCCGAAACCAACAATAAGAACACCGATAGCAAATTTGCTCATACCGAGACTAGCACCCACCTGTTTGGCTCCTTCAACAAAAATATCAGCTCCTTTAACCAAAGCAAAGAGCGCCACCGCGAGAACCAACAACCACTCAGCTAACAGTATTAAATCCATAAAATAATTTTATATTACAACACCAATAAATCAGGTCTAAATACCAACAGTGCCCCGAGCAAAACCATCAGCAAACCACCAATAATGAGTGATAATTGAGAATATTTGTGGCCATGTGCCTCCAACTTGTTATAGCCCCAAATAGCCAGCGCAAACACAACAATATCGTCGAGCATATAGCCAACTGTATAAACCATGATGTACCACTGTCTTTCAAGGAAAGAAATCATGTTTAAGTCTAGAATTTTTGTATAAGCCTGAGGGATACCAATAGAACACGCAAACTCAATAATATTGACAGAAAAGGCAATCACCAAGATGGCAACAAAAGTAATAATGGTGATAGGCTCACGAGCAATCTTTTGGAACTTGGCCATTGTCTTAGCTTGTGTATCAATACCAGAGATATCACACACCAATGCCACATCACGGTTCTTATACCAACGATAGACAAAGAACAGACCGCCACCAAGCGCCAAAAGCCCAACCAGCGGAGTAACGATTTGGTCTAGTGAAATAAAGTCCCATGTCTTATACCAAACATTGAGAATCAAGTTGTACATCACTGCTTCTGCCAAAATAAAGATGCCGGCCAAAAGTGCCATTTTGCGGCGACTGCCGGCCTGAGAAAGCAACACCAAGAAAGTCACCAATACCCACATAGCACAAGGATTGAAACCATCGATTGTGCCGAGTACAGCTGAAAGTGTGAAAAGAGAAAAAGATTTTAGGTCTGTCAGACCAACAAATGGTAAATCAAACACATAAGCATTACCAGCACCAGAACCACACTCGATACCATTTTCATCACAACCACTACCTATCTGGACATCTACTTTCGGCGCATTGCCAATATGTTCTTCTAGGGTTGTGTACGGTGTACCAGCTTCGCTTTCTAAGGCACGCAAAATCTTGCGACCGGTTGTATCGTCGCTGTTGTACCCCTGCATCACTACACCACCTATCACGGTTACTGGTGTTACTTTTGAGAGTTCGTGCTTGGCTGTAATTTGATCAAAGAGTTCTTTTGCGTGTACGTCATCGGTTACATTAAGCAAAACCCAATTTGTATTATTTGCCTCCAAGAAAGCTTTTTCCGCTTTACAATATTTGCAATCATCGCGACCAAAGACGTAGACGGTCGGTGCACTATCGGCTGCTTGAGCAAGCGGAGTATTAAAAATCAAAAAGATTAAGCCACTGAATAAAAAGACCAGTAGTGTCAGCGACACTTTCATAGTGTTTGATAACATAGACTAGTATTTTAACAGATTGTGAGGAAAGGCGCCTGGCTTTGCCAGGCGCCTTTTCTCACAACCCCAACTCCAAACGTCGCAACTCCACCTGACGTTCATGATAATCAGGTATCTGTTCTGCCACCAAAGCCCAAAAGTCGGGACCATGATTCAAGTGCATCAAATGACACAATTCATGCACAATAATGTAATCCACCAAGTGCTCTGGCAGGAAAAGTAATCGATAACTGAAGTTTAAATTTTGCAGAGATGTACAACTTCCCCAACAGCGCCGTTGATTGCGAATAGCCACCCGATTCCAGGTAAGCGAGTAGTACTGGTTATGTTGTTCGAGCTTTCTGTACACAAGCGC
Source organism: Minisyncoccia bacterium (assembly GCA_050292865.1). Classification (GTDB taxonomy): domain Bacteria; phylum Patescibacteriota; class Minisyncoccia; order Phycocordibacterales; family UBA918; genus OLB19. The sequence continues at coordinate 15,543 of JBNKMC010000002.1, read as the reverse complement.
CCTAGCACTCTCCTTGTGCTCCAAGTAATGTTTGGTAACACTGCTAGCGCGACGGCGCCTACGTCTTCTTTTCCACATTTTTCAAATTGTATTCTATACGAGCCAGACGTACCAAATCATAATCATATTTCTCATCGCAATATTCATAAATTGGCTTTAGCTTTTCTATACCGCATTTTGAAATTGCTTTTTGCAAATCTTTTCGTGCTTTCTGATAGTCTTTATCAGCCAGAAGGTGTTTCAAATCAGTTGTAGTAATTGCCTCTTCCTCTACCAGTTTTTCTACATGACTCCAGACAGTCGCTGAGCTAATACCGCGCTCCTTGGCGATTTCTGATACGGACTTTCCTTCTTTAAGCAAACCCTTGGTTATCTCAAAGGTACTTTCCTTATGAACCCGCTCATAAGCCGTCTTTGGCTTTTTTAAATCTTCCTCGCTGGGCCACTTGCCACCCAAGGCAGAAATAAACGCTCTGTGCATTTGTTCTGACTCCTCATCCCCCATTTCGGCAAAAGCATCGTCTGCCATGTCACTTTCACGACGAAAACGTTGGTCGTTTTGAATAACCTTTGGGTCAACCTGGAGCGCATTAGGACTCATACCAAGCATCTTAAGACCAGCCAAAGTACGCACACGTGAAAGAGCTACATAACCCTGTCCATAAACAAAGGTCTTGGATAAATCCACCTCTGCCGCGTCTAGCGACATACCCTGAGACTTGTGGACGGTAATAGCCCACGCGAGGCGCAGTGGTACTTGTTCCACCGCCGCCAGCACGCGGTTGTCTTCACGCACTTCCCAACTAATAGGCTTCACGGTTATTTCTTTGCCTTCGGAAGTTTTGATAACTGGCATACCATCAACACTAAAACCAATCACTCGTGCCAATGTACCGTTTACATAACCAGCCTCGAAGTTGTTCTTGGTACACATCACCATGGCTTCTTCCTTGAGCTCGAGCAATTCTGGAGACAGGCAGTTCTTGGCCAGTGACTGTTGCAACTGCTTATTGCCTTGACCAGTCATGGTGAACTTGCGTGTCATGCCGGGAAGCTCTCTGAGCTTCCCGGCATTGACCGCGTCGACGTCGGCATTATGAGTATAAAGACGAGTTGGCTCGATGTCTTCGTAACCAATCTCGGTCTGCTCCGAAAGTAGAGTAAAATGGTCTTCCTCCACTTCCCCACTACGAATGGATTTTAGTAGAGATAAAAACATTTCGTCTTCCTGACGATACTGGTCAGTGATGTAACAGATAAGTGGACGAGCTTCATCCCAAGCGCGACTCTCAAAGGCGTAACGCATCATGTCGCCTTGCTTCGTGACCGGCGGAAGTTGGAAGAAGTCACCGACAAAGATTATTTGTAGTCCGCCAAAAGCCTCCGGCTTTTGGCGGATTGTCCGACAAACCTTATCAACCATATCCATCACCGAACCGTCGAGCATAGATATCTCATCTATCACCAAAACTTGTGCCTTCTTGATGCGTTTTACTGTCTTTTCGTTAGTAGATATCTTGTCCAGATCATAAGGAGAAAGCGAGTCACGGATACCAATACCGCTCCATGAGTGAATGGTCATACCACCGATGTGCGTAGCAGCAATACCAGTAGAAGCAGTGACAGCCACCTTAAGACCAGCTGCCTCCAGCCAGTTTATGTATTGGTTAATCACATATGTCTTTCCCGCTCCAGGCTCACCGGTGAGGAAAACATTGGCTCCAGTTTTTAGAATTTCTAGCGCACGTTCTTGAGTCATAACCTTGGTAGTATATCACTATTTTTTGGTGGGCGGTTCCTCCCCCCACCGCCTTGACTATCCCAAAATATTAGTTAAGATACTTAACTAATTTACAAACAGCAATCAAAACTCATGCGAGACACCTATATTAAAAACATCATCGAGTCGATATACGCGATGAAGCAACAGTTTCACTGTAAGCTCTCACACACAGCCACCAAGTCACTAACACTGACCGAATGGACCACTCTCAACCTCGTGAGCAACAATGACAACATAAGCGCCAAGGACCTATGTGGGCAAATCGGCGTCAGTACCAGCGCCGCCAGTCAGACACTCAAAAAACTAGAGGACGCCAACTACATCAAACGCGTGCCCAGTAAGACAGACAAACGGATAGTACACATAACCACTACCCAAAAAGCAAAAATGATGTTATCAGCGGTAGAAAACTGCATCACGCAAGATATATCCTCTATGTTCTCTACCCTTTCGGACAAAGAATTAAAAACATTTGCAGAACTACATACAAAAATCACTAAGTCACTAAACAAATAACCATGAAAAAAATCACCACCTATATAAAGAAACATCCAATCTACTTCGCTATTGAGGTACTTATATTAGCTACTACAATACTGGTTGTAATTAACCACAACGAGACTCCAGAAGAAGTAAAGCAAACGGAAAATCTTCCGACAGTATCAGTTGTTTCAGTATCAGACTTATCAACCGGAGCCAGCGGTGTTTATGCCCCAACCGCTGCCGGTAACGCCTTTGTGGTACGTTCAGAAAGCGGCGGACTGGTTAAAAAAGTAGCTACCGAAGGAGAGAAGGTGGCCAAAGGTACCGTCCTAGCAGAGCTAGAAAACAGTGCGCAGCTCGCAGCCGTAACTCAAGCACAAGGTGCTTACGAAGCGGCTCTGGCTGGCGCCGAGCAGAGTCACTTCGCTGTAGATACCACTAGCGAGACTTTAGACAAAACCTACTCGGCCGCAGAAAACACCCTACGCGCCACTTTGATTGATGTACAAAATATTATTAAAGACACTGTCGATACTTTTTTCATTGGATCGAATGTAAACAGATTCAATCTCAGCAGCCAATCTTGGACAAAGAAACAAATAGAATACGACCTAGCTGACTGGAGTGAAAGTATAAATTCTACTCAACAAGCCGACATTTCTACAAACCTCAACCTGGCATTAGATATCACTCAACGTACCTACAATCTAGTAGACACCATTTATGCTGAGGTAGTCGATGAAGAAAATACTGCTAGCACAGACTTCCTACCAACCCTAGCAACCTATCGAGCCACCCTTATCGCTGCCCGCACAAAAGTATCAACTGACCTAAACTCTCTAAAATCTACAAAGTTGAATATTGAAAGTACTCAATCTTCTCTGTCTAGAGCCGAATCTAGTAGTACTGGAGGAAACGCCTCAGCAGTCGATGCTCAAGTTAAGCAAGCCCTTGGTGTTCTGCAAGCTGCCAAATCCGCCTATAGCAAGACCATCGTACGAGCACCATTCTCTGGCACAGTAGTGGCACTCAATGTAGCAAACGGCGACATCGTAAATATCGGCGCTGACATTGCTATCATAAAACCAGAAAACACAGCCGACGTGGAGCGGTCATTCGACCTACCGCTCACAGCAGTCAAGTTCACCCCAGCTGGCGCATACGTACTATCCGTCAACAACGAAGGCGTCTTAGAGTCAACAGCTGTCGGAACTGGCCTTGTGACTGTTAGCAACATTAATGTCACTGGTCTTAATGGTGACGAGAACATCGTTATGGATGTTCGAGGATTAAAAGCTGGTGAAAGTGTAAACGTAAAATAATTATGTACGGACTTTGGAACTTCTTTCTCACCAGACGAGCCTTCACTATTTTGACTATGGTGACACTTTTGGTAGTCGGCGCATATTCTCTGTACTCACTACCTAAAGAATCCACACCAGAAGTTATCATACCGATTGGTATCGTTACCACCGTTTTACCTGGTGCGACAGCTGCTGATATAGAAAAACTGATAACAGACGAACTGGAACCAGCCGTTCGTAACGTAGCCAATATCGACAAAGTAACCTCATCATCACGCCAGGGTATGTCGATGATTACCGCTCAGTTTGTAGCCTCTGCCGATATTGAAACCTCTATCCAAGACCTGCGCAACGCAGTAGAAAACTCTCGCCGAGATCTACCAACAGATGCCGAAGCGCCGATTGTAACCAAAGTAGACTTCCAAGATCAACCGATTTTGATGATTAGTATCGGTACCGACCTAGCCCCTGAGACACTGACCAAACTAGGTGACGACCTCAAGGACGCACTTATATCTGTCGACGGTGTTTCTAAGGTAGAAGTCTCAGGAACTCGCGAGCGACAAATATCTGTCATTCTCAACAAGGATGCGCTAGCCACTTACAAAATAAGCACCGGGCAAATCCTACAGACATTGGCCGCCGCCAACGCTTCCGCACCAGCCGGCGACTTGACCATGAGTGGTGTCGACTACCCTATCCAATTCCAAGGAGACATTGTCGACATCGAGACCGTACGGAACATTCCTGTAGCAACTCCATCTGGAACCATCAAACTGCGTGACATCGCCACTATTGTGGACGGCTTCAAGAAAACCACAAACATCTCACGCCTTTCAGTTGGTGGCGACGAGTCACGCTATGCCCTTTCGCTTAACGTCCACAAAGCCGCGGGCGGAAACATCATGGCTGTTTCAAGACGAGTCAAGGAGCGACTGGATGAACTAAACGACACATTATTATCTGGTTCAGAAGCAGTCATTACCTATGACGCCGCTGATGATGTAAAGACTTCTATCAATGAGTTACTGGTATCTGGATTCCAGACCATTGCACTCGTGATGTTGGTGCTATTTATCGCTATCGGATTCACTGAGGCCCTGGTAGCAGCCTTGGCGATTCCCTTCTCTTTCACCATTGCCTTCGTGGGTATGTTGGCTACCGGCAACACCATCAACTTCGTATCACTCTTTGCCCTAATTATGTCCATTGGTATTTTGGTGGACTCTGGCATCGTGGTAGTTGAAGGTATTCACACCAACCGCGAAAATGGTATGCACAAGTTCGAAGCTGCCCGCAAAGCCATCAAAGAGTTTGGTTGGCCACTGATTGCCGGAGTTTCTACCACCATTGCTGTATTCATTCCGCTCTTCTTCCTATCCGGCGTGCTTGGACAATTTGTAAAATCTATTCCTTTCACTGTCGTAGTGGTGCTGTTGGCTTCTATTGTTGTATCACTTGGATTCATCCCAACCATTGCTTTTGGACTGATTCGTCATCAGGAAAGTAAGTTTGCGGTTTATCGAGAAAAGCTTTGGCACAACCTCGCCATCCGTTACGAAAAACTAATGAAGAAACTCTTCCATCATCGTTCTTGGCAGCGCATGTTCTATGCCTTCTTAACTATTGCCTTCGTTGGTGGACTAGCACTACCCGCAACCGGACTGGTGAAAACCATCATGTTCCCACCAAGCGACGTAGACCTCTTTTATGTAGAAGTAGAATTGCCGCAAGCAACCAGCCTCGATAAAACCAACCAGATTACCAAACAAGTAGAGGAAGCCATTGCGGATACCCCATACCTTGAGTCATACATGACCACTGTCGGTAGTCAGTCTGTCTTCAATCAAAACGCTCAAGGAGTAAACAGTAAGTACGCCAACATTACTGTAAACCTACTCGAGGAACGAGACGGTCTAACGAGCCTTAAGATTACAGAGGACCTGCGCGAAAAATTGTCCAGCATGGACTTCGACAATGCCAAAGTGTCAGTCATGGACCCGACTGATGGGCCACCTTCTGGTGCACCAGTGGTAGTCAAGATTTGGAGTGACGACACAGCCGGACTGGCAGACGCTACCGAAAAAGTTACTCGAATCGTCGAAGGTGTAGACGGCACACGTAACATTTCTTCATCTCTAGACAACGACGGCACTGAATTACAAATAGACATCGACCGTGCTAAGGCACAGGACTATGGACTATCAGCAGCCAACGTTGCAGCTGTCCTCCGTGCTGCCGTATCTGGAATAGAAGCGACTAAAGTACGAATCGACGGTGATGATATTGAAGTTCGCCTCATGATGAACCTCAACCAAGCCTTTGTTAATCCAGAGGATGTTTCGATTGCCAATGCTTCCGACATAGCTTCCATTCCAGTCGCTACCGCAAGAGGTATTATTCCACTCGGTTCACTCATCACTATAGGCGCCGACCGCAACTCATCTGTCATTTCTCACGAAGACGGTATGAGAATTGGTCAGGTACAAGCCTACCTACAAGAAGGCGCCAACGCAGTGGAAGTCACCGACGCGGTGGCTAAGGCAGCAGCGGAAATCAGCCTGCCAGACACCGTACGTCTCACCTACGGTGGTGACGACGAAGAAATAAAGAAAACATTCGGGGAAATGCTCATTGCCTTGGTGACTGGACTAGTACTTATGTTCACCATTGTGGTGTTGGAGTTTAATAACTTCCGTGGGTCGCTACGACTTCTTTCTGCTATTCCACTCGCACTTACTGGTGTGCTTTGGGGACTGTTCTTCATGGGACAACCGCTTTCCTTCACGGCTTTCTTGGGTGTTATCACCTTGGCCGGTGTTATCATCAACCACGGCATCCTATTGCTCGATGCTCTGTATACACACAAAGAACAAAATCCAGATATCGACCCAGAAGAACTCATTCTTGAAACAGCCGGTGGGCGTGTGCGACCGATTCTGCTAACCACCCTCACTACTGTTATCGGTATGATACCGCTAACACTAGTGTCAGCAATGTGGGCACCGCTGGCCTTCACTATCGCCTTTGGTCTTATCTACGGCACACTACTAACACTAGTCTACATTCCACTTAAGACGTATAGACACGAAGTGAAAATTGCTCTGAAAAAGCAGGCATAACGACAGACGTATAAACAAAACACCAGACGGGCAGCGAAGCTGCCCGTCTGGTGTTTTGTGGACACCAACACTCCACCAACACACCCACTTGCTATAATGTAGACAACAAGGAGGTACATCCGTTCTTTTACCATGGTCACAACTACCAAAAAAGCCGCGAGAAAAACTACTGTCAAAAAGACAAAGCGTGTCGTTCGTGCCACCAAGAAAGCTACCTCCAAAACCACTAAAGCCAAGACCATCAAACCAAAAACTGGTCTGATAAAAGTAGAATCAGCCTCAGAACCAAAGCAGCTCAACCAACCGCTAGTTCACTTATTACTCGAACAAGAGTTAAAAACCCTTGGCTTTGCTGGCGAAATGTCTACCAACCGAGAAGACCTTATTAAGTACAGCACCGACGAGAGTATTTTTTATATCAAACCACAACTGATTCTAAAACCACTAAACCAACACGATGTAGAGCTGGCTGTTACCGCAATAAACAAATTAAAACCAGACTTCCCAAACATCTCTCTCACTCCCAGAGCTGCCGGTACGGGACTTTCTGGTGGGTCACTAACTGACTCGGTGGTTATAGATGCTTGCGCACACCTGAATAATATTAAAGACATCAGTAAAACAAAATCAGGTGTAAAAATAACAGTCGAATCAGGCGCCATGTGGAGGGATGTAGAAAAAGAATTAAAAAAGTACGACGTATACCTCCCTTCATACCCAGCCTCCAAGGATATCTGCTCTATCGGCGGTGCGGTAGCCAACAACTCGGCTGGTCCTGACTCACTACTTTATGGTCAATGTGCCGACTGGGTAGAATCTCTCAATGTTACTCTGCACGATGCACGCACCTACACTATAAAGCCAATCACCTACAAGGAATACAAATCGCTAGTAGAAAAAGACAACGCCCTATCACACATCCTAGAGGAAGTCTTCTTCCTACTTAGTGAACACGAAAAGGAAATACATGAAGCCAAACCAAAAACCAAGAAGAATAGTGCCGGCTATGCTCTTTGGAATGTCTTAAGTGGTTCAATGAGCAGCTTTAAACGTGGCAAGGCCACTATGGATTTGACCCGCCTGATGTCTGGAAGTCAGGGCACTATCGGCATAATTACTTCCATCACTCTTCGCACCGAACCAATCTGTCACCATACCGAACTGATAGCTGTACCAATATTTGACCTTATGGACGCTAGTCATGTTATTTTAAAAGCCCTAGACTATCACCCCATCAACATCGAGATGTTCGACGGACTTAGCTTCGACCTGGCTCTTAGTCACCCAGAATTTTTCAAAGACAGATTAAGTAAGACTCAGTACTTCAAGGTCATGCTATCTCTATACACCTTGTATCACGTCCGCTACGGCCGCAGAACACCCGCCTTTACCATCCTCATCACCATCAACAAACACAGACTAAGAAACCGCAAAATTGAATCCATTATAAAAGCCTTGCGACAAAACCACGGTAAACGCGCCCGTCTCATCAAGAACCCAGTCGAAAGAGAAATGTTCTGGCAGATTCGCCGCGCCAGCTATTCCCTCTCCAAATTACAAAACAAAGACAGACGACCAGCTGCCTTCTTAGAGGATGTGACAGTACCACCAGAAAACACCGCTAAGTTCTTGGTACAGATTAAAAAACTTCTTAACAAATACAACATCAACGCCGCCGTACACGGCCACGGTGGTAATGGGCACTTCCACTTCTATCCTCTACTAGATTTCACCAACAAAACCACCCCGCTACTAATAGAAAAAATGTCCGAGGAGTTCTTTGCCGCGGCATGCGATCTAGAGGGAGACATTTGCGGCGAACACAACGATGGTATTATCCGTACTCCCTATATTGGCAAGATGTTCAAACCAGAGATAATAAAACTCTTTGAAAATACCGAACACATCTTTGACCCAGAAGACATCTTCAATCCCGGAAAGAAAGTGCACCCACGCTTCGATATAAAGAAATCCATTCGTCACACTAATTAAGATAATCCAAAAGCCGGCAGAGCTTCGCTCTGCCGGCTTTTGCGATATTTCAGTCTTTAATGACTGTGCCCATGCGCATGTGTATGTATATGCTTTGGCTTGTAATCCTTAAGATAAAAGACCGCCAAGAGAGTCACAATCGGCACTGTCATGATAAGTCCTATACTTCCCACGATAGTGCGCACAATCTCGGTAGCGAACAATTCTGTATTGATAGCCATACTCAAGCTGGAAGACGCCATGTAGAAGTGAAGCAAAAGCGGTAACGAGGCTCCAGTATAGGCCAAGACCAGAGTGTTGACCAAAGCTCCAACATGCTCGCGACCAACCCGCAACGCTTTGCTGTACACCTCCCGCCTACTCAATGACCCGTTACTATTAAACAACTCTGTCACCACAGCCGCTTGTGTAATAGCGATATCATCCAGCACACCGAGCACACCGATGATAATAGCGCCAAGTAGCAGAGCAGTGAAATTGAGTGCACCCCGGGTATTGAAGTTGAGGTAGGTACTGGTCTCGTCAGCAAAGCCGGTTAGAGAAGTCATGTGTACAGCTACAATGGCCAAGATACTGGTAAGAGCGACTGCCAGCATAGTGCCACTGTATGCCACCAATGATTCACGGTTAAATCCATGAGTGAAGAAAATTGCCGCAAACAACACACCAGCCGCCACTACCACACTGGCCAAAAGAGGATTCCAGCCACCCAGGATGCCCGGTAGGAGTATGTAGAAAATAGCCGCAAAGCTACCTATCAAGGCCAACAACGAACGCACACCCTGCCAACCGCCAAAGGCCACTACCGCCAAAGCAAAGAAAACAAGCAACATCCATAAAGAACCCGCCCGGTCGATATTAACCACACCAAACATTTCAGAGCCGCCCTGGTATCTTGTGTAATTAAAATAAAATTTATCCCCCTTCTTCAGCTCAAGGAAATCGTTTTCAATATCAATCAACTCTCCTTCCTTTGGTCCGTCTAACACCTTCACTTTGATGGTTTGGTAGAGATGTTCAGTGTCAGTCCCGGGAATTAGGCGCAACTCTTCATCCAATACCTCAACCACCTTCCCATGCCAGGTGCCTTGGTATTCATTTATAACCTCTTGTGCTGAAGTGGCTGTAGGAAATATTATAAAAGCCACCAAAAACCAACCAAAAAACTTCTTCAAAGTAATATTCATGTCCCTGCATGATAGCAGAGATTTTGCTACTGCCCAATGGATACTAGAGACACTTCAGCGGCCACATGCTCGTGCTCATCGCCATGCTCATGACCAAAATGTTCGTGAGTCCAGTTCAAGACCAAAGACATAAAGACAAAACCAACAATGATATAAGTGGAAGCATTTACAACACCACCATAGCTTTTTAGATTGCCGTGTATACGAGGCAGAAGGTCGCTCGCGGCCAAGAAGAGAAGGTTGCCTGCCGCTACTCCAGTCAAAACCCAAATATAATCTCCTACCTGGTTTGATATCAGCAACATCAAGAACAAACCGAACAATATACTACTGGCTGACAGAAGGTTGTAGAGAGCAGCCCTTGTCTTGGTGTACCCAGCCCGCAACAAAATACCAAACTCAACCACCTCCTGTGGGAACTCATGCATAGCCAAACCGATAGCCGTAGCCACACCGACCGCAGGGTCAATCAAGAAAGCTCCGCCGAGAACAATACCGTCTGACACATTGTGAATAGCATCACCAATCAGTATCAAGAGAGCAGCCGCTTTGCGGTCGCAGTCTTCTGACTCGTGGTTGTGATATTTGTTATGGAGTATGTTGGCCAAAATATAAAAAGATATAAAACCAAAAGCAATCACCAATCCGCCAGTTTCCGGTGAGGATTCGATGGTCTCTGGGATTAGTTCGTACAGCACAATACTCAAAAACACACCCACCGCCACTGGCACAGAATACCGCTCCATACCCACCAAACGTCCAGAGTGTCCAAATAACAAAACTCCCACGAGAGAAATTAAAGCAATAGCCACCGCTGCCAACACAGACTCAAATATCATAAGTGAAGATAAGTAAGAAATTAAAGATTAAATGCAAATCATTTGCAGTTGTCAGTATAGCAAAAGTTTGTTAATATGCAAATCACTTGCATATGATATTACGCCTAACCGAAAAAAGAAAAAAGATTCTAGAAGTCTTAAAGAGCAGCCACTCTGCCCTATCTGCTAAAGATATCCACGCAAAGTTGCCAGATATAGACTTGGTAACTATTTATCGAAACTTGGACTTATTTGTAAAAGAAAAACTAATCCACGAGGTTCACCTTGGCGGCGGCGAAGCTCAGTACGAATACCAACACGAACCTCATCACCACGCCATCTGTAGTGACTGTCACAAAGTAATCCACTTCACCGCTCCAGACGAAAAAATCAAAAAACTACTCGGTCTCTCTGACTTCGATGTAGACGAGATAGAAGTAACAGTTCGTGGTCTTTGTCGCAAGAAGAAATAGCCTTGCGGCCGGCAAAATAATAAACCCCTCCGCCCATGGGCGGAGGGGTTTATTATTTTGCCGGCCTATATCTTCTCAATCAACATCATGTTGGTTGCGCCTGGCTCACCAAATGGAAGCCCAGCACCCATGATGAAGGTATCACCCTTCTTGCCCAGCTTGTTATCAAGCACAGCCTTGGCTGCTACCTGCTTGGCTTCACGAGCGCTTTTAACACCCTTAACCATGATTGGCTCTGCTCCGTATACCACACGAGACTTCAAGAATGCAGCCTCATTAGGAGTAAGTACCAAAACAGGCACCTGTGGACGGTAGCGAGACACCATACGTGCGGTCAAACCACTCTCAGTGAAGGCCACGATAGCCACAGCATTAGTATGAGGTGTACTGTGAGCAATAGAACGAGCTACCGTTTCGTAGTTGTTAGTTGGCTTGAAATCCCATTTCTTGTACTGCTCAGCCAGGTACGGGTCAGACTCAACCTCCTTAGCCACCTTAGTCATCACCTTAACTGCTTCTACCGGATAATCACCCACTGCAGTTTCATCAGAAAGCATAATAGCGTCTGTACCATCTACGATAGCATTGGCGATGTCTGTTACCTCCGCGCGAGTTGGAGTGGTAGCAATACGCATTGAGTCCAGCATCTGAGTGGCAGTAATAACTGGCTTGCCCATACGGTTTGCTGTACGAATAATACGCTTCTGCAACATTGGTACCTGCTCGATAGGCATCTCGATAGCCAAGTCACCACGAGCCACCATAATTACATCAGCAGCATCAACAATCTCTTCCAAGTTCTCGATAGCTGCTTTGGTTTCAATCTTAGCCACGATAGCAATATCGTTCTTGCCAATTAGCTTGCGTAGCAAGTGAATATCAGCTGCGGTACGAGTAAATGACAAAGTCATAAATGCCGCACCCTGCTCGATACCAAACTTAAGATCCTTCTTATCCTTAGAAGTCAGAGAAGAAATAGAAAGATTTCCATCAGGCACGTTCACACCGCGACGACTACGGATAGTTCCGCCAATAACAACCTTGGTATGAATATCAGTATCAGTAACCTTAGTCACTTTTAGCTCCTGCTTTCCGTCGTTTAAGAAAATAGTCATCCCTACCTCAACCTCCTTAGGAAGTTTTGCGTAGTTGATAGACACACGGTCTACCGTACCCACTACCTTCTCGATAGTTAGCACAAATGAAGCACCTTTTTTTAGGGTAACAGTCTCAGTATCAAAGTCTCCAATGCGGATTTTTGGTCCAGCCAAGTCCTGCAAAATAGCCAATGGACGACCAGCTTTTTCTGCGGCTTCGCGAGCATTTTTAATCTTTTCAGCATGTTCCTCGTAGTCACCGTGACTCATGTTCACGCGAGCTACCGACAAACCGGCTTTAATCATCTTTTCAATAGTTGCCACATCTGACGAATTCGGCCCCAGAGTCGCAACAATCTTGGTTTTTGTTTCAAACATAGTCAACTAGAATACCACACTTTTATATAAAGTCGATATTTTAAAGTATTTTATAACCTCATCTTACTTTTTTGGTATTAACCTGTCTTTAAATCATCGTACGGAACATTAAAGAAATGAGCTGTATCAGGACATGAGCATATACACAAAGACAGCCCGCGAAGACCTCCTTTCTCTTTGCGAGAAACTGTCTTCGTGGGCTATTTCACAACCTTCAAATGGCTGTGGGGCGTTTTTTCCTTCGGTTCAAATGATGCATACTGCAAGAAGTCCTTGAGACTCTCCTGAAAGAATTCAATCACAACAGGATCTCCCAAAATCCTCCAACCGTCAGTGTAACGTTGATTGTTTGGAAATTCTCCCTTCACAAACTCAACTGCAAACAAAGGGTCGGGTAAACTTGTTGTGATCACTTGCGAAAAAGGCATAACTTCTGTTCCCTCTACTTTCTCCCTTGAAATAACGAATGATACCACATATATCGCCATGGAAACCTCCCATCAAGTGTTTGCTGTTCTTGTTTCAGATTAAATTAAAAGCATAAAACAGTCAATATTTAAAATAATGTACCAACCTACCTCCAATCCTCAATATAAATCCCCCTTCCCTTTTTCTTCACCACCACCTTCTGCCCGTCACGCCATTTAAGTTCACGAATAATTTCGATGGGTAGAGTCATGCGCACACTACCACGCGTATCTTTTTGTATTTTGCGCACATTGCGCTCTTCTAGTTTTCTTCTTGCCATATACCCTACTCTACCATGCCGGCGATTAATCACCCGATTAATCGGGTGATTAAATTGATCGACAGATTAGATTACAGGAGAAATATAAATACTAAGGTGTCTAAAAAATTTATTGCCAACCCATACATTTATGGTCATATTGTTAACCCTATTGACTTCCATAACTAAAAAGTTTATATAAATTAAGGAGAGAAACATCTTGTTGGGGAATAACTTCTAGCACTACGAGTGCAGGTCAGAAATGGCTGATGGACCCGGGTTCGAATCCCGGCAAACGGATGGTCTTGATTTGAGGTCACTCGGACCTTGTATTGCAAAATGCAATTAAGTTATCTAGGGAAGAAGACGGGTGTGGCGTTGTTCTGTTGTTTGCAGTCCAATAGCATCAAGTTCACCCTATTATAACGCTGGATGGGAGGCTCTGAAGGATAGTGTGAGATTAGCCTATCTGGATATACCGTCATTAGAAACCATACCTGCAAGCAAAGACTGATTTTCGGTCAAGATCTCTCCACCTTATACCTCCAGGCACAGCCTGGAGGTTTTTTATAAAAAGTCAAAATATTATCTACAAATAGACGACGGCTGAACATTCTCTACCAAAGGACATCCAGGCGCTCCGTGGGTACAAAACCCTCATGAAAAAAACACAAAGACCCGGCACTGTCGGGTCTTTCTTCTACTTATTTAAGACGACATTGGTTGTGATCACATCTTCAAAATGGAAATGGTGACTGACCCTATTTCTTTAGAATTTTATTGTCCCCACCCCCTTTTCTTCTGTCTCTTTCCCTCGCTTCGCGAACGGTCTTCCAAAAGAAAAGGGCTCCGCTCGCGATTACTCGTGGGGAGCCCTAGAACTGACGGCGGCAAGATCAATTATCGTGTGTAGACCACGAGTTTCCGGCGGGATTGCTCCATGCCAGCAAGAATCGCGTCGACGTCTGCGCTCTGCATCATACCTACCGGGCCGGAGCCCATGAGCACGACTGCGATCTCTTCATCTTCGGGTGCATCGACCTTGTCGAGACACTCACGCGCCACACGAGGAGTTTCGTTCCATCCACCCGAATCGAGCGAGTGGCAAACCAGCGCATGGTAGATCTTGGTGCCGTTTTGGTGACTGAGCACTTCGCCAAGCTCGTTGCCGCCAGTACTGGCGAGCTCTGGCCATATCCGCTAGGATACCTGTCCTGCGAAGCCAGCGTCGTTGTAGCCCTGCGTGTTGACCGCAAATGCGATGTGTATTTGCGGCGCTGCGAAGATATCTCCACGAACTCGATCGACAATCATTTTCAGCCTCTCTTTCTATGTGGTTGACGTTTGTGTATTTGAACCTTGATTGAAAATCAGGCGGCGATGTCGAGAAAGGTGTCGGTGTCGGTGAACGGCTGCCAGTTACCGGTGCGGCACTGGATGGCTTTCGGCCAACCGTTAACTTCGATGTTGGAGATCAGAATTTCCTTACTCCGATCACTCCCGAACTTTGCCTTCAGCTCGTCGACAGTGTAGAGATCGCCACCGAGATAGAAGCGACCGCTCGGACCGCCGACAGATTCGGTCTTCTTGAAGTCCTCGCCGTCCACAGTCGTAGTCTTCTCGATAAAGTCCTCGATGGTGAAGCAGAAAGCCCGCTCCGGCGCCATCTTGGCAATCTCGTTTGGATCACGGGTCGTGACGACGCGCAACGTTTCCTCGGACATGAAAGATCCGGGTTCGTAGAAGGTTACCAGAGTGTAGTGACTGGATTTAACGTTAGTCATTTGCGAATCCTCCGCTCGCTAGGTTGTAAGATGAGCTTTAAAAGCCGAAAATACGGTAGCATTAAAATAATACCTTGTAAAGGTCTGTGTGGAAATAGTGGCTGACCCCATTTCCCATAAAGCATATCACATCGACCCTGATATCTGGGTCGATTCTTTTACCCCCCAACCTACGTCCACCCCTTTAACTCTTGATATATAGATTGGCTGACCCCATTTCCATTTCCAGCTTATAATATTGTCCTCTGCGAAATATCGAGACGGATTCTATAAAATCTACAAACGCTATCAATGACATAGAGAAACAAGAAAAAACCCAACTGTTTCAGTTGGGTACGTGGTGCTGCCATATTAATGCCTTAGCGGGCGGGCGGTGAGGCTTGCTTACGCGCGCC
>JBNKMC010000001.1:0-42523 GCA_050292865.1 Minisyncoccia bacterium | reverse complement strand
AAGTGACGAGCCTTTGGCTCATCACTTTTTCATATTTTTGCCGCCATGGAACTTCTCATGAATATCTCGCAGTCGCTTATTAGTAACGTGAGTATAAATCTGAGTAGTGGCAACATTTTGGTGTCCCAATAATTCCTGAACGCTACGGAGGTCTGCACCATGATCCAGTAGGTCAGTGGCGTAAGTGTGACGCAGGGTATGCGGAGTGACTTTTTTCGAGAGGCCAGCCATGATGGCGGTTCTAGATATCATCTTTTGGATGGAGCGCGGAGTCAGTCGCTTGTCTTCCTGGTTACGTGAACGATAGTTAATAAACAGCGGCTTCTCTACATCTCGTCGCTCCTTTAAGTATTCTCGTAGCCAGCCAGCGGCACGAGGGGATATAAAAATAGTTCTAATATGCTTGCCTTTACCAACGATAGAAAGTTCGTAGGTGCGTTTTTTGTCGTTGTCTTTTAGCATTGTGAACTGGTCGACATCGAGAGATGTTAGTTCAGAAATACGCATACCTGAAGAAAAGAATAACTCCATAATGGCACGGTCACGCAGACCAGACGGTGTAGCAATGTCTGGAATCTTAATCATTGCCTCGATATCGTGAACATCAAGGAAGGTTACAGTCTCTTCTGATTTTTGTTTGGCTAATTTTATCTTAGAAGAAGGTAATGTTTCGTAATCTCGCTCGGCCAAGTAGTTGAGTAGGGCACGTAGAGCAATCAGATAATAGTTCTGTGACTTTTTACTAAGGTACTCACCGCGCGGTGTCTTGTACTTGCGGGCGATAAAGAGTCGATAATCCCAAATATGATCGGCTGTTAGCTCGTGCGGTTTCATATTTGATTTATCAACCTCGTTAAGCCATTTAACAAATAGGTTCAAATATTGTTGATAGTTGCGCTGGGTGTTACTAGAAAGACCTTTCTCGATTTCACAATAATCGAGGAAAGGCAGGATATGGTCTTTAATTGGGTCATTGCTTTTGCGTAGAGCCATACTATAATCAATATTAGAATACTTAATTTTAACCTGTAACCCACAGAAAGGGGAGGTGAGACAATGTTCGAGAAATCTAGTCATGGAGAGGGTCGACCTGAGCCAGGTCAACTGCCTCAGTATCGCAATCTTGTCCCTGATATGAATCAGGAGAAGTTGGCGAGGGAGGTGAGCCTGAGTCTGGCAGAAAGAGTGCTGGCGTTTTTTGCCAGCATTGCTCGCACAATCGGCTTCGGCTGACTGGTTACTACTCATCGGGTAGGGGCTTTCGAGCCCCTACAATTCATAGTATACTTATTCGCACAATATATGTAAAACGTCTTATCCACATAAGATAATAAGCTAAAATAGCTTTATACAGGATTGTATATACATAAGCCCGTATACTGGTATTTGCATATCATTTTTATAAGTCTTTCAATCCTGCACTAGTATCATTGAATAAACTTGTTTTTAAATAATATCCAAGTTTACTTAAGTTTTAACTTTTTCCTTTTAAAATTTTACTTTTCCTGGGCCTTATCCAGGTATCATGAATTTTGCTCACAGAGCCTTTTTTTCCTCTAAAACGAGGCTCAAAATTGGCTTCTAAGGCTTTTAAAGATTAAAAGAGGTATCAGTAGTCGATGGTAATGCTACACTGAACGTCACGGACTTTGCTAGGTACAAGTCTTCTGTCTAAGTCGAGGCCATGACTTTCGGTGGATAAAAAATAAAATGTAAAAGTTAAAACAAATTTTAAAATTATATTTTTGCCTTAGTTATTTTGTTGGTAGATTTTATTTATTAAGTTCTAACAATCAGACCAGTGCAGCTGCTCAGTAGATTGCCTGAAGCCGCGTTCGACTTTTACGAAAAAGAAAGGTAAGAGTAAAATCACCCTCCCCACTTCCCTCCTGTCTCTTTAAAACGATATATTGTGCGAACTAAATAATTTAGAATAAATTCAGCAGAGAAAAGAAAAAACTTACCAGCCCCTAAGCCCCGCGCAAGCGCGGAGCTTAGAACCGGGTAAGTTCCTACGAGCATCGCTCGCATATTCATAATAGCAGTTATTGGTACGGTCTGTCTCCCCTCCTAGCCTTTGTGTGTGTACAACTAAAAACTTCTACAAAGATCTATATCCAGTGGTTGGTAAGTAATCGAGAGGATTGAGGTAACCTTCTACAGCAGCAAATGGAGAAAGTGCCGCACCACAGCCAGTAACGGCTTTGAATTGGTTGAATTGTTTTACCTGTACGGCGTCTTTAACATACAGAGTGTAGTGTAGGTGTGGGCCGGTTGAGTAACCAGTGTTTCCTGTGTAGCCGATGATGTCTCCGGTATTTACCTTTTGGCCGGGAGTTACGGAAATCTGACTCAAGTGAGCGAATAGTGAAGAAAGACCATTAGGGTGATCAACCAGAATCCACTTACCCCATGAATAACAACCTGGCACTGAGTCGGTGTTACCAGTATTGCGGATAGTGCCAGATAGTGGCACGTGCAGTTGTGTTCCAACTGGTGTGCCAAGGTCGATACCGTTGTGCTTACTGCCGTTGTAGGCACCAGAAAGAGCAAACTTTGTATAACCAAAGTACTGGGTAATAATCGGGTTGCTGATCGGCCAATTAAGAACAGCTGAACCGGCGGTTGGAATGGTGTTTGGGTCAAGGATAAATTGCAGTTGTGATTCGATATCTTGAACCTCTTGTTGTAGTTGTTTACGAGCAGCTTCTTTTTGGGCCAGCAAAGCCTGATAGTTAGCTTCCTTACTCTTGGTTGTATCAAGTAGCTCGGCCTTCTCGTTGATACTACCTCTGAGAATAGTGCTCTGGTCTGAGTATTGAGAGTGTAGACTTTCTAGTTGTTCTTTTTGCTCTGTGTTGTCTTCTTTTTTAACCTCCAGATCAACCTTCAAATCTGCCAGTTCATGTATGTGGTCGTACATGCTGGTTTTGATTGTTTCGAGCGCTTCAAATTCACTCCAGAATTCAGAGATGTTGTTGTTGCGTAATAGCACTTCCACTAAAGATTGGTCATCTACCACCTGTATATTGCGGACAATTTCGCTGATGGCTGCCTGACTCTCACCGATACTATTTTCTGTTCGGTCAATTTCAATTCCTAGTTTGTTGATGGTTAGGTCAGTAGCAGCAATTTTGTTTTCTGTATAAGAAATGTCAGCTTGGATTTTTTTACGTTCCAAATCCAGACGGTTGAGAGCTTTTTGTAGAGTGGCTTTTTCGGCTCCGACTTCGTTTAGGGCTGAGGTGTATTTTTTGATTTCTTTTTCTATCTCAGCTAGGCGTGTGTTTTTGTCGGCTATTTGACTTTGTAGCTTTTCTACTTCGGTTTGGGCGGATGCAAAACTAGCCCCCACAAAGATTGTAAGTGAGGTTATAACTCCTAATATAAACGCGTATGCTCTACGTTTATTTATCATCCTGATATTTTAGCACAGGCCGAGTTGATGCGACTGATGGTTTCCTCAGGTCCTAAAATGTAAGCGCAAGTAAATGGATCCGGTGAGCGTTCCCGGCCGGTAAGAGCGACTCTAAGTGGCCACAATAACTCCCCCTTCCCTACTTCTTCAGCGTACGACCAAAGAGCTTCTTTGATTGTGTCTGGTGAAGAAAAGTCTGCGCTGGCAAGGAGGGTGGTGGTGTTTGTGAGGCGCGGCAGCGCAGCTGCCGCGCTGTCGTCACTCTTCCACTTGAGCAGGTCTGTTGATACTAGAGGTGTGCTAAAAGCCCAGTCGTACTCCCCTGCCGCCGCCGCTTCGCGTATTTCTGTTTGGTTGTGGACACGCTCTAGGGCTACTGGCTGTAGCTTCTGCATGCGCTCGTCACTGTATTCTGGCAGATTTAAAACTGCTTCTGGTAGAGCTTCTTTAAAGTAGTTGTTTTTAAATTCTTCTGATTCTCTTTCTAGGTATTGCTTGTTCATCCAGCGCAGTTTCTCTTCATTGAAAGCTCCGCCTGACTTTTGGATTTTCTCTAAGGAGAAAGCCTTGATGAGTTCATCATCAAAGAATAGTTCCTGGTCGCCGCCTGGATTCCAGCCTATTAGAGCAAGGAAGTTGCGCATAGCTTCTGGTAGGTATCCATCACTGCGATATTCAAGCAAGTCTTTAGCACCATCGCGCTTGCTTAGTTTCTTCTTGCCATCTGGACCCATAATGGGAGGTAGGGTAACAAAGACTGGTAGAGGTATTTCTAAGGCCTCGTACAAACTAAGAAACTTTGGTGTACTAGGAATAAACTCTTCGCCACGCATAACATGGGTTACTCCCATCTCTAGGTCGTCGATAATGTGAGCGAAGTTGTAGGTCGGGTAACCATCAGCTTTGATGATAATAAAATCGTCCAACATTTCTTCACCAGCAGTAAGGTCACCCCGCACCACGTCGTGCCAGTTTGAGCGTTTGATTTCTGATACTTTGAAACGTAGTGGTTTGGTACCGTCCCATTCTGCAAAGGTTTCCGGACGATGATTGCGGAAAAGAAATGGTAGCTTTTTGGCGTCGGCTTCCGCTCGGAAGGCAGCTAGTTCTTCTGTGGTGTATGGGTCAGGGTATGCTAGGCCTTTGGCTACCAACTGCTCTGCGTACTTCTTATAGATATTAAGTCGGTCAGATTGCAGGCAGGGTCCAAATGGTCCTGGTTTATCAGGTCCATAGTCCCAGTTGATTCCAAGCCACATTAGAGACTCTTGGATGTGAGCGATTGAACCCTCCACTTCCCTGTTCTTATCAGTGTCCTCAATGCGCAGGATAAATTCGCCGCCATTTTGGCGGGCAAACAACCAAGCATAAAGAGCGGTTCTCACACCTCCAATATGCATAAATCCAGTCGGCGACGGTGCAAATCTTGTTACTATCTTTTTCATATTATTTGTGTTCAGCGGCAATATCAATGAGTATTTTGGCGACTTTTTCGGCCGCTTTTGGCTTGGCGAAAGTGGTTGCAGCCACACTCATCTTTGTGTAAAGCTCTTGGTTGGACATAATACGGTTAATTTCTGCAAAGAGCAAATGGTCTGTTAGGTTGTGTTCTTCTATCACTTGTGCAGCTCCACTGCGGGCATAGGCATAGGCGTTGGTGCGTTGGTCGTGACTAATTTTCTCAGGAATCGGGATGATGATAGAAGGCTTGCCTTCTTCGGCAATTTCAAAGATGGAGGTTGAACCAGCGCGGGAAATGATGATAGACGCGGCCGCTTGTGCCAATCCCATTTCTTCACCGGTTAAGTGACCACGCACGAAGTAGTGACTTAATAGCTGTCCGTCCGCGATAAGTGTGGCGGCTGCCTGTTCTACCTTTTCTGCATTAGTGTCACCTGCTTGGTGCACTATTGTGTAGTGAGGAAGAAGTTCGTTGAGTGAGTTTAACACCAGGTCGTTAATGCGTTCTGCGCCCAGTGATCCGCCAGTAACAAAGATAATTGGTTTGTCTGTTGGTAGGCCTAGAGTGGTGGCGGGTTTTGCTGGCCTTACCTGGACAGCTTTGCGAAGCGGGATGCCGATGAGCGCCGTTTTTTCCGAAGGAAAAAACGGCGCCGCGTCACTATATGCAATGGCAATATATCTTGCGAAGCGAGCGGCTATTTTGTTGGCAGTACCAGCCTTGGTGTCTGATTCGTGAATGACTATTGGTATACGTAGGAAAGCAGCTGCCAATACCACCGGCAAGCTGGTGTAGCTGCCTTTGCTGAACACAACATCAGGATAAATAAAATAGAGTTTTTTGATTGCCACCATGGTCCCCCAAATGACTTTCAAGGGAGTAAAAATATTTCCTAGAGAAAAGTACTTTGTCTTCTTGCCAGACGGGACTTTAACAAATTTGATTTTGTTTTTATCCAGAGCTTCCTGATTGTACGGGTCTGGACCAAGATAAAAGAGTTTAAACTCCTCGCTGGTGAGGTTGTATTTCTGTAATTCTTCAGCTACGGCAATAAGCGGGTAGAAATGCCCGCCACTACCACCACCAGTTAGAACAATCTTCTTCATAAAATAATTTTAACACACAGCCCGTAGGCAAAATTAAACTTTCTTCTGGTAACGAGAGACATTTAAGACAATTCCCACCGTCAGCAATGTTACCAACAAAGCTGTTCCTCCATGACTAATAAAAGGTAGTGGCAGACCCATCAATGGCGCAATGGCGACCATGGCGGAAATATTGAGAAATGACTGCAGTACGATGATGGTCATAAAACCCACTACCAGAAGCATGCCGAACATGTCTGTGGCATGTGAGGCAATCTTGTATCCACGGAAGGTAAAGAAAGAAAGTAGTAATATCAGCAGACTGGTACCGATAAATCCGAATTCCTCAGCGTATACAGCAAAGACCGAGTCGCCGATTGGTTCTGGTAAGTATTCAAATTTTTGGATGCTTTGACCAAAGCCACGACCAGTAAATCCTCCAGAACCGATGGCGATGAGAGACTGCTTAATCTGGTAACCACTACCTTGTGGGTCATCGAGGGGGTGGAGGAAGGTGGTGAAGCGGTCCATGATATATGGTCTGGTAATGGCCAAAATAAGCAACATAACCACACCGACGGCGGCCATTGCAGCTACATCGCGCCAGCTACCGCCCGCTGTTACAAACATAGCTAGACCAGCGGTTGCAATAAGCATGAAGGTGTCTGTATCTGGTTGTAACAACATGATCAGACCGACAATTCCAGTGATGCCAAGAAATGGCAGTGTGCCGTGCTTGAAGGTTCCTATGTGCTTGTGTATACCAGAAAGCCAGGTGGCCATATAAATAGTGTAGCCAATCTTTAGTAGCTCGGAGGGTTGAAAAGAAAAGCTACCAATACTAATCCAGCGGGTTGCGCCACCGTGACTGAAGCCCAGAGGAGTGAAGACGAGCAAGGTCATAGCCAGAGTAAAAACGAAAATGTAAAAAGCGTATTTTCGCCAGTTTCGATAATAGACCTGACTCATGAAGAACATACCTAGTCCGCCACAGATAATACCGAATACTAACTGGCTAAAAGCCACTGAAGAAAAGCGCGCACCGTCTCTGGCTAGCAAACCAAGCGAGGCCGAGGAGAATATCAAAAAGCCTAATGTCACCAATATGATGACCAGTGTCAGTAGAGTTCTATCAACTGGTTTCTTCAACATAAATTATCTTTAGACAACAGCGGCAAAGATGATACCTAAAAAGGCGCAAATAATGCTGATAATCCAATAACGCATAGTTACCTTGTGTGAGGGCCAACCAATAGCTTCGAAGTGATGATGTAGTGGCGCAATACGGAAAAACTTACGACCAGTGGCCAGGCGATAACTGATTTGGATTATATTGGATAGTACTGTCATCCAAAGCGGTAGAGCTATTATCAACAGCAGCGAGATTCCGTTACCTTCACCCAGGGTGTCTGTAAGCACAGCAATAACCGATAGTGTGAGAGTGAGAGCCATCGAACCAGTCTCTGTCATCCAGAAACGCGCAGGTGGAATGTTAAACCACAAGAAAGCCAAAATACCGCCAGAGATTGCGGCGCAAAGAGCGGCGATGTCATACTGTGACTGAATGATAGCGACGCCGGCATAGGCAGTGAAGATAGAGGCGAATACTCCTCCAGAAAGTCCGTCGATACCGTCTATCACACCACTGGCGTAGAAGAAATTGGTTAGAAGAATAAAGAACGGAATGATAAGGATACCGATGTACAGGGTTCCATCAAAAGGAATGCTGATTTCAGTTATTCCTAGTTTGCTATAAAACCACCAGCCGATAACTAATGATAAGAGAGAGACGAATATAAGACGAGTGCGAAGTCGCATGCCTTTCCCGCCATGAACCACATCGAATAAGTCGTTTAAAAAGCCAACGCCCGCCCCCAGCATAAGAGTAGCTATCGGTATAACAGTCTGTGAACGACTGAGGAGATTGAGTTCACCAAAGATAGAGTGTGGGAAGATTCTGCTTAGAGCAAAAAGTAAACAAGTGGTAATGAGTACACTGCCCCAAATAACAATGCCACCCATACGAGGAGTTTTAGTCTCCCCTGCCCCCTTAAGCTTATTAAACTCAGTGGCTATCCGCCCGAGCATAGCTGTCTTACCTCCGACCTTTTTCCAGACTTTGTATTTGTATAGAAAATGAGTAAGTAGAGGTGTGATTAAAATGCCGATAACAAAGGCAAGTGTGGCTGGTATTAAAACTTTAATGATTGGGTCGTGCATGGTGTATTGTTTAGGCTTTTAATTTTTCTGCTCGTCGGCCAAATAATTGTTGCTGGCTTCTATGAGTTGCATAACATCGGTGAAGCGGTCGTTTTGAGTAGAGCCGAGGACTGCCACTATTACTGGATGATTGAGCCCAGCATCATAAGCAACCACTAGGTTGCCGCCAGCTAAGTCTGTGTAACCAGTCTTTGAGCCGATGATGCCTGGTATCTGGTCTACATAGTAATTGGTATTGCTGGCTTGATGATAATTGCCTAGTTCGTCATAGATATGGGCCGAATCTTCTCTTGTGTAAGCAAGAATGTCAGGGTTGTGTTCTATGATGTATTGCATGAGTATGGCCATGTCTTTGGCGGTACCATAGGCGCCAGCTTGCTCTGCTGAGACATCGAGACCGGTTGGGTTGTAGTAAGTGGTGTCGTTTAAACCAAGTTCTCTGGCGCGTACGTTCATGGCTTGGACGAAGGCATTGGCGCCGTCGCCACTGCGTAGCTTTTCACCAGCAGCGATAGCTAAGGCGAAGGCTCCGTCGTTGGATGATGACATGAGAGTTAAATCACTTAGTGTTTGGCGCTTAAAGACTTCGTCGCGCAAAAGACCGCTATCTCCAGATTGACTAAGCGCAGCGTTGCTTACTGTGACTGAAGATTGGCTGGTCATTATTTCGTCGGACAGAAGTGCGGTCATGAGTTTGGTGACGGAAGCCAGCGGGAGCTTTTCTGTCTCGTTCTTTTGATAGAGAGCTTTGCCAGCATTAACGTCCCAGACAAAGGCTGCCTCCCCCACTAGGTTTATGTCAGAGAAAGTTTTGTTATTGATTTCTGTCTTTTTGACTGGGGTTTCTTTAGGTTCTATTTTAACAACTGGTTGAGGGTCTGGTTTTTTGAGTAAAGCAACAGTCTTTGGTACCACCGCTGTACCAAAGATGAGTATTAGGAGGCTTGCTACCAGAATTAATTGCTGACGCACTGGTACGCCGGCGTTTTTTACCGAGTCTTCTTCTGTGTCCCCCATGACAGTAACAGCGACCGTTTCTTCGGCTGGCCCTATCATTTCTTCGTTTGTGTAAAGCTCTTCGTTCATATTTATTAGGCGTTCTCTTGTTCTGCTACATCGCGTTCAAAGGCTTCCAGTTGGTCGAGGATAATGTCTCTATCTGGCAAGTCTTGCTTGCTGGTAACACCAAGGTGAGCCAGTAGGGTTGGGGTGATGTCGAAGGTGTAGGTATTGCCTTTTTGTTGGCGTTCTACCAAACCACGCATAAGAAGGTTGCGTAGGATGAAGGCTGAGTTGACACCGCGAATACGGTCGATGTCTGGGCGAGTCAGTGGTCCACGATAAAGAATGATAGCAAGTGTCTCGGCGCCGGCTTTACCAATGTCACGTTTGAGTTCGTCTTTGCGGATAGACTCGATAAGTTCGTCCATCTCTGAGGTGGTGACTAGTTGGATGTCGGTGTCTGTCTCGAGGAGTCGAAGGGCACCGCTCTCAAGGCGCTCTTTGAGCGCCTTGAGAGCGGTGCCAAGCTCCTCTTCCCCCACTTCAAACAACTTACAAAGCGCCGCCTTTTTCTGCGGTGTACCTTTGTAAAACAAAACTCCTTCGAGCTTCTGGTCGAGCGATAATCCATCCATATTTACCTGTTTATTATAGCTTTTTTTACCCCTCTGTGCGATTTTCTCCTGTGGTTAGTCTATTTTGTATAGAACACCCTTTTTGACATTTCCTAGTTTCGCTTGCCTACTATTGACAAATATTTTACATGTGCTAGTATATTTAAATCGCAACCAAAAAAAGGAGAAAGCGATGAAACTGTTCTTCGATTCTGGCCCGCCGCGGGAAGAGCTTTTCCCGCGTAATGGTATCCCCGATCAGATCGCCGCCGCTGCGATCTGATCGCCGCGCGCCGGCCGCCGAGCCGCAGCGCCTCTAGGGAGCATCTCCTGACGAGGATGCCATGGCTCGGCCCCGTAAGTCCTGCAACCGCCTATTCTCCACGACGGAGATTAGATTTGGTTGCAGGTAAGCAAAAAGGACAACGGCATGTTTTTTGAACGATTATATTGCGTCTGGGTGGTGTAAACTACCTGGACGTTACGGAGTAGAAGGCTGACTCTGAAAATCACAGCCTAAAGGGTTAGGAAGTTTGCGAGCTTCCGCGTGTTGAGTACCCCGCAGTAAAGCTCACACAACGGCGCAATCCATGTGGTTGCGCCTTTTCTTTTGTCTTTAATAATACCTAGGTGTAACTGGTCCTTCGACACTGATTTCTATATCGGCGAAGCGTTCGGCCTGTTCTACTAAAATACTGCCTTGTTTAACGGATTCCAAGACGGCTAAGAAACCGACAATCACGATTGGTTTTTCTTTTTCATTTTCTAGTAGTTCACTAAAACGTAGGTTCATTTGTTCTTTGATGCGAGTCTCAAGTCTAGCAATCATTTCGTCCAGAGAAATAACTTTTTTTACACGAACCTTTGGCTGCTCTACCTTCTTGGGTAGGTTACTTAGTACGTCGTTCATTGACTCACGCAGAGCTTCTGTGGTAGTGAAGTGGTCTGTCACAAAAAGTGGCGTGAGGTCTGGTACATATTGTCGCTCGTGGAGCATTTTGCTGCCAAATTGCTCCTCTATCCCCTTCGCAATATCACGATAAATGGCGTAACGACGCAAGCGAATCTCTAAGTCATCGATGATCTCCTCCTCTTCTTGAGAAAGTTCCAAAACTGGCAGGAGTGACTTGGATTTTATGAGTAGCAAAGTAGCGGCCAGTTGTACAAACTGGGCTGTGTTTGGTAGGGACTTCTCCTGCATGTCTGAGACGCGTGCCATGTATTCGTCTGTCACTTCGGCGAGTGAGATGTCGTTGATGAGCAGTTTGCGCTTTTCTACCAACTCCAAAAGTAGCTCCAGAGGTCCTTCAAAGACTTCGGTTTTAATAGAGAAGATATCAATGTCAGGAGACATAGTTGTCATAGAGAAATAATACCATGACGATACAGTCAAAACAGCGGGAAAGCGGAGCTTTCCCGCTGTTTTGATTATTGATTCTCGTTGTTACTTCTTACCTCGGTAAGATATTCTATTAGTTTCTCTTCATCAATTTTTATCCCCGTATCTGAATCTAAAAATTCGCATAATTGCCGACGAGCTAAACTGATGTTTTCTTCAGTATCTTCAGCTGTTGGAGTTAGAAGTTCGTCGGCTGACATACCCATATCTGTAAGGTACGCGATGATATCATTTTTTACATTTTCGTCGAGCTGCTCGTTTCTTTGTGGTAATCCTTCAAATGGCATATGTCTTTTTTAACCTACTAAATATTAAATAAATAATAACATGATATAAGGTCTATATGGTGAACTTCCCGTCCTTATAAATAGTCTTTTCTTTGCCATCCTTAAGTGTGGCCACTACAGTACGGTCGGTAGTGGTAACAAGGTCAGAGTGAACTTGTGAGTTATTAAAACCAAGCTTATCCCAATCGGCATTCTTCCACTTCGGGTTGAACTTGCCTTTGTAACAATCGCGGAAAGACGCACCAATGGCGACGTGTGAGTTACCGAAGCGGCCGCCAGTGTTTTCGTCGTATAGGGTCTCGGCCATAAATTTGGTGATACGTGAGAGACGTCCGTCGGTTAGAGAAAACTCACCCAGTTTATTACCGCCAGCTGTCTCCAGCATACCTTTAAGAAGCGAGTGATTCTTGCTGGCTTTGGATTTTACTACTACCCCCTTCTCAAACCACAATTCGATGCCTTCAATCTTTTTACCATGACGATAGAAAGGTTGGTTAAAGCGAATCCAGCCACTCACCTCGCGCCAGTTGGGTGAAGTAAATACTTCGTAAGACGGAATATTATTGCCGCCGCCGGCGCGCCAGACTCGGTCTTTGCCAATGCCGACATGTAAGTCAACATCGTCTCCTGTCATGTGCAAGGATTCGATTTCCATCTCTGTAAGCTTGGCGGCTGTTTTCTGAACGGTTTTGTCTATCCTCCCCCATTCTTTTATTGGATCTTTGGCGTCTAGGTAGCAGGCTTTGATGATTTCATTCCAGTACTGTTTGGATGTCATCCCCACCTCGGCTGCTCCAGCATCGGTACCATAAAGAACAATGGTCCAGTTGAGTTTTCCTTCGTCTATCTTCTTTCGTTTGTAGCTGATGGAGCCACTACGAGCTTTGTTGTGACGGAAGATTTTTTCTGTGTTGATGTTGTTTAGTTCGTGATGATTGGTTTCTGCTAGTACCAATATGGTGCAGTCAATTTGGTCGATTAGAGCTTTGTTTAATTTTTCTGGAGCAAAGTCTAGTTGACTGTCGTTGGCTATGCGGTAGAAGTCTTTTTGGAAGTTGTACTCGGCGTCGCTGCTAGGAAAGTACTGACCAAGCGGATGGTAGCCGTTTCTTAGAATTGCTCGTTGCAGGTGGAAGTATAGAGGCTTGGCGGCTTCTGGCACCATAAAGTGCACCACTGCTCCGGGCTTTGGTTTGTTTTCATCTTTGTCACGCAGGCCAAACTGCACTATTAGTTCAGCATATTTTTCCAGCGTTTTTTGTGAGGGTGTGTAGCTTTGTTTCATGGTTGTATTTAAGCAAAAAATGCGGCGTCCGGAGGCCGCCGCATAATTTTTACTCTTCGTCGTCACTACTCTCCTCTTCAGTGGTAGAAAGAAGTGTGTCGATACGGTTAATGTCACGTGGGAATAATGTGGCTTCTTTTACGTTTTTCACACCGCAGAACTTGGCTGTGAGACGTTCAAGCCCCATGCCCCAGCCACCGTGTGGTGGAATGCCATACTTGAATGTTTGGAAGTAGAATTCAAAGTTCTTTGGGTCTAGTCCTTTGGTTGCCAATTTGGTTTTAAGCATATCCAGGTCATGTACACGCTGACCACCAGTGGTTATTTCGACACCGCGGAATAGTAAGTCGAAGCTCTTGGTGAAGCCTGGGTCCTCGCTGTCCTCCATGGTATAGAATGGGCGTTTGCTAACTGGGTAGTGAGTCACGAAGATAAAGTCGCTACCCAATTCTGTCGCCGCGTATTCGCAAAGCCAACGCTCGTCTTCTGGCTCTAGGTCTGGCTCGTTGGTTTTGTCTACGCCAGTTTTTTCCTTAATGAGTTCCTGTGCCTCACGTAGCTTCATGAATGGGAAGGTATCGCCATCGGGGATCTTTGGTAGCTCCATACCTAGTACCTCTAGGTCCTTAACATTTTTTTCTGCTAGTTTTTGACTAATGTGACGCATCAGACCTGTCTCAATACGCATGATATCGTGATGGTCTTTGATGAAACCAATCTCGGCGTCGAGTGACGTGTATTCACTAAGGTGACGAGTGGTAGCACTTTTCTCAGCGCGGAAGGCGGTAGCAAAGGTGAAAACTCTCTCAAATACTCCCACCATTATCTGCTTGTATAGCTGAGGGCTGGTAGCAAGTGAGGCCATGCGGTCTTTGAAGTACTCTATCTTGAATACCTCTGCCCCTCCCTCAGCGTCGCCACCTACTATCTTTGGAGCTTGGAATTCGGTAAAGCCTTCACTTCGAAGATATTCACCGTAGGCTTCCACAATAGTTGCTTGGACTTTGAAGATAGCTTGTTCGTGCTTCCTGCGTAGAGTCAGTGGTCGGTTGTCTAAAAGAGTTTCAATAGAAAACTCCCCGTCCATATCAAAGGGTAATGAATCAGCCTTGTTGAGTATTTCAATACCGGTGATTTCGAGCTCGATGTCACCGTTTTCTACTTTGTCGTTGATCATTTTTTCCGGTCGCTCATTGACGATACCAGTTACGCTAACTGCAGATTCTGGACTAACTTCCCTTGCTACCTCTAGTACTTCTGGTTTGCCAAATACCACACCTTGAATGATTCCGGTGCGGTCACGGAAGTCGAAAAAGGCCATCTTGCCTTGCAGGCGGACAACATCCGCGATTCCGTTAATTGTTACTTCTTGCCCCACTTGTGTTTTGAGGTCTTTTAGTAGTGTTCTTTCCATAATTTTGTTTTTGCAAAAACTGATTTCTTTCAAAACTAGATACAGATGTGCTGGCTGGAAGAATTTTTGAGACTAAACTGTACTAAGATGTACAGTGCTGGAGCAAAAATTCTGAAGCCGGTGCGGATGTGCTAGTTTTGGGAGAAATTAAATCGCCCCTGCAAATATATTAATAACTAATACATATGCAGGGGCGATTGCAACTTGTGTTGCGGGTCGCGGTGCCACCCTACTTCGTGTCAAAATGGCGAAGCCATTTTGACACCTTTATTTATCGACCGCGCTGTGTCGGGCGCTCCCGGAGGGTTCTACTCTGTGGTTGGCCGCCGGTTTCAAATGATTTATCATTTGAAACCGGCGGCTCCTCACTTTTCTTCCCCCACCTCCACGGTGTCAGCCGCTTCATGGGTTTAGTTTTAGCATAGCATGGTTACAAATTGATGCCAATTGCTGTGCGGACGCTGTTGAGGGTTTTGTTTGATATTTCCTTCGCTCTCTTCACGCCGTCTTCTAGGACAGCCTTAACCTCTTCGTTGGTGATAGCGTCACGCCTGGCACGCATTGGTGCAATGAAGTCCTCCAGGTCGGCAGCCAGCATTTTCTTGAGGTCACCATAGCGACCTTTGTGAGCTTCATATATAGGGTCTAGTTCTTCGGCAGACTTTAATAGACGATGGATGGCATAAACGTTTTCTGGTCGCTCGCCCGTAGAGTCGGTGACTATACCCATGACAGCTTTTTCGATTTCTTTTTGAGTGCCAAATAACGGAATGGTGTTACCTTTACTTTTACTCATCTTCTCCCCGTCTGTTCCTGGTACGATTCCTACTCCTTCGATGATGACTTCCTTAGGTTCCTTCAGAACCGCACCGTAGGTGCGGTTGAATTTTCCCACAGCTTCGCGGGCGTACTCGATATGTTGGCGCTGGTCCTCACCCACTGGTACAACGTCTGTGTCGTAGAGAGCGATGTCAGCCGCTTGCAACATTGGGTAGGTAAATAAACCAGCGTTAGCTTCTAGACCCTTGGCCACTTTGTCTTTGTAGGCGTGGGCTTGCTGGAGAAATGGCACGGTGACCATACAGTTGAATACCCAGCCGAGTTCGGTGTGGTCTTGGTTGTCTGACTGGCGGAAGATAACTGCCTTTTTCGGATCTACACCAACTGCTAGGTAGTCTTTAACCACGCTGATGATATTGTCGTGCATCTCCTTTGGGTCGCGTAAACTTGTAAGAGCATGATAGTCGGCAACCATGAGGAAGCTTTCGTAATTTTCGTAGCTATCAACAAAGGGCTTTAAGGCGCCAAAGTAGTTACCGATGTGTAGTGTGCCGGATGATTGTAGGCCGGTTAGTAGTCGTTTTTTCATTAAGGTAAGTTTAGCAAGGAGTGGGCGGATTGGCAAAAGCCGGAGGGAGTGCTCCGCACTCCCTCCGGCTTTTGCCAATCCGCCACCGCCCCAATCTTACCCCTTAAGTGGAAGTTCCAAGGTAAAGGTAGACCCCTTACCCTCTCCTTCCGAGGTAGCTGTAATGCTGCCGCCCATATCCTCAGCCATCTTGCGGGCGATATATAGACCAAGTCCGGTACCAGATGAGTTAACTCCATTGGCGTTGTCTGCTCTTTGGAATTTCTCAAACATTTTTTCGATAGTATGTGGGTTCATGCCAACACCGGTATCAGTAATGTCGATGAATACACGACTAGGGTTTGCAATATCTCGCGCTGACACTTTAATAGAACCTTCAGGAGTGTACTTAATAGCGTTGTTTATCAGGTTGTGAATTATTTGTCTGGTCTTGCCGACATCAACATTTACCAGTCCCTTAATCGAACAATTCTTTTTAAGTGTTAACAACAATCCTTTTTTGACAGCTGGTTGTCGCAGTTCGTCAGTAATGTCTTCAAGTAGTTTGCAAATATTTACATCGGAATACTCATACTTCATGTTGCCAGCTTGGATACGTGAGACGTTTAGATAGTCCTCGACAGAGGTCGACATGTATTTGCTTGACTCACCAATTCTCTCAATAGCGTCCGCTGCCTTTTGTGGCAGTTTGCCAAAAGAACCTTCAAGCAACATGGAAGTATAGCCACGAATTGATGTAAGCGGACTACGTAGTTGATGGCTGGCAATAGAGACAAACTCAGACTTCATCTTGTCCAATTCCTTTAGTCTTTTATTTGCTCGCTCCAGCCTCTCTGCCAACTCTTCAATTTCTTCGCGTTGCTCCACTTCTTTGCGTACACTATTGATGAGAAAGAATCCAGCGATTGTAGTAAACAACAGGGTGATGCTTGTAATGATGGTGAAGAGCTCAGTTTCAACGAAAAGGAGTGAACACACAAGAATCCAAAGAATAGTAACCAACATTTGCGCTCCCGCTATCTGGATTTTAAAAATATTGAAGCGAACAATACTGTATGCGATGAGTGCTGCAAATACAGGCATACCAAATAGGCCATATTGGCTAATTGTCCAATCATCGGTAAAGCTACTGATGATATTGCCTGAGGTAAATGAGAGAAGAAATGTAATCAAGCCAGTGAGGAAGAAGGCGGTAGAGCGCTTGAATTTCTGATCCAGAGTAGGTCTGTTTTTAAACCAGACCGCCAAAATCATAATAATAAAACTCAGGTTGGCTATATAGGTGTAGTATTTTGCCAATGGTCCCTCAATACTTTCGCAGCTAGATAGTTGGAGGGCTTCGAGATTAAGTGTGGTCGGTAGCAAGATAAGGAGTGGTAAAAGGACGCTAAATACAATGAGTTGCTGTTTAAATGGAGGGAGTTTTTTGTGTATGTATGTATGGAACAGGAAAAAGGCAATCGTATATGTCAGTGGTTCAAGGAGTACTTGCAATGACCAAGAAAACATAACAACTGCAGGGTTGTTTGTCGCCCACAATCCCACGTCCAATAATGCCCAGATGCTAAAACTGGTAGCAAAAAGCACAAACAGTCTGGAGAGTAAGCTCCGCGGGTCGTTAAAAAAAATAAGAAGACCCATCGCCATTGCAGAAAAGATTGCAATAAAATGTGAGTAATTGATAAGTAATGGGACATTTGAGGATATAAACAAAAATGTTGCTGGTTCCCAGGGACAGTATAGATGTTCCATAATAAATTATTCTTCCTCAATTACGTCATCAATAATAATAAAATTCCACTCGACCATTGTCTTAATGTATGTGGCGGAAATTGACACGATACTAAGTAGTAGGAAAAGTATCAGTAGGATTTTTGAAGGTTTATCCATAATGCAACGTAATGATTTCACTTTTCATGATACAGTATTACTGACATTAATGAGTTAAGTTGTGGGGATTGCTATAAAATATGAACAAAAAGAACGTTGGTGGAAAAGTCTGGTCTTGCAATGAGTGGGACCCTCTAGAGGAAGTGATTGTTGGTACGGTTGAGAATGCGATTGTTCCGGTTTGGAATCCTGCTCTTGCAGCAACCACTCCATCTCATGCAAAGTGGTTTTTTGAAAAATATGGCGGACAACCATTCCCCGAAGAGATGATTGCAAAAGCTTCTGCAGAATTGGATAATCTCGTTGCTGTATTAACTAATCTAGGTGTCACCGTTCACCGCCCCACCCCACTCAATTTTGAGGAGACGTATTCTACACCGTGGTGGAGTAGCCAGGGTCTGTATGCTGCCATGCCTCGCGATGTAATCATGACGATCGGTGACACCATTGTGGAGGCGCCAATGGCTTGGCGGTCACGTTATTTTGAAATATTTGCCTATCGAGATCTTATAGAAAAATACTTTGAGAATGGTGCCCGTTGGTTGGCTGCGCCTAAGTCACGCATGGACGATGCGTTCTATAGAGATTCCTATACTCCAGAACAAGCGACTATTGATGGTGTAAGGCAGTTCGTGGTTTCTGAAAAGGAAGTTGCATTTGATGCAGCTGATTTCACTCGATGTGGCAAAGACATCTTTGTACAAAAAAGTAATGTAACAAACACTAAAGGAATCGAGTGGGTGCGACGCCATATTGGTAATGAATTTACAGTACACGAAGTCGAGTTCGGGGATGAGCACCCAATGCATATCGATACTACTATAGTGCCGCTCGCACCTGGTAAGTTGATGATAAATCCTTCATGGGTTGAACGGAGTCAAATACCAGAGATATTTAACTCTTGGGAGATTATCGAAGCTCCTGAGCCGGTAATGCCATATGACTCTGCACTTTATTTTTCAAGTGATTGGTTGACGATGAACTTCTTGAGTCTCGACGAGAAGCGGATTATTGTTGAAGAAAATGAGACGCCACTCATTGAGTTGCTCAAAAAGCATGGTTTCGAACCGATTCCGATTCCTTTCAGAAATTTCTACCCATTTGGTGGATCAATTCACTGTGCCACTGCTGACATACGTAGAAAGGGTGAATTGAAGTCTTATTTTAGTTAAGTAGCTATAAGGAGAGCACCAAGCGTGATTGCTATAATGCCAATCACGTTTGTGATTTTATTGTGCTTGTCTTGAAACTGTGCACTATAGTTTAGGTGCTCGTATTTTGCGAGTACTGCACCACCCGCTAGTGTAAATATTGGATGTAACGCAGCAAGCGAACTTACAAGCATGACCGATGGTCCAAGCACAAGTGCGAGTTGGTTAAGGAGTGTTGCTGCTGCGTAGAGTGATTCTGTTAGTATTTGTAGAGAAAGAATCTTGTTGTTAATGTTTTTGATTTGAGAAAAAAAATGTTGGCGAAGCGGTTTCCACACTGTCCATATGGCTACACTAAAGGCACCCATTCCGAGGCCATTTCCGAAGACAGCCGTCGCGAAGTTTGATATTTCTGCAGCGCCTTTAAACAAAAAGAATCCTAAGCTGATGATGCTTGAAGCAAGAAGCATAAGATATATGGTCTTTATATCCAGTGCACGCATTGATGGTGAATAGTTCAGTAACAAACCACCAATTACAATACATGTTGCCGCTATAACATGCTGCCAGAGCGGTATCTCGGCAAAAAAAATGATTCCAAAGATGAGTGAAAAGATCGGAATGGTCTGCAGGAGTGGTGTTGTGGTCATTGCCCCGCTGCGGTGTATTGCATAAAAATACGGCACCAACCATGCGATTTCCAACACACCTGCAGCGAACGCAGGATAGAGACTACTGATTGTGAATGAGAGCGTAAGTGGTGACACTGTTGCAAGTAATGCAACCATTACACTAATCACAAATCCAAACAGACCTGACATTAGTAAGAGTTGTGTGGGGGCGTCAGCTTCATCCTCTGCAGATCGCTCGTCAATTTTTTGTAGAAGTAATTCGTCAAGAAATCCGACCCCGACGTCACATGCTGTTGATAGTAAAGAAACGATAACCCATGGCAGTGTTAAAAATATAAGTAAATTATATATGCCGAATTCCATATATACACTAGAGCTAAGCAATGAATAAAACAGCTAACGGCGCCATCAGCCACCAGAAAAAGCTATGATCTGAGGCGAAGAGATAATTAATTGGTGAACCTGGAGTAACTAGATCTGTGACGGGCAATACATGATAGCTGTATATCATTACCAAGACTGTGGCCGCACTAGCTAGCAGGAGTTTTTTCCTGAAGGCTTCTAGGGGTTTCTCGTCATATTCTCTAGGTAAGATGCGAGAGAAAAGTTTGGTAGAGAGAAAAGTGAAAGTTGCGAAAACTATAATCATCAATATCGCCTCAC
This sequence comes from Minisyncoccia bacterium, assembly GCA_050292865.1. Classification (GTDB taxonomy): domain Bacteria; phylum Patescibacteriota; class Minisyncoccia; order Phycocordibacterales; family UBA918; genus OLB19. The sequence continues at coordinate 22,632 of JBNKMC010000001.1, read as the reverse complement.
TTTGTTTACTGGATGTGTTTCCGAGTATTTTGTCGTAGTATGGAAATTCCACAGATATCAAGAGTGCGAAGTAGAGACCTAGTATGAGGTTGGTAATGGTTTGTCTGCCGGTCTTTAAGGTGTAGGCCAAAAAAACAGAAAACACAACAATTAAAAATAGCGATTCTTGCAAAAAAGCAATAATAGTGGCTGTGTCCATGTTCATTACATTATAGACCTGCAAATTATATCCCCCCACCCCACCCTCTGGATAAAATCCGAGGGGTTTAACCCCTCGGATGGTACTATACTTGTAGTATGGCAAGGAAAGTAATTGAATTAGTCAGTGGTGAAAAATATCATGTATACAACAGAGGTACTGACAAGAGAAATATTTTCTCTTCGAAGAGCGACTTCGTACGATTTTATATGTCGCTAGATGTTTTTAACACAATTGAACCTACACATAACTTCGAAGATTCAAAAAATAAAGAACGGCTTTTGGATGATCGTTTGGTGCAGGTTTATGCCTATTCTCTACTTCCAAATCATTTTCATCTTATTTTAGAGCAGTTGGTTGATGGTGGTATAAGTGAGTTTATGAAACGAGTTGCTGGTGGCTATACTTCGTATTTTAATGATAAGGAAGAGAGGTCTGGTTCGCTTTTTCAGGGCACATTTAAACGAATACATATAGATACTGATGAATACTATAATTATTTATTTTCATATGTTAATGAAAACCATTTTGTTCACGAAATCAATCGCCCAAACGAAATTTGTTACTCTAGTTCGTTTCACTATCAAGGGTTGTTTTGTTCAAAAATTTTACCTAGCAAGTCTACCAAGTATGATTTGAAGGAGAGTATTAAAATCGCAAAAATGATTGCTGAAGAAAGACGTATTCTAAAAACAGAGACTTAATTGATTGAATCCGAGGGGTTAAACCCCTCGGATTCAATGGCGTGTTTGGTGGCGTCTTGGATGTGTTTGAAACGGTCGCCCATTAGTTTGATGCCACCGAACCAGCGGGTGACGCAGATGATGCAGTCAGTGACATCCTCCTTCTGCATGACACGGAGTATGACCATGCCTGCGCCCGTTTCTCCGTCGTCGTTTTTGGTTTCGTAGACGACTCCTTCGTGGGTGACACGGGCAGCCCAACTGTTGTGAGACGCCTTGGCGTATTTCTTATCTGATTTGAGTCGCGTCAAGAAACCTTTGATTTCTTGACGCGACTCAACTCGCCCATAACTCACCGAATATCTACTCCCTCGGTCCTCGATTATTTTTTCAAGCAGCACAAAGTCTTCCTGTGGTTTGCGAGAGTCTCCAAAGTCGAATTGGGTTGATTGGCGGGGCATAGGCATATACTACGTGTAGTTGCGGAAAAGTAAGAGACCAGGTCTCCAACTTGCGTAGCAAGTAGGAGACCTGGTCTCTTACTTTTAAATACCTTCCACTTTGAGTTCTTCTATTAACTTCTTAGCTTTGCGGGAAAGTTTTTGTGGGAGGTCGATATGGATCTTGACCATGAAGTCGCCACGAGTAGTACCGGAACCGGTTGGTACACCCTTGCCTTTTATGCGGAGTAGCTCACCGTGTTTTACACCGGCTGGGATTTTGATTTCTACACCACCATCGAGCGTGACAACATGGTAGCTGTTGCCAAGCAATGCGTCTGAAAGCTTCACGTGCAGGTCTGTATACAGTGTGTTGCCGTCGCGTGTGATGTGTTCATCTGACTTAACGTGGATTTTTATATACAAATCTCCTGGAGTGCCGCCGGTGATAGCTTCACCGCGGGCAGTCATACGAATCATCTCGCCGTTTTGGACACCGGCTGGAATTTTAATCTCTATCTCTTCCTCGCCACGCGCTATACCGGCACCAGCACATTTGGCGCACTTGTCTTTTGGTACCTGCCCTCTTCCCTGGCAGGTGTCACACTCGCGTACGGTCTGTACCTGGCCCATGAAGGTGTTGCGGGTCTCGCGGATGCGTCCTTGTCCATTACAACTACTGCAAGTGGTCTGCTCAGTGCCCTTCTTTGCACCAGTGCCCTCACATTCATCACAGGTATTGGTCTTTGTCAGGAGTACCTTGCGGGTGGTGCCAAAGACCGCATCTTTAAATAGTAGTTCGATGTCGATAGAAATATCACGACCGCGGTTTTGGCGACTACCTCGTCCACCGCCGAAGAAATCACCGAAGAGGTCGGACATATCGAATTCAAATCCACCCTGCTGCCCAGCCGCTTGTTGGAAGTCTGCCCAATTGAAACCACCGCCACCAAAGCCGCCAAATCCTCCCTGTGCGCCGCCACCGGCATTTTGGTAGGCATGGCCGTAGGTGTCGTACTCGGCGCGCTTTTTGTCGTCACCAAGGACTGCATAGGCCTCGCTGATTTCCTTGAACTTGGCTTCGTCACCGGTTTTTTTGTCAGGGTGATATTGTGCCGCCAGTTTGCGGAAAGCCTTTTTCACCTCGTCTTTTGACGCGCCTTTTTGGATGCCCAAGGTTTCGTAGTAGTCTCGTTGTGCCAGAGTGGGATTGATGAACTGCTTTGTGGTGGCCGGAAAAGCTTCGCTTTTCCGGCCACTGAAAGCAGTCGACTATTAGTCTTTCTTATCCTCCTCTGTTACTTCTGCGTCGCGTACGTCTGCGTTGGCGTCTTTAGGTGTTTCTTGACCACCTTCGGCGGTGTTTGCAGCTTGCGCTGCTTGTTGCATCACCTCACCAATTTTCTGCATCTCGGTTGAAAGTGCTTCAGAGGCTGTCTTGATGGCTTCTTTATCTTCCTTGTCTTTCACCTCTTTCACGGCAGCAATCTTTTCATTGATAGCCTTTACCACATCTTCACCAGCTGCTTCTCCGTGGTCCTTCACGGCTTTTTCGGCAGTGTAGATCATTTGGTCAGCCATGTTGCGTACTTCAATCAGCTCCTGCTTCTGCTTGTCAGCGTCTGCATTGGCTTCTGCGTCTTGCTTCATCTTTTCGATATCCTCATCAGACAGTCCAGAGTTGGCTTCTATGCGAATAGACTGCTCTTTGCCAGTAGATTTGTCGGTTGCCTTTACATTAAGAACACCGTTGCTGTCTACGTCGAAGGTTACTTCAACCTGCGGTACACCGCGTGGTGCTGGTGGAATACCATCGAGCACGAAGCGACCAAGTGACTTGTTGTCGGTTGCCATAGGTCGCTCACCTTGTGTAATGTGAATCTCAGTCGAAGTCTGGTTGTCAGCCGCGGTTGAGAAGATTTGGCTCTTGCTGGTTGGGATATGTGTGTTCTTCTCAATCAGCTTGGTTGCTACACCACCCATGGTTTCGATACCGAGTGAAAGTGGAATCACGTCCACCAGGGTAATGTCCTGCACATCGCCTTGGAAGATACCAGCCTGAATAGCCGCACCTTGTGCAACCACCTCGTCTGGGTTGATGCTCTTGTTTGGCTCTTTACCAAAGAGTTCCTTCACGGCAGCGACGACAGCAGGCATACGAGTCTGACCACCCACCATGATGATCTCATCGATTTCCTCTTTAGAGAATGAAGATGCTTCGATAGCACGTTTGGTGATTTCGATTGAGCGGTCTATATATTCGTGTGCGAGTTCCTCGAGCTTGGCACGAGTGAGATTGATAAGAAGGTTCTTTGGCGCACCGTCGACATTGGCAATAAATGGAATGTTGATTTCAGTTTCGCCAGAACTTGAAAGTTCTTTCTTGGCCTTTTCAGCCTCGTCGTCAAGACGCTGCAAAGCCAGCGGGTCTTTGCTGAGGTCAATTCCCTCTTCCTTCTTGAATTCATCGATCAGGAATCGCACGATTTGATGGTCGATATCACGGCCACCCATGTGTGCATCACCATCGGTTGATTGCACCTCTACCACATCGTCGCCTACTTCAAGGACAGTCACGTCAAAGGTACCACCACCGAAGTCGTATACCACAATCTTTTCGTCTTTCTTGCGGTTGAAGCCGTATGCAAGTGCGGCTGCGGTTGGTTCGTTGATGATACGCTTTACTTCTAGGCCAGCAATCTTTCCGGCGTCTTGTGTTGCTTTACGCTGTGAGTCGTTGAAGTATGCCGGTACGGTAATAACCGCTTCGGTAATCTTCTCACCAGTCTTGGCTTCAGCGTCTGCTTTAAGTTTTGAAAGAATCATGGCAGAAACTTCTTCTGGACGCATGTCTTTCTCTCCTAGGTGGACGATAACGCCACCATCTTCTCCCTTCTTTACCTCGTATGGTACAACCTCCTTGTCGCGCTGTACAGCTGCGTCTTCGTAGTTGTGACCCATGAAGCGCTTAATACCATAGATGGTATTTTGTGGGTTGGTAACCGCTTGTCGCTTAGCAATCTGTCCAACAAGACGTTCTCCTTTTTTTGAAATAGCAACAACCGACGGAGTGGTTCGATTGCCTTCGGCATTTTCTATGATAGTTGGTTCACCAGCTTCAATGATAGCCATTGCTGAGTTGGTGGTACCAAGGTCAATTCCTAGTATTTTAGACATAATTACTTAAATTGTATTAGTTTTGAATAATTACTTTAGCTGGTCTGATAATGACACCGTTTCGTTCATAGCCTTTTTGTAATACTTGTATCACTGTGTCAGAATCTTTACCTTCATCTGCGGTAGACATGGCTTCGTGACGGTTTGGGTCGAAGTGTTCTCCAAGTGCAGTAATTTCTATCACCTCGTGTTGTTTGAGAATTGAAGTGAGTTGGCTTCTAATGCCCTCCACACCCTTACGCCAGTTGGCATCGATTGCTTCCCAGGCGGCACTGTCGGACATAGCCATGTCGAAGCTATCGCACATTGGAAGCAAAGAAGTCAGGAATTTATTAAGAGCATTTTCCGTATTGGCTTTACTCTGTTCCTCTAGCCGCTTCTTTGAGTTTAGAAAGTCTGCTTTGGTTCGCTGCAGATCTTCTAAGTTGTTACGTTTTTCTTCTTCGCAAGCTTTTAATTTTGCTTTTAATGATGAAATTTTATCTTTTTGATTTTCTTCTTCTTCGATAATTTCTGCCTCTTCTGTGTTGTCGTCGCCGGTGAATTCTATCTCTGACTCGGGCAGATTATTTTCTTTTTTATCCATGTCTACTGCATTATATCTGTAATCAGTTGCTGTGTAAAGGTTGTGTAAATGCCGCGGTGTCCTTATTTATAAACATATTTGTCTTTTTATTAAATATGTGTTCTTTTTTATAATCCCCTTCCTATGTTTGATACAATATACATACCGCTTCAGTAATGAAGTGGGATGTTATAGAAAGATGTCACACACGATCATCTTTCTGGTCGGGTTACTAGGTGGCAGCTTCGCAAGAGGCGGTTGTCTAGATGGAGAGACCGGTTCTAGTCTTTCTCACGATGAAATTGCTGAGGCCTTAATGGTCTTATGCTCCGGAGGGTGGGTTCCTTGGCTTCGGTCAGAACCTATGTGAGTAGCAAATAACCAACCTAAGATAGAACCACCAAAAAACCGCCTCTGGCGGTTTTTTGGTGGTCCAAGGTAATCATGATTTCACTGGATTCCTGCCTGCGCAGGAATGACAAATTTCATGTTGTTCTAAAAGAAAAAGAGCCCCCGCAGGCTCTTTTTTCTAACGCTTTACCAAAACGGAAAATTTTGGATATGTGGCAGTGTGCGGCAAAAGGCCGGGACTAGTCCCGGCCTTTTGCTTTGGTTTTTAAATTAAGCTGAACCAAGATTCTCCCAACTCTAGCTTGTATAATTCTGTCTTAAAATGGTTTTGCTATATTTTCTTCACTCACCGCTACTTTGTGTTTTTCAATAAGTGTTTGTAAATGATTACGAAATTCTTTCATCGAAAGTATGCCTTGGCGAACATTGGCAAGTGCAAGAAAGCCATCATCTTTTGATAGTTCTAGACCAAGTGCCATCGCTCCCATGTTAAAGCCAAGCTGCACTTTTCTTTCCTCCAACAAATCATCCCAAGTATTTACTTGTGTAAATCGTAGTACTTGTTCACAAGCATGTGTTACAAATTCATTTTTACTCATTACACTAAGCATAGCATTTTCATGTCACCTTGTCAGGGATACAATTACGATAAATTCTTGCGCGGTCGAAGCGTGAAAAAAGAGCCCACAAGGGCTCTTTTTTCTAACGCTTTGACCACTGAGGTCGACGGCGAGCTTTACGCAAACCAAACTTCTTTCGTTCCACTGAGCGAGGGTCGCGCATAAGGAAACCAAGAGGTTTAAGGATGCTGCGGCGTTCACCCTTCTCTGCTACGAGAGCGCGAGCGATGCCGAGGCGGACTGCTTCAGACTGTGCTGAGAGACCACTACCGGCTACCTTAACGGTAATTTCGTAGTCGCCTACTCCTGCTTCTTCTGTCTTTAGAACTGACATAACTTTCTTTTCGAAAGATTCGTTCTGGAAGTAGTCAGCTAGAGTTTTACCGTTTACGGTGATTGATGTTTCTTTGGCTGGAGTTAGTCGTACGCGAGCAGATGCTGTCTTACGACGTCCGATGCCTTCAATGTATGTACCTTTTGCCATAATATCTACTCAGTTACGATTAAATTCTTCATCATTACTGCCTGTAGTTTGTTCTTTGGCAGCATACCCTTGATTGTGCGGCGTACTACTTCGGCATAACCGAGACGCTCACCTAGGTGTTCTAGAGTTTCCTCGCTTCGACCACCTGGGTAACCAGAGTATGACTGGTAAATTTCACCTTTCTTCTTCTCGGGGATGTCCATCTTGCTGACATTCTCGATAGTAACAGTGACAGGAGCAGCTACGTGATTTACGAAATCTGGCTGATCCTTACCTTGTAGGTAGGTAGCAGCTTCAGTAGCGATTTTGCCAAGGCGCTTGCCGGCTGCGTCAATTTTATATTCTCGTTTCTCCATAAGCATTATTCTACGTATTCGATTACGGCTTCATCTCGACCTGCCTGAGTACGACCCATTTTGATGACACGAGTGTAGCCACCTGCTCGCTCCTTGAATTTTGGTGCGATTTCCTCAAATAGTTTCTTAATTGTCTCAGCTTTTGGTTCACCAAGAGCAGTCGCTGCTTTACGACGAGCAGCTACTGTTCCCTCTTTGGCGTAGGTTACCAAACGCTCTGCAAAAGGACGAAGCTCTTTAGCTTTTGCTTCGGTTGTCTTAATCTTACCGTGTTCGATAAGTGATACAGCCAAACCGCGCATCAGAGCGGTGCGCTGACGAGTTGGTCGGTTTAGTGTTCTGTTTTTGTTTCCGTGTCTCATAATTAATCGTTTAGGGTTGCACCCATAGTCTTAAGAAGGTCGATAATTTCTTCTACGCCTTTAGGGCCAATACCGTCGAGCGCTAGAATATCATCTTTTTTCTTTCGCACAAGGCCTCCAACAGTTCTGATGTTGGCTTCCTCTAGTGCAGAAAGGGTACGAGCTGATAGGTCAAGTGTTTCGATGCGAGTCTTTAGAACGTCAGGATCAATTTCTTCTCCGTCAGTTTCACCTGGAGCCACCTCTGGTGTAACAGCAGAAGCCTCAACTTCTTCGTCCTTAAAGCCGATGACAGCCTTAAGTTGGTGAATCATAACTTCGATAGACTGCTCAAGTGCCTCACGAGGAGTCATTGTGCCGTCTGTCTCAAGCATGATACGCAAGCGGTTGTAGTCTGTACGGTCACCAACACGCATGTTTTCTACTTCGTAGTTAGCGCGGCGGATAGGAGTAAAGACAGCGTCCATAGCAATAACGCCAACTTCCACCTTGTCCTTCTGGTGTACCTCACGAGCTACGTAGCCCATGCCATTTTCTACAGTCATCTCAATCTCCAACTCAGTTGTTTTGTTGGTGATTTCAGCGATTGGCTGCTCTGGTGAAAGTATCTCGATTTGTGAAGGTGCATCAATGTCCTTAGCTGTCACGATACCATTACCCTTCTTCTTAAGAGTCATGGTTAGTGGCTCGTCGCTGTGTGAAGCGATACGAACGCGCTTAAGGTTTAGAAGAATTGTGATTACATCTTCTTTGATGCCAGCTAGTGTAGAGAACTCGTGTTCGGCACCAGTGATCTTTACGTGAGTAATAGCAGATCCAGGTAGTGAAGACAGGATGATGCGGCGTAGTGAGTTACCTAGAGTGTGACCGTAGCCTGGGTATAGACCATCGATTTCGTAGATGCCACGGAATTCTTCTTCTTTAACAACGCGTGGCTTTGATGGTAGAGATACTTTTGTTTCTAACATAGTTTTGGTGGTTACTAAGTTAATAATTTTAACGACTGTAATATTCCATTACCTGGGCTGGGTCAAACAGTGTTTCAGACGGTTCGTAAGTTGGAGTTGCGGTAACTGTTCCCTCCATCTTCTTTACATCAAATTTTAGCCATGCTGGTACTCCGGCTGCCTCGTGCTTCTCAGCAAGAGTGATGAACAAACCAGAGTTTTTACTTCCCTCACGTACAGAGATAATGTCTCCTTCGGTAACCTTGTGTGAAGGAATTGTCATCTTTTTACCGTTTACTGTGATGTGACCGTGAGATACGATCTGACGAGCAAGACGACGTGTCTTGGCTAAACCAAGACGGTAAACTGTGTTGTCTAGACGAGATTCTAGGCGCTGCATAAGTAGCGCGATTGGCTGGTGACTCTTAGAAACTGCCTCGTCTACATAACGACGTAGCTGCTTCTCAGAAATGCCGTAAGTGAAACGCATCTTCTGCTTTTCGATAAGTTGACGCTTGTAGTCACTCATCTGACCTGGACGACCTTTGCGGACGCGACCGGCGCGGGCCTCTGATAGAGCAAATTTTTGAGTTTGAGTTTTCTCAAAGATTGGTGCTCCAAGGCGCTTGGCGATCTTAAACTTTGGACCTATTTTCATAATTCAATAATTACTAGTATGACAAACTAGACACGACGTGCCTTCTTAGGACGAGGTCCGTTGTGCGGAACCGGTGTCTTGTCAGTTATGCTGGTAATAGCGATGCCTTTGCCGGCAAAAGCGCGAAGAGCAGATTCGCGACCTGAACCCACACCTTTGATGATAACTGCAGCATCTTTCATGCCCATCTGTGTAGCTTTTTCACCGATGATTTCACCTACTTTAGCAGCGGCAAAAGGAGTGCTCTTGCGAGAACCTTTAAAACCAACTGCACCAGAGCTGGCTGCAATTAGTGAGTTACCCTTAGGATCGCTGAGGGTTACGATAGTGTTGTTGAAAGTCGCAACGATGTTTAGGCGACCAGAAGCTACTTTTTTCTTAGGTACGCGGTTAAGCGCGCGAGATGTTCCCGCTACGTCTGACCCGCCACCTTTTTTTATGATTCTTTTCTTACCCATAGGAATTTCGTGAAGTTACTGATAAATGTTTTGTATTTTCTAAAATTTCAAAATTTATAAAATCAGATGCAGTTGTAATCTTTGGAGGAAAAATTTCGCGGGAGGTGTATATGGATATACAGTGACCAAGAAATTTTTCCGAAAAGATTGCAAATGCGCTGATTTTAGGAATTTTAAGTTTTTTCGAGTTTGCGCTTTCCAGACCCCATAGTCTTCTTAACTCCCTTAAGAGTACGAGCGTTTGTTTTGGTGCGCTGACCACGAGCTGGTAGTCGTTTGGCGTGGCGTGAGCCGCGGTATGAGTTGATGTCTTTTAGACGCTTAACGTGGCTGGCTACAGTACGCTTAAGCTCACCTTCAATAGTGAAGGACTCAACTTTTTCGCGAATAGCATTTTCCTGATCAGTATTTAGATCGGTTGGCTTTGTGTGTTCTTTGATTCCCAGTTCTGCAAGGATTTCAGCCGCGCGTGCACGACCAATACCATGAACGGCTGTTAGACCGTATTCGAGATGTTTCTCGTCTGGAATTGTGATACCTGAAATTCTCATATTTATCCCTGTCTTTGTTTATGTCGTGGTTTTAACTTGTTGATCACGTATACGCGACCACGGCGTCGGACGATTTTATCATCCGGACTGATCTTTTTGACCGATGAACGAACTTTCATGAAGTTATTTATTGATTAAAGCGTTTTACAATGCGATGTTGACTACCATACTGATCGGGTTGGATAGCAACCTTATCACCGACCAAGACGCGAATCCTATAGCGACGCATTTTGCCAGCTATGTTCGCTTTTATGATCTCTCCAGTGTCATCCAATTTGACACTAAAAAGAGCATTAGGAAACATTTCCTCTACAGTTCCGTAGATTAGCCCGTCTTGTTTCTGTGATTGATCCATTAAACGTGCGTGATTCTAGCAAATACATCAAGAAACGTCAACACACTTCTGCACAAGTGCTGTTTTTTGATCTGGTTTGTGGGGGGTTTCTAGGTGGCGAAAGCGCAGCTTTCGCCACCTAGAAACCTTGACCCTTTCGACACCTATTTGTCCTGCCCTACTACTTCTACAATATCTATCTTGCTGGCAGCGGTTGGGAATTTCTTTTTCCAGAACGGACTAAGAACTGCTTCGGCACGCTCGATAGCGGGATATCCTCCAAGTATAGATGGCAAAGCTGTCTTGTTGGCATCGATGAGGTCTGTCTTTAGCTTGTCTGCGTCATACTCCCAGATGATGGTTGGCTTGCCTATTAGTTTGAATTCGATTGAATCTGCCGCGGCAATATCACTCTTTGATGTGGTGGCAGATGTGTAGCTAAACTTCAAGGCGTCTACGTTTTCGATACGTACTGGTGCCCCTTCGTAACCAGAAACGGAAGCATTGGCCATGTATTTGGCGAAGCTGCTGTCTTTAAATAGAGGAATTTTCAGAACAACCTTCTCTTTGATGGTGGCTTGATTGTCAGCAGCTGCTGTGGATGGAAGTGATTCGTAAGTGTAAGTTATAGAATCGTTGAATTTTATAAAACCAGCCGGAGCTTCACTGTCTACACGCTCTGCCAAAGAATTTCTAAGCTCTTCTCGCAATGAGTCTTGAGCGGTCTTTAGCTCGTTGTCATCAATAATGAATTTTTCACCAGAGAAACCGCCGGTCATGTTTTCGACAGACTCAGCATAAACAGTGTCGTACTCAGGATAATCCCTAAAGCCTGGAATCTTAAAGCTGGTCGGGGCCAAGTTGTATTTTTCGCCGTCTTGATCGGCGTAGACATCAGCTGAAACAACACCTGGAACAATTTCTCCATTAGCGTCTTTTGTATAGCCTGGTACCACAGCAGCATCTTTTATTTTAAAGATTAGACCTTCTGGACTTTCAAAACGTGTATTAGCCACCAATCTAACCGAGCCTTTTTGGTGTTTGTTGTAGATTAGGATAGTTCCCTCTGCCTTCGTGTGCGCTTCTTCTTTGCCGGTTGCAGTTACTTGTCGCTCACCCTCAGCATTTAGGGTCATTATTTCGTAGTTTAACTCCCCTGCCTTGGGCTCTTTGTAGGCTGTGAAAGTGGCGTTTATGTTTGGTTCTTTAAAACGAGGGAAAACAGTCAGTTTGGCTCCCTGCATAAATAGACTGGCTACTAAACCAAGTCCGACAATTATTAGGAAAATAACAGCAGCCAAAGCTAGTGGCTTGCGGCTTTTTTTCCCGGCGGTTGTTTGCTTTAAGTGTAAATCGCCGTTTTGTTTAACTTCTGCAGTCCTTCTCTCGGGAGTTGGTGCCGCAGTTCTTTCAACTGGTTCTACCCGGCGTTTTTTGCGGGGTTCTGGTGGACGAATGTCCTGCAAATTCCACTTGTGACTCATGATACTTAAGTATAACTACTTCTGGCCCAATTGCCTAGAAAAATAATAAACAGACAACAAAATAGCAGTATCCTCGGTGCTGGCCTTAGGAAAGAGCTTTGTGCTTATTGGTAATACGACATGGTCTTGGCCGGTCGTGTCCTTGGCAGCGGCTTTTATGTGATCAACAAAAAAGTCGCTGATTGCACGCTCTGTATGCAAAATAATCGTGCCAGGAATCGACAGATTGTCCCCTGTTTCGTGGAAGAGCGAAGCAAGTTTCATGTCGAGGGCAGAAAAGGTTGTGTATGCTTGTTCACACTTGTTGACGGGGAGTTTTTTGGTTTTGCTGTCGGTTTCTTCTTGTAGTAGACCGTAGGCCTCTTCGTCTGGAATCCGGCAAAGGTCTGCCAACTCTCGAGCGAGAGTGTGCGAACCGTATAATGTGTGGGTGGAGTAGGTCAAGATATTATCGCGCACTATTCCAATCTCGATGGCTTCGTTTGTTACATCAAGCAAGCATGCTTCACTAGTGTCTAGCCGCATGTTTTTCATGGCTGCATAATAAATATGCATGAATGAGTTTATGGTAATCTCGGCTGAAGGGAGGATTTTTTCCGCTGATTCGTTTATGGCGTCGACGAGGCTCTTTTCTACCAATTCTGTTATGTGAGACACCTCCACGCAGTTTCCAAGTGTGTTTTTCTTGGTGGTGTGGTAGCCATTGACCTTGTAGTCGATGGTTTGTTGGTGAACAATTGTCAAATCGTTGTCTTTGATTTTTGCTTCGTCGGCTTTGCGGGTGATTTCGTTATCAGCTGCTTTTGCTAGCTGGTCTATTAACTCGTCGTTTACGATAAAAGGTTTTTCTGGTGTGTTAGTGCAATAATTTACATATTTACTCACTGTATGAGACCAGGGAGCACTGACCGACACTTGTACCAATTCTATTTTGGTTGGTAATTTGTGTTCTCGTAAGGCTTTGAAGCCGTTTGCTCCAAATTCTAGAAAGCCATTTAGTAGCGCGGTTTCAATTTTTTTAAGGGTTGGGTGTTCAGTGGTTTTTTTAATAGAAATAGCCTCACGGTGAGACCAGATTACATCTGACATTTTCCCGTTAGTTTTATTTACCGCCAGAGCCATACCAACACTGCCAGAGCCGATATCTACCACCAGGCAACATTCGGTTTTTGCTCCCGAACTTAGTTTGAACATGTCTTTATTATAGCGTGCGGCGGCCGCAGGCCGCCGCATCAAGTTGTAAAGTAGTGGATATTCATATCCGAGAGTTTGGTCATTGGTTTAGGGTGAGTGGGGAAGCTTCGCTTCCCCACTCATTCACCACCTTTTTCCAGCTTAAATTAGTTCGATTAACCGAACTAATTTGAGGGGTGGTGATTTTTAATACCAATCCGCCACTCCTACTTATTTCCAAATAAAACACCCATTTAAATTGCAATTTAAATGGGTGTTTAAATATGAGAGTTATTTTACTCTAAGACTGCTTTGATGCGGCGCACGCCAGCTGATGAAGATTCTTCCTTCTTGATTTTGAAGGTCGGAGTGAGTTCGGTGAGGTTCTGTACGTGTGGACCGCCACAGAGCTCGCGTGACACCACCTCTCCGTTGTCTAAGTGCATGGTGTATACCTTCACTTCGTCAGGATAACGATCCCAGAAACTTCCTTCCACTGTCGGGTCGGCCTCTGCCTCGGTCTTCGGCATATTTTCGATGGTTACTTCTCCACCGTGTGCAATTTTGTCATTTACCCAGTCTTCTATCTGGTCGAGAGTTTCTCGTTCTACCTTTTCTGGATGAGTGAAGTCAAAGCGTAGACGCTCACCGGTGATGTTGCTACCAGCCTGATGGATGTGGTCACCCAAGAAGTGACGCAAAGCAGCTAGTAGTAGGTGTGTAGCGGTGTGATACTGCACTACCTTGTCAGAGTGGTCAGCCAGTCCTCCTTTGAACTTCTGCTCGGCACCCGCTCGTGACTTCGCGCGGTGTTCTTCCATTAGACGATTAAATTCTTCAACATCGACTTCTTTACCCTTTTCTTTTGCTAGTTCAATTGTTAGCTCGATTGGAAAACCGTAAGTAGTAAAGAGATCAAAGGCTCTTTTACCTCCGATACCTTGAAAATTACTTTCTGTGTCACCAAGGTTTATTTTTACATCTTGTTTTTCGAACTCATGCAGACCTTTCTCCAGTGTCTTACGGAACTGCTCTTCTTCTTTCTCAATAGCGTCGATGATTTCGCTGCGCTTGTCAGCCAGGTTTGTGTAGTGGTCTTTGTAAGTGTCGATAACGCTGTTGGCTAGGTTCTTAAGTTCTCCGGCCGGTACCTCAAGCATGTCGGCGTAGCGCACAGCGCGGCGAAGGAGTCGGCGGACGAAGTAACCCTGCTCAGTATTGCTTGGAAGTACTCCATCGCCAATCATAAACACCGCACCACGGATGTGGTCGGTAATGACGCGGAAAGCTTCGAGGTTATCTTCGTATTTTTGGCCAGACAGCTGTTCGATTTGCTCAACTACTGTCCAGAGTAGGTCTACCTTGAAGACATCACCGTCACCACCCGCAGCTGCGGCAATACGCTCAAGTCCACCACCGAAGTCGACGTTCTGATTGGGAAGTTTTTCAAAACCAGCTTCGGTCTTGAGGTATTCCATGAAGACCGAGTTGCCGATTTCAAGGAAACGGCCACAGTCACAGTTGGGATGACAGTATTTGCCAAATTTTTCATCGTGTGGAGTGCCGAAGTCATAAAAAGTCTCACTGTCAGGTCCTCCGATTTCGCCCACCGGCATGTTTTCTGGTTTGCCAGCACGACTCCACCAGTTTTTGCTCGCGTCATAGTAGAAAATACGCTCGCCTTCTTGCATGCCGCGTTCCCCACCTTGTTCTTCTGAACCCATTTCACTCACGCCGTTACTAATACCATCAGCGGCAAAAAGTTCCTGCCAAATAGCTACTGCTTCGGTGTCGCGTGGTACGTTGTTGCTCTCGTCGCCCATAAAGGCTGTGACGTAGATGTTTTTAGGATCTAGACCAACTTCTTTAGTGAGGAATGTGTAGAACCAAGTAAGTTGTTCTTTTTTGAAATAATCACCGAGAGACCAGTTACCAAGCATTTCAAAGAAAGTTGTGTGGCGGTTGTCGCCCACTTCCTCGATGTCTTCGGCACGGAAGCACTTTTGTGAGTCCGTTAGTCGCACCCCTTTGGGGTGCGACTCCCCCATCAAATACGGTACCAACGGCTGCATACCACTACCGGTAAAGAGCGTGGTTGGGTCGTTTTCTGGTACCAAGGCGGAACTCGGAATAACCGCATGGCCATTTTCAGCCATGAATTTTAAATACCTCTCGCGAATTTCATTTCCTGTCATAGACATAATTTAATCCCAACAATATAGCAAAACTTCCGTAATAACGCACGTCCACACACTTACTTATTTTTTGTTTACATAAAAAGAAAAGTCCGGCGCGCAAGTGCGCCGGACCAAGAGAAAACAGAAATATCAGGTTGATTTCGAGACACCGGCGAACCGATAGAGGCGAAACCACTTGTCGTCGCCGCGGTCGACGTGCACGCGCCGCTCGACGCGCCACTGCGAGAACGCGGCGAAGGAAGCCCTGCCGTTCTCGTCGAGGTCCCACTGGCAGGCCACGGGACGTTCGTCTGCGAACGCCGGATCGTCCTCCATGTGCTTAGCCAGGGCGAAGGGATCGGCCTTGAGGCCGAGGCTCTCATACTCGGCGTTGAGCTCGGTGGGAGTTGGGTCGTAGTCGAGCTCGAAGAACTTCAGCTCGACGTTCTCGCCCTCACCGCGAGGCATCGCGTCCACGACCGACTGGTCCGTGTACTGTTTGCGGCCCGTCGCATCAATCGCCTCTTGTGGGCTTTGGTCGCGGTTGATGCCCTCGACCCGGCGGGTGAACATATTGTTCACCATCTCGACGAGCTTGCGGAACGGTGCGAAGAGCACCATTCCGAGGTTGTCGGTACCGAGAACTTTCTGGACAGCCTCGGAGTCGAGCTCGTTGCGATGCTTGCGCACCGCGTCACGGAACTTCGACACCGCGTCTTCGATCTGGCCGTCGGTCATCGGTTTCTGCTGGGGTGCGGTCATGGTCTTGGCCATGGCGTCATCCTCCTATCAGTTTGCTACAACCTTCCCGGGATTGGGTGCGCCGTAGCAGAAAAAGTCCGAAGAATTAGGCACTTTCTGCTACGGCAAACCTTATATTTCATTTATTTACACGAACTTTCTACCCACACTTATACCCACCCTTAACAAAAGTGTCAATACTCCAATCGATTGGAGTATTGACACTTAAGATTAATGTATATTTTTATCCACGTGGAGTGGTGTGAATTTTGAATTTCGAATTTTGAATTTCGAAATTACTCTACTGCTTTGCGTTTACCATTTTGGTAAAAGCGACAATGTCATCAGCGTGATTCTTTAAGGCGTTTTTGAAGGTGTCTGGGTGGGCGGTGTTGATACCGATAGACTTAAATATATTTGCTACCGTGTCTGATTGGCCGGCTGTTAGGAATTTGTCTATTTGCTCGGCGTAGCTCTTATCTTCTTTGTAATTGTTAGCCATGATGGTGCTCATGAGGATGCCGAAGCTGTACGTGTAGACATAGAAGCCGTAGCGCAAGTGCGACACATAGGCATAGCTGTAACCGTCGCGCTTATCAAGTGCAATCGCTGGTCCAAGGTAAGACTTGAGGTGTTTATACATGCAGTCTCGCAGTTCGTCGTTGGTCATTGCTCCTTGTTCTTTAATCGTATTGTGAATCTCTAACTCACAGTTAAAGAAAGCAATCTGTCGCTGGATAGTAGCAATATCACGTGCAATGCGGTCATGGAGCAGTACTGGTTTGTCCTTCTCACTGGCTTGTTCGTAGACGGCATCGAAGAGTAGGTTTTCAAAGAGGGTGCTGGCGGTTTCGGCGGTAGTGATGGAATGATCTTGGTAAAGTGGCTCCTGGGTCTTGCTGCGGCTAGCGTGGATAGCGTGACCCATTTCGTGTGCTAGTGTCTCAAGTGACTTGAAGTTGTCGAGATGATTGAGAAAGACGTGGGTTGGTAGTCCGATGGTGCTAGACATAAAGGCGCCGCCGCGCTTCCCTGCTTTTGGTCGCACGTCTATTTGTCCGTTTTCGAGCATTTCATCGAATACACGTCCGTATTCGTATTTAACCCCATAAAACACATCACGACAAATTTCTACCGCTTGGGTAAACGGAATTGTCGGTGCTTTGCCGATGCTTTCGTACTTGCGAGTGTAGTGCAGCTGGTCGACGCCGTGCCACTTGGCTTTGGCTTTGTAGAATTTGCGACTGAGCTTGAAGCCTTCGTCGCTGATTACAGATACTAGGTTTTCGATACTCTGCTCGGAGTCCTCATACCCCAAGGCAGTGGCGCTGTAGGGCTTCTGGTAGCCACGTAGGTCATCTTCGGTGCGGACATCGGTAATGATGGCATTAAACTCGTGCTCGGCTATTTCACCAACTTCTTCCATGATGTCTACCAAGAGTGCCCAGAGTTTTTCTTTATCCTTGGCTCCGAGTAGGTCTAAGGTTTCGAGCGCTTCGTTAAAAGGTAGTTCTCCACCCTTCCAACTGACGGTCTTGCCGGCGATAATCTTTTCTACCATATCAACCCACATGCCGTAGGATTGGCGTGATTTGAGATTGATAATTTTTTCCTCAGCTTCGCTAAGGTTGTGCTTAGCCCCCAGCCAAACTCGTTCTAAGAAATATCGGAAATGCTCTAGTTCTGGCGCTGCTAAAAGAATCGCTTGGCGATTTTGCGGAATTTTACCAAGAGTGAGTGTGAAGAAAATAACCTCATCTCCAAGTTTACGCAGACGGTTGCTAAGAATTGCCAATTGTTTTTTGGCGACATTGTCTTTTGCGTTTAGAGCCTGACGGAAACCAAAGTAACGCCCTGGTTTGCCAGACTCGGCCATACCTACCAACGCTTCATACTCGGTAAGGGCTGTGGCCAATGTCTTGGCGTCGGCGGTAAAGTCCGCAGCGCGCCACTTTTTGGCAAATTTATGATAAGCCGCTTCGGTTTTGCGAATGTCTAGCTCTATCTGTGGGTCGTTCTCGTTTTTGTAGTAGAGATTACTCAAGTCCCACTCGTGCTTTATTTTGCCGAGTTTCGGTAGTTTATTTTGTGGTTCGTACTTAAACTGTGTGGTTTTTGATTGCGGTTTTTTTGACATCTTCGACAAAGTTTTTATAGCGGTTAAAAGCAGCATTAAACTCAGATAATATCGGATTATCCAGCTTTTCGTTTAGGGTATCAGAAATAAGTTGATACATAAAGATACGGTCATCAAGTGCGCCACCAAACTCGTTGATAAAGCGCTCGTGGTCGTTTTGGTATTGCTCGACAATGGTGTTCATGTTGTGAATCTTGTCGGCTGCTGATATGAGGAGAGCTTCAATTGGAGCGTTTTTTAGAAGTTCGGCGTAGGTGGCCTTTTGCTCGTGCCAAGTGTACCGCCTATCCTCTGTAGACTGCGGTTCAGACAGTGAAAGAACAATGTTTTTCACTTTAGTACCAAAAGCCTCTTCCAGTTCTTCCGGAGTGTAGTTGGTGTCTTCAATGGTGTCATGAAGTAAGGCGGCCACAATAGTATCTTCGTCTTTAGTGTGGTCGGACACCATGGTCGCGACTGAGTAGAGGTGGGTAATGTATGGTATCGGTGTGGCACCTTTGCGCACATGGTCTTTATGAAGGATGGCGGCTGTCTTTATAGCTTGTTCGATTTTGGGAGTGTACATAGTTAAATTTTCTGGAGAGTGTGGTCGAGTTCTTTAGCCATTTTGATTAACTCTGTGACCTCAGATTTGCTTGCTTTGTATTGCCTATCTAGAGCTTGAGCCGCTTTAATATCCTCGGTTATTTCCAAAATTCTCTGTTCGTCTTCTTCTGTTCTTAATGATGGTCTTTTTCTTTTTAGTCTATTAAGCTCATCGTTTAACCCACCCATTTCATTAATATGGTGTCGAGCCTCTCCTAGTTTTTGCACAAAAAGAGAAACTGTTGTCATCATTCCATTAATTCTTCTTGTTTGTTCCCTCATATCGTCACGTTCAAGGGCTCGTGTAAGCCTCAGTGTTAAATCTCTATCAAAACTAGACATAATTTATTTTAGGTTAACTCCTTCGGATTTTAATATAGCACGTTTGGTGACTTCGCCGCCGCGGTTGTAGCCGCCCGGGCGGTGGTCAGAGCGGATGACACGATGACAAGGTATTTGTGGGTCGTAGTTGGCGGCCATGACATTTGCGACCGCCCGGGCGGCTTTATGGTTGCCGGCCGCTTTTGCTACTTCGCCATAGGTCATGACTGAACCCTTTGGGATTTGTTTTACCACTTCCCTTACCTTGTCACTGAAGTTAGCCATACTTTTTCTTTAGTTGCTCGATAGTGTCTTTAGGGTTGGTTTCAGAAGCTTCACCAGTAGCTGATCTACTTTTGGTGGCTTGATGGATTTTGAAAAACTTTTTGCCAGCCGCCTCACGATACGGACAGAATTCACAGGCGTTGCCTATTTCTGGTAAGTCTTCGCTTTCTAGGCAAGCTTTTATATTGTCTAGAACTGGTTCAATCCAGTCTTCTTCTAGTTCTACTGGTACCAAAGTAGTTTCGAATACAAGTTTGTCATCGAAGTTTGGTTCTTCCTTGCTGGCGTTGGCATAGACCAAGTAACCAGTGTTGGATACCTTAAAACCGTTTTTCTCCAGTAGCCATTTGTACACACCAAGCTGTCGTTTATATTGTTGGTCCCAAGAACTGTCAGACAACTGTGTAATAGAACCATCCTTGGAGGTTGATTTGTAGTCTACGATGATGAGTTCATTGTCAGGAGTTACCCAGATATCGTCGACTGCACCGCAAACAACCAAACCCGTTTCAGTATCTTTGTATTCAATACCAACAAAGTTGTCGCGCCAGACGTCCATGTTTTTATGTTGGAAAGGCACAGCATCGATACCATACTTCTCCATAATTGGATGTGGTTTTTGTTCGGCACGAAATTTGTCGAATTCTTTTTTAAAGAGTTCGTCGACCGCAATGTTTAGATTAAAAGATGGAAAGCCTGGTCTTTTTGTGCCGAGTTTATTATCGAGATAAAAACAACGTGGACATTCTAGAAAAAAGTCCAACTTAGAACGTGAGAGGCGCCATTTGGCACCGCCGTAGTTCCATTCCTCACTACGGTTCGGATTGTACCGCTTGATGTATTCAGCCATAGAGGAATTATAACGTATGGGTGGTGGCAGGCAAAGAAAAAACGGCCGAACCCTTTGGGTCCGGCCGTTTTTTCTTTGCCTGCCAGCGTATTACTTAGCTGTGAAAGTTGCGATTGGTCCGTCAATCTGAGCATCACCAGCTAGATTGAACTCACGGTCACCATCATCAGTGAAGAATACCACTGCGTAAGTGCGACCTGGTGTAGTTGCAGCTAGTAGCGCTACTGTTTCTGGAGCCAAACCTTGTTCAGCTGAAAAGCGAGCAGCACCGAGGATGCTACCTAGTTGACCGTTTGGATAACTGCGCACTGCTACCCAACCTTCTTTAGTTGGAAAGGTGGCAGAATCAATTGTAACTATGTTACCTGCAGCCTGATCAGATACTACGAGTGAACCATCACCAACATTGATGTCGGTCACTTTAGTTGTATCTGGAACGATAGCTTCTGATGTGTCTGCAGAACCATCTACAACACTTGTGTCAGTGCCGCCGTCTTGCTGATTAGCTTCTTTGGTTTCTGGTGTACCACCAAATACCCAAACTAGTAAACCGCCGATTAGAAGCCCGGCGATAAAGGCAACTACGGTCTTCTGACTCTCTTGCTTTACATCTTCTGACATAAGAAATTCTGTACTATTTTTAATATGTAAACGATTGTATCACAATTAGAGTCATGCTTTAAACCCTAGCAGAACTTTAAAAGTATTTTGTAATTTTAGTCTAAGCGAATTTTGCTCACACAAAGTTCTTTAGCTTCGGCCAAAACCGACTCTGTGCGCTGCTTGCTTAGATGTAAATGACGCAGTACTTGCGGTCGTTCAACCAAATCACTACAAACAATAATCCCGCGGTTTATTAGTGTTAATTTTTGTGAATGACTTAAACCTTGAATAACTGTAATAGGATATAGGCCAGATTTTTCAATCAGGTCGTGCAAGTTGTCTTTTTCTGGATAGTTCCAACTTAGGATAGTAAGACCAACGCAATTGGCGTATTTCTCAGCCGCAGAAGTAAACTTAGTGTTTGTTACTAAACGAAAATCCTTAACTCCACAAACGTCAGCCTGGCAGATTCTTTGGTCTTTTAGGTCGAGTAGTCGAGCATAGGAGTACATTGCAACTTGCAGGTCGGACTTAATGCCCGGCCGAGCATGAAACTTCGCTTCAGCCACGAAGCTGTCTGTCTCTCTATAAGCAGCCACATCGAGTTCGTGTTCAGCACACTTGCCAGCTAGAGTAATTCTGGTTTTGGTTTTGTATCCTTCTGTTTCATATAATCTGGCTAAGAAATCCTCAAAAGGAAAACCGGTCGGACCAAGGCCAAACATAGCACGGCGTAGTGAATATCTAGCTGCTCCATGTGACCCACACTCTCGGAGCAATGAGAAAGCGTTGCGGTAGATTTCTTGGGTACGAATCCCCTCGTAGAGAGTTGGTTCTATTTCAGCAATGATGCTTTTGATTTCATCTTCAGAGGCTCCTGAGCGACTAAGTGAGTGTTTTAGTTTGTTAACATTGAACTCTTCATAAGTTCCGTCTGCTTTGAGAACGTTTACTGACATTAACTAATGATACCACCTCCGAGACAACGGTCGGCTTGGTAAATCACACATGACTGACCAATGCTTACACCGTCTATTTCTTCGGTTGGTTGCAGCAAAATGACTTCGTCATTTTGCTGCAACACTTTAGCCACCGTTGGTTTTTGTCGATAGCGAGTTTGTATCTCGACTTCTGCCGGCAGTGGTTGGTTGGTTATTAGGTTGAGAGACTTTAACTCAATGGTGTCAGTAGTACTTAGGGTTGGTGGCTCGGTTGCTACGGTTATGGTGTTGTTTTCCAAATCGCGACTCAACACGTAGTGTGCCCCCCTGGCATTTTCTTTGCTATTTATTATAAAACCATGACGCTGCCCAGTGGTGTAGATGAGTGCTCCTTGGTGACGACCGATTTCATTACCAGCAGTATCTAAAACAGCTCCTTCTTCTAAGTCTACATAGTGACCGATGAATTCGGCTATATCGATATGGCCAAGGAAACAAACTCCCTGACTGTCTTTTTTTTCAGCTGTAACCAAGCCGGCTTTTTCTGCCTCTTTTCTGATTTGTGGTTTCGGTGTATCTCCTACTGGAAACAGTATTTTGCTAAGTTGGTCTTGTGTTAGTGTCCAAAGGAAGTATGACTGATCTTTGTTTTGGTCGACACCTCTAAGCAGGTGATAAAATTCTTTTTCATTTTTTGCTTCTACCTTTTCATTTCTGCTGTAATGACCGGTGGCTACGTAGTCTGCGCCATGGTCTTTGGCAAAGCGTAAAAAAGCACCAAACTTAACATACTTGTTACACATTACGTCTGGGTTTGGAGTGCGGCCGGCTTTGTATTCGTTGATAAAGTAGTCAGCTACGTCGTCTTTGTAAGCCTTCTCTGCGTCACAGGTAAGGAATGGAATTTCGAGCTTGGCTGCCACTCGCATGGCGTCGAGTCTCTCTTGTTCCCAGTTACACTTAAGCCAGTCTGGGTGCCAGACTTTGATGAATACACCGACGACATTAAAGCCGGCTTTTTTAAGACGCAAAGCAGCCACGGAGGAATCAACTCCGCCTGATAGTCCTACGAACACTGTTTGTGATTTGGTCTTCATTGTTATGACAAAGATAACATATAGCCGAGGCCGCGGAAAAACCCGCCCCAAAG